>CAMVQS010000007.1 GCA_947169685.1 uncultured Prevotella sp. | reverse complement strand
TTGTTTGAGCTTTGCTGAGCGAAGAGCAGAACGACTGAAAGTCAATCTGTGAATGAGCGAAGGCAAAGACAAACTTGTTTGAGCTTTGCTGAGCGAAGAGCAGAACGACTGAAAGTCAATCTGTGAATGGTTCAGGCTGCTTTCTGACGCTTGAGGTAGGCGGGAGTCTTGTGATAGACGCCGTCTTCGTCACGGGTGATGTAACCGCGTTCCACCCACATGCAGAGCATCTGGCTGGGGTTGCTGTTCTTCTTCCGTTCGCGGATGCGTACTGCCTGGGCATCTTCGCGTGTGAAGGAATCGGGCAGCTCATCAAGCATGTTCTTAGGACCACGGATGCGTACTACCTCGCCAGCCATTTGCTGATGGAGCTGTTCGCTGAAGAAGTGCATCTTGCACCACAGGTCGTACTTCATGCTCCACAGGGCGAAGTTCTCGATTTCCTTTGACCAGCGCCCCTCGGCAATGTAGAGCACCATTGCCCGCAGCCAGGCGCTTACCACGCCACGATAGGCCTGACGCTCATACTGTTCGTCGTCCATCAGCCAGGCGGTGTCCTTGGCTTCCTTATCCAGCCGCATGATAAGGCGCTGTGCCTGAGGCAGGTCGATGTTGCCGTTGGCGGCGTTCAGACGGTCGATGTAGGGCTTCAGGGAGTCGCTGAACATCTCGTCGTAGATACCGTGAATGGGCATGGGCATACCGCGATAGGTGATGATGGTGGAAAAGGAGATGCGTGACAGCGTACCGTCGGCTATCATGGGACGGAAGAACTGCTGGCTGCGCTGAACGGTGGTGGCTGCATTCCAGTTCCAACGCAACCGTGGACGTCCTGTAACACTTTGTATGCCAACACGTTCCTGACCGTAGAATCCGCAGTCGTAAGCCAGACGGAAGATTTTGCCTATGTGCCCTGAACGGCCATTGGTCTTCAGCTGGTCGAACAGCTCCACCTCGTCCACCTGGGTGTAGAGGAAATGTCCGTGAGCATCCTGCAGTTTCTGAACAAGAGCGGCATTGGTCAGATCGCTGGACATAATTTGGATGGTGAGGTCGTCAGGTCGCTTCGGCTTCTGCTTGTTGGCACCCATCGAACGGCACTCCTCCTTCCACTCGTCCTCTCGGCGGCGGTTCTCATCGTCGCGCTGCTTGATGTCGGCCATGATGGGGTCACAGACACGATTGATACACGACTTGCCTGACGACATAGGAGCTACTGTACAGGTCATGAAGGTGGCCTCATGCAAGGTGTGGTCGGCATAGGGGAAATGGACGTCAACGAGGTGGGCTCCGAGAGCTGGGAAGATGCTCATGGCGCAGGCCGGCTTATAGACCACGGGCTCCTTGGAGAGCAGCAGTTTCACCAGCTTGGGCAAACGACGGGGCAGCTGCGGTGGGATGTCGCCCAGTACGTCGTCAGTCGTCAGGGGCTTGTCTTTCTCGCCTGTTACGCTCTCGGCGTAGATGGCACGCAGGCGCTGGCTCATGGGGGCGTTCATCTTGGTGTAGTCCTTGTAGAAGTCGCTGACGAGCCGCTGGCAGTCCTGTTCCTTGGCGTAGTTGGGCATCTTCACGGCAATCACGGCCTTCAGCTCTTCCTGCGTCATCAGTCGGCAGATGCCTACGCTGAGTATGGCGACGAGCGTGTTGTGCCAGTTATAGACTCCCATCTGGTCGATTTCCTCCTGCTTCAGTCCTGCTTCTGCCAGACAGAGGTCGAAGATGCGGAGGTTGCGGTCGGAGGTTTGTGTGGGCTGAGATTTCAGCTCAGACAGAGCATCCTTCTCTTCTGACACTTCCGCTTTTTCCACTTTTCGCTCCTTGCAGAGTTCCTCCTCGTCAATATAGAGAAGGTACGCGCGCGGCACGATAAACGAACAGCGTGCCAGGTCCTTCACGGAACCGTCGTAGCTCGAGTCGCCCAGCTGTTCCGACATCCATCGCTGTGCCTCGGCAAGTGTCATTCCCTCAGGCACTTCGAAGATGAGTCGCAGGCCTTCGGTCGAGGGCGTGACGTGGGCCATTACGATGCCGAGCTCGCGGCAGCGGTCGCTCACGAGGGTGTTGAAGTAGCCGCGTGGGTCGGCGATGTGGTCAACGTCGTACATGGAGAGTCCGGAAGGCACGGCAGTCTTGTCCGTGCGCTGTCCGTTGGCGAAGGTGGCGTGGGGAGTGATGACCATCAGCTCTTTCTTCTTGTCGCGCTTGTAGGTCTCGAAGTCCTCACGGCTCATCTCGCCGCGTTTCACCTGCTCCAGTGCATCTTCGATGTCGGCGCAGATTTTCGCTGTCGTGTCGCTGTCCATAGCGGCATACAGCATTTCAAGTGTGCAGTTCGTCACGCTGCTTTTGACGTTCTGGGCAATGCCCATCTGTGTGGTATTTGGCATAGTCTTTTAATTGTTTTTAATTAGTAACTGTTTTCTTTCTGCTACACCTTTCGAGGGCGCCTCTCGTCAGGTTTTGCACTACAAAGTTACTAAATAAAACAATGTATAACAAGGCATTCCGCCCTCTTTCACCTCGTCGGAAATGAGTTGGAAAAGAGTTGGGAAATCTCGGAAAAACTATGGAAATATCAGGAAGCCGTTCGGCAGATTCTTGGGGAAAAAGTACACAGCGGCGCTCGGCTTTGCCGCTTGCTACCAACGGGACCCAAGAACCGACCCTATTGTGTACTTTTAGAGTTCAGCGCGGATGGTGCGGGTAAGCACGGGAGCGAACTCGAGGGCTATCTGGTTGCAGATGGATCGTTCGGCAGCCAGCGTGGGGTTGATGTAGGACTCCTGTGCCCAGAAGGACCACGACTCCTCCTGCCCCATGATGTACGTGTAGTCGCCATGCTTGCGCACGGTGTCACGGCCCTTGTCAGGAATCATCGAGCAGATGAGCTGGTCGAAGCGGTTGACGGTGGGTTTGTAGAGGATGCCTTCGTCCACCATGACGCGCATGACGTGTGCCCACGTCCAGTTCTCCTGTTTCGAGGCAATGACGGCATCTATCTTTCGCACAATCTCGATGAGCTTCTCGGCAACCTCAGGCTGACGGAAACGGGGCATGAACTCACGAGGCATGTTGTGAGCGTCAATCTCCTGACCGTCGCGCAGGCGCTTCAACAGCTGGCTGGCTTCGTCGGCATGGCCAGTCTCGTCGCCCCACCGCTCAATCAGCTCAATGTAGGGGCGACGCTGCGCAGCAGTAGCCTTCGTCTGTGCTATGCCCAGAACGTACTCCACGGGTATGGGCTCAATCCCTGTCAGCGTCGTTTCCATTTTCAGCACACCTTATTATATATTAGAAACGACTCTTATTCATTTCCTCCACCCAGTTGGCATCGAAGAGGTCGGTCGTGTGGAAAGAGATACTATGTATTTTATCGATGAAAGCCCCCAGATACGCACTCCTCTGGTATTGAAGGTCGTTTTGTATCTCCTCAGGTGTACCCTCGGACTCGAAGTAGAAGCCGTCGAAGCGGTTGCTCGTCACGCGGAACACACCCTCGTTGTCGTTGCCAACTGGACCCGACACCTTCATGATATAAAGCGTTACATCGAAGTTTATCTTATTTACCTCCTCGCCCGTTTCCTTGTCCTTCTCCGTAGGCATCGCAATCATGCAGTTCAGCAGCTTCATGCGTTCCAGAATGTATTCTGCTCCTGCGGGTTCCAACTGTTGGAAATCGTATTCAATCATCTTCGCCACCCAATAGAGGTTCGTGCCGCCTGGAGGACAGATGACGCGACAGTCGTGCAACTCCGCATTGTCGCAGAGGGTACCGGCAGGAAACTCCTCGCCCTCGTCGATAACAGGATACGAGGCGCTGTCCGTAATAAGACCTGCATCCTCCTCATCGTCGTTCCATACCATTAGCGTGGCAATATGTCTGCCCACCTTGCCCCCAGCGTAGATGACGTTGTAGGGAGCATCCAACTTCAGTAATTTCGATTTCATAAGCACAGATATTCTTGATGCCTGCAAAGGTACAAAAATATTTCCATTCACAGATTCACAATTCACAGTTTTTTTCTAAGGGGTACCCCGCTTCATGTATAGATTTTTATCTATATCTATATACATATATTTATATATATAAATAAATATTAACACTCCCCACGCGAGTTTTTCGGAGGGGGCTTAAAAATTAAACTGTGAATTGTGAATCTGTGAATGGCGCCCCATATCATACATCGCATCGAAACATGCCATGAATCGTACCTTTTCATTACGTGAAACCTACCTTTTCATGGCATGAAACTCTGTGAAGAAATACTCTAACAAAAATGTGCTTTTATTTGTAAAATAATTGGTTAAAAGTTTGGTAGTATCAGATATTTTTTGTATCTTTGTAGTGTCTTAGAAAGCTGACAACAATCTTTTCATTAACCGTATTATTAACCCTTTAATTTTCTAACATCATGGCAACAAACAAGATTGAAATGCACGTGGATCTCGTGCGAAACACCAACCAGAAGTCGGACTACTACGGCAAGTACTACGGTCGTGCCGTGCGCACCTCAACGCTGAACACGCGAGGACTGTCGGAGCACATCGCACAGCACGGCAGCGTGTGGACCATCGACATCGTGGAGGGCATCCTGCGCAAGCTCGCCACCTGCGTGCCGGAGCTGGTGGGCCAGGGCGTGGCGGTGAAGCTGGACGGCCTGGGCACGTTCTTCCCGACGCTGGAGAACAAGAAGGAGGGCGCCGACACGGTCGAGGACTTCGACGTGGCAGAGAACATCGTTGGTGTGCACATCCGCTACACGCCTGAGGGCGATGAGCTGGACCGCATCACCTCGAGGGCCTTCAAGGAGAAGGTGCAGCTGAAGCCCCGCAGCGTGGTGGAGATTACGAAGACCACCGTGGACGGCAAGGTGAAGCGCACGCAGCGCTACACGCCCGTGGACCAGTGGGTGGAGCCAACACCGTAAAGGCAGCCCCCTGTAGTCCCCCAAAAGGGGGACGAAAGGGGGGAGTGCTCCCCCTTTCACCAAAGAACCTCCCCTGTTTAGGGGAGGCTTTTTTCTGCACACTTTTCGCGTTTTGTGTATTCATGCGGACAAAGGTGCAAAAACTTATTTATTGTTGTTACGCTTACGCTTATGTCCTCCTCCTCCGCGTCCGCGACGCCGGCAGTAGCGGGAGGCACGGGCCGTGCGGCTCTTAGGCTCATAGACGGGACCTTCACCCACGGTGTCGGGTAGGGGCGTCTTAGTGACTTCCTTGCCCAGGAACTTCTCAATCTGGCGGAAGGCGAACTGGTCGTTCTCGCTGACAAAGGTGATGGCTGCGCCGTCGCGGTCGGCACGTGCCGTACGACCGATGCGGTGGACGTAGTCCTCGGCATCGTGGGGCACGTCGTAGTTGACGACCATGCGGATGTCGTCAATATCAATGCCTCGGCTGACGATGTCGGTAGCCACCAGCACATCCACCTGTCCGGCTTTGAATGCCAGCATCACCTCGTCGCGCTCGGCTTGCGAGAGGTCGCTGTGCATCTGTGCGCAGTTAATCTTCATGCGCTTCAGCTCACGCGTGATGTCCTTCACCTTGTCTTTCTTGCCTGAGAAGATGATGACTCGCTGCAGCTGGTCGGTGGCAAACATGTGCTTGATGATGCCCAGCTTCTGGGGCTCGTAGCAGATGTAGGCCGACTGCTGAATCTTATCGGCAGGACGGCTGACGGCAATCTTGATCATCACAGGGTCGTAGAGCATCGACTTGGCGAGCTGCTGAATCTTGTCGGGCATGGTGGCCGAGAACATGACGGTCTGACGGTTCTTGGGCAGTTGGGAAGCAATCTGCATGATGTCTTCCGAGAAACCCATGTCGAGCATGCGGTCGGCCTCGTCGAGCACGAAGAAGCTGACACGGCTCAAATCAACGTTGCCCACCTTGATGTGGCTGAGCAGACGTCCCGGGGTGGCAATGACCACATCGGCTCCCATGCGCAGCGAACGCTGTTCCTGGTCGTAGCGGTTTCCGTCGTTGCCGCCATAGACGGCTACGCTACTCACATTGTCCAGGTAGTAGCCGAAGCCCTGCATGGCCTGGTCAATCTGCTGTGCCAGCTCGCGAGTAGGAGCCATAATGAGACAGTTGATGGCATCGTCGGGGAAGCCGCCGTCATCGAGCATCGACAGGATAGGTAGCAGATAGGCAGCGGTCTTTCCCGTTCCCGTCTGTGCCACACCCATCACGTCGTGCTGGTCGAGAATCTCCGGTATGCATCGTTCCTGTATGGGGGTCATCTGCTCGAAGTGCATGTCATAGAGCGCATCGAGTATGTTGTCATTCAGATATGTTTCTTCAAATGTCATTTAGTTGGGGGCGTGTCTGTAGCAAAAATATGCTATGATTGAATATAGAATGTTTGGAATCCACGCTGCAAGCATCGCCGGTGTGTTGGCCTGAATGGCAAACGTGGCGCTGATGGTCTGCAGCAGGATGTACGAGAAGGAAAGGGCCAGTCCGATACCCAGATACATACCCATACCACCCTTGCGCTTTCGTGAGGAGAGCGATGCTCCGATGATGGTAAGGATGAACGAGGCAAAGGAGGTGGCTATGCGCTTGTGATACTCCACCTCATACTGTACCACGTTCTGTGAACCGCGTTCCTGCTGTTTCGAGATGTAACGGCGCAGCTCCGGTGAGGTGAGCGTCTCCTGCTGTCCCTTGGAGAACACGAGGTCCATGGGCTCCATCATGATGACGGTGTCGAGCTTCATTCCGGAGGTAATCTTCTCGCGCATACCCGTCAGCGTACGAATCTTATAGTTATGTACTGTCCAGTGGTAGCGCGAGTCGCTGATGGTATCGTACTGCACGATATTGGCCGACAGGGTGCTGATGAGTTTCTTGTTTTCGAACTTGTCGAGCGTGAACCCGTAGCCAGTCTTGGTAATGTCGTCATATTGTGACATAAAGGCGATGACACCTGGCGCCACCTGTAGCTGTACGTTGATGGCCGAAGTGTTCTTTTTGTTGTTCTTGTAGAGTGACTCAAAGTTCTGGCGTATAATGGTGCCATGCGGGATGACATAGGAACCCAGGTAGAAGTTGAGTGCAGCAATGAGTGCAGCCGATATGAGGTAGGGGCGAAGCAGTCGTTTGAAGCCTGTCCCACACGCCAGCATGGCGATAATCTCGGAGTTTCCTGCCAGTTTCGAGGTGAAGAAGATAACGGCAATGAAGACGAACAGCGGCGAGAACAGGTTAGCGAAGTACGGCACGAAGTTGGCATAGTAGTCGAAGACGATAGCCTTCAGCGGTGCATGGTTCGTGGTGAACTTTGCCAGGTTCTCGTTGATGTCGAAGACAATGGAAATGGAGATGATGAGAAGGATGGAATAGACATAAGTACCGATGAACTTTCGGATGATGTACGTGTCGAGACGCTTGATGTAACGCCTCGGCCAACTCATCATTTTCCTGATCAGACCACGCATGGTGCGCATGACCTTCAGGAGCTTATGCCATTTTCTTATTCGCTTGTATTTCATTAGTTTATATTCTCTTTCCTAAATCGTTTATAACACTTCGCTTCCACTGTGTGAAGTCACCTTGCTCAATGTGCTGACGGGCATCGCCCACCAGTCGCAGATAGAAAGCCAGGTTGTGGATGCTGGCTATCTGCATGGCCAGTAACTCCTGTGCCTTGAACAAGTGGTGCAGGTATGCCTTCGAGTGTATGCGGTCAACCTCGCAGCCGTCAAGGTCGATGGGTGAGAAGTCTGTCTCCCATTTCTTGTTGCGCATGTTCATCGTGCCGTTGTAGGTAAAGAGCATGGCATTGCGTCCGTTACGGGTAGGCATCACGCAGTCGAACATATCAACGCCGCGTTCGATGGCCTCGAGGATGTTCTGTGGTGTGCCCACGCCCATCAGGTAGCGCGGACGGTCCTTGGGCAGGATAGCGTTCACCACCTCAATCATGTCGTACATAACCTCCGTAGGTTCGCCCACAGCCAGTCCGCCGATAGAGACACCACCACCGTCGTTCAGCTTGCCGAGCGTATCTACCACATGCTTGGCAGCCTCCTGGCGCAGGTCTTTGTAGGTACAGCCCTGCACGATGGGGAACAACGTCTGGTTGTAGCCATAGAGCGGTTCTGTCTCGTTGAAGCGTTTGACACAACGGTCGAGCCAGCGCTGGGTCAGACCGAGTGACTTCTTGGCATACTGGTAGTCGCTCTGGCCTGGAGGACACTCGTCGAACGCCATCATGATATCGGCTCCGATGATGCGCTCCGTGTCCATCACGTTCTCGGGGGTGAAGATGTGCTTCGAACCGTCAATGTGACTGCGAAACTCGCAACCCTCCTCACGCAACTTGCGGATTCCAGTCAGCGAGAACACCTGAAAACCGCCTGAGTCGGTCAGGATGGGACGGTCCCACGTGTTGAACTTGTGCAGACCGCCTGCCTTGCGCAGTACCTCCAGTCCCGGGCGCAGGTAGAGATGATACGTGTTGCCCAGGATAATCTGTGCCTGCACCTGCTGGCGCAGCTCCGAGAAGTGTACGCCCTTCACGCTGCCCACCGTGCCAACGGGCATGAAGATGGGTGTCTTGATCTGGCCGTGGTCGGTTGTTATCAAGCCTGTGCGTGCGTCGCTATAGGGGTCGGTATGTTGCAGCTCGAATGTCATTCCTTACTGTTTCCTTTCTCGTCCTCTTCCTTGATGGTAAAGTCCAGCGGTTTCTCTACAATCTCGTCTGTCAACGCGAAGTCCCACACATCCTGGACGTTCTCCACATAGTGGAACTTGACGCCCTTCAGATAGACGTCGGGAATCTCCTCAATGTCCTTACGGTTCTCCTGACAGAGCATGATGTCGGTAATGCCTGCACGCTTGGCAGCCAGGATCTTCTCCTTGATACCACCCACGGGCAGCACCTTGCCACGCAGCGTAATCTCACCCGTCATAGCCACGTTCTTACGAACCTTGCGCTGGGTAAGGGCAGAGGCAATCGAGGTGGCGATGGTGATACCGGCCGAGGGACCGTCCTTAGGCGTAGCACCCTCAGGCACGTGGATGTGGATGTTCCAGTTGTCGAAGATGCGGTAGTCAATGCCCAGCACGTCGGCATGGGCCTTCACGTATTCCAGTGCCAGCACGGCACTCTCCTTCATCACGTCGCCCAGGTTACCTGTCAGCGTGAGCTTGGCACCCTTGCCCTTCGACAGCGAGGTCTCGATAAACAGAATCTCACCGCCTACACTGGTCCAGGCCAGACCAGTCACCACACCGGCATAGTCGTTGCCCTGATAGATATCGCGGTAGAAGGGCGGCTTGCCCAGCAGGTCTTCAATCTCGTTGGGCGTCACCTTCAGATAGGGCAGCTCTCCGTCCTTGGCCTTGCGCAGAGCCAGCTTACGGAAGCTCTTGTTAATCTGCTTCTCCAGCTGACGGACACCGCTCTCACGGGTGTATTGCTCGATAATCTTCTCGATGGCAGCTTTGTTGAAGTTCAGCTTCTTCTCGGCCTTCAGTCCGTTGTTCTCCTTCTCCTTCGGAATGAGGTGACGCTTGGCAATCTCAATCTTCTCCTCGGTGATGTAGCCGCTCACCTCAATAATCTCCATACGGTCGAGTAGGGGGCGCGGAATGGTGTTCAGGTCATTGGCCGTTGCAATGAACAGCACCTTCGACAGGTCGTAGTCCAAGTCGAGATAGTTATCGTGGAAGGCGTTGTTCTGCTCAGGGTCAAGCACTTCGAGCAAGGCCGATGCAGGGTCACCGTTATGGGTCATCTGCGTCACCTTGTCAATCTCGTCGAGAATGAACACAGGGTTGCTGGAGCCTGCCTTCTGGATGTTCTTGATGATACGTCCGGGCATGGCACCGATGTAGGTGCGACGGTGTCCGCGAATCTCTGCCTCGTCGTGCAGACCACCCAGCGACACGCGAACGTACTTACGGCCCATAGCCTCTGCGATTGATTTTCCCAGCGAGGTCTTACCCACGCCCGGAGGACCGTAGAGACAGAGGATGGGGCTCTTCAGGTCGCCACGCAGTTGCAGCACGGCCATGTACTCCAGAATACGTTCCTTGACCTTCTCCATGCCGTAGTGGTCCTTGTCCAGCACCTTCTGTGCACGGTTCAGGTCGAGGTCATCCACCGTCAGCTCGCCCCAAGGCAGGCTGATGAGCGTCTGCAGGTACGTCAGCTGTACGTTCCAGTCTGGGCTTTGAGGGTTCAGTTGGTCGAGCTTCTCCACCTCTTTGTAGAAGACGCGTTCAATCTCCTCAGGCCATTTCTTGTCCATAGCCTTTTCCATGAGGTTGCGCTTCTCGGGCGAACCCTCGCCATTGCCCATCTCTGCCTGGATGTTGCGTATCTGCTGTTGCAGGAAGTAGTTGCGCTGCTGCTCGTCGAGGTCGTCGCGTGTCTTGTTGCGTATCTCCTGTTTCAGGTTCTCCAACTTAATCTCACGATTCAGGATGCGCATCGTGTTGAACATTCGTTCCTTGATGCTGTCCATCATGAGCAGCTCCATCTTCTCCTTCACGCTGAACGGCATGTTCGAACAGATGAAGTTCAGCGCCATGATGTCATTAGTCACGTTGTTCACGGCAAAGTTTGCCTCCTCGGGCAGCTCGTCGTTCAGACGGATATACTCCTGCGTCATCTGACGCAGGTCCTTCATGGCTGTCTTGAACTCGCGGTCACGCTTCTCCGGCTCCTGTTCAGGAATAGCCGTCACCTTTCCCATCAGGTAAGGACGCTCACGTGTAATCTTATCCAGATGAATGCGACCCATAGCCTGGATAATGGTCGTGATATTGCCGTTGGGCAGCGTCAACAGCTTCATGATACGTGCCGTAACGCCGTATTCGTACAGGTCTTCCTGTAAGGGATGTTCAATTTCAGGGTCGTGTTGACATACAATAGCAATCATCCCGTTGTTCTTCTCTGCGTGCTGAACCAGCGTCATGCTGGCTTCACGACCAATCAGAATCGGTGATACGACCCCGGGAAACAATACCAGGTTCCTGACGGTCAGTATCGGCAATTCATCGGGTATGTCAATACGGCTTAAATCCAAGTAATCGCCCTCCACGTCAGCAATCATGGAAAAGGCTCTGTTATTTTGCATCTGACTCATTTTTCTTGTACTTTAATGTAATTAGGGTGCAAAATTAGTAATAAAATATGAATTTTTGATGATGAATTATGAATTATTTTCTATCTTTGCATAGTTTTTATAATATGAGTAACGATTATTTTGCTTTTAAACGCTTCACCGTACGTCAGGAACATTGTGCCATGAAGGTAGGAACCGACGGTTGTTTGCTGGGAGCATGGGCTCATGGCGGACAACGCATTCTTGATGTCGGGACAGGTACAGGACTCATTGCCCTGATGATGGCACAGCGCTTCCCTAATGCCGTAGTATCAGCCCTCGATGTTGATGCTGATGCCATCAGTCAGGCTCGGCAGAACGTTGCTCAGTCGCCCTTCAGTAGTCAGGTAACCCTGCATGAGACAGACTACCTTAGCTTCTCCGGCGATGCACCTTACGATGCCATTGTCAGCAATCCCCCGTTTTTCGTGCAGTCCCTTCCTTCGCCCGATGAGCAGCGCACCCTGGCCCGTCATACTACGTTGCTGACCTACGAGGCTTTGATGCAGCAGTCTTTTCGCTTGCTTGCGGACGATGGTGAGCTGTCCGTCATTGTTCCTTTCGACTGCCGTTCACGCATGGAGTCTGCCGCAGCCCTTGCAGGCTTCTTGCTCTCCCGCGTCTGTGCGGTCAGGACGACACCTGTCAAGCCTCCACGCCGATTTCTGCTGGCTTTCCGAAAGCATCTCGTTACGCCTCCAGACCAGTCAGAACTCGTCATTGGTAGCCCGCAGTTTATCCAGCTCCTACAGGACTTTTATATAAAATTCTAACATAAACTTGACGGAAGTCGAAGAAAAATTCGTACCTCTGAGACTGCGTCTCGAAGGTACTCTCGCTCGAGAAAACTCAAAATTCTTTTGGTTTTCTTCTCACTTATTCGTACCTTTGCAGGCCGAATGGAAAAGAAAGTAAAAGCAGCATTGTTTGACCTCGATGGCGTGGTCTTCGATACGGAACCCCAATACACCGTATTCTGGGGGGCTCAATGTCGCGAGTTCCACCCTGAACATCCAGGGCTGGAGCATGAAATCAAGGGACAGACGCTGACGCAGATTTATGACCGATATTTTACCGCTGACGGACTGGCGAAGAAGCAAGCGTTGATAACCCGGCGGCTTGATGAGTTTGAGGCGCAGATGCACTTTGACTACGTCGATGGATTCGAGGATTTTGTGCGCGACCTGCGTGAGAGAGGCATCAAGACGGCTGTGGTGACGAGCTCGAACGTTCCGAAGATGCAGAGCGTCTATCGACAGCGCCCGGAGTTCTGTGAGTTGTTTGACGCCATATTGACGGCGGAGGACTTTGAACGCAGCAAGCCCGATCCTGATTGCTATCTGAAGGCTGCACAGCGGTTTGGCGCAGAGCCTTCCGAGTGTGTGGTGTTCGAAGACAGTTTCAACGGACTGAAGTCGGGTAGGGCTGCTGGCATGACAGTTATCGGACTATCGACAACGAACAAGGCGGATGCCATCGCACCACTGTGTGATGAGGTCATTCCCAATTACGTGAACTTTAAACTTTAAAAAATATGGCAGGATATTTAGTAAGTGACGCGCGTAAGGTTACGACGCAGCGTTTCATTGAAATGAAGCAGAAGGGTGAGAAAATCTCTATGCTCACATCGTATGACTACACTACGGCAGGCATTGTCGATAAGGCTGGCGTGGATGCCATCCTGATTGGCGACTCTGCGTCGAACGTGATGGCTGGCAATCAGACAACGTTACCCATTACCGTAGAACAGATGATTTACCACGCCCGTTCGGTAGTTCGTGCCGTACAGCGTGCGCTGGTGG
The DNA here is from genome assembly GCA_947169685.1 of uncultured Prevotella sp. Taxonomy (GTDB): domain Bacteria; phylum Bacteroidota; class Bacteroidia; order Bacteroidales; family Bacteroidaceae; genus Prevotella. Next base: position 46,053 of record CAMVQS010000007.1, on the reverse strand, counting down.
TCTGCGATATGCCTTTTGGCAGTTATCAGATTGGTTCGCACGATGGCGTATCGAATGCCATCCGCATTATGAAGGAGAGCGGTTGCGACGCCCTGAAGTTGGAGGGTGGCGTGGAGATTATTGATACTGTTAAGCGTATTCTCGACGCAGGTATTCCTGTCATGGGACATCTTGGACTGACGCCACAGAGCATCAACAAATTCGGAACATACGCTGTTCGTGCTAAGGACGAGGCAGAGGCTGCCAAGCTGATTAGCGATGCCAAGGCTCTCGCTGAAATCGGCTGTTTTTCCGTTGTATTGGAAAAAGTGCCCGCGAAACTAGCTGCTCAGGTAACGCAGGAAATCAGTATTCCGACCATTGGCATCGGAGCTGGCAACGGTACTGACGGACAGGTACTCGTGGTGGCTGATATGCTGGGCATGAACCAAGGCTTCAGCCCGCGCTTCCTACGTCGTTATGCTGACCTGAATGCCATCATGACGGATGCCATCGGACAGTATGTGACCGATGTGAAGTCTGGTGACTTCCCCAACGAACAAGAATCGTACTAAACACATGAACACGCAAAACACTCCCGTTCATATCAAGCTTTGGCATAGAGAGTTCTGGCAGATGTCTATAGCAAACATGCTACTGACTATGTCCGTCTATATGCTCATTCCCGTCATGCCGCTGTGGCTGATGCAGACGATGCATTTCACCCCACAAGAGACGGGTATTTGTATGGGACTGTTTGGTGTGGGCATTTATCTGCTGGGAGGATTCTGCTCTTATCTTGTCCAGCATTATCGCCGTAATCAGGTGTGCATGTGGGCCATTATCATTATGGCGTTGCTGCTGGGCGGCCTATACTATCTGAACGTCTCGCAAGAGATTTTAGGTCGTAAGGAACTGTTGTTCGTGCAGCGTCTGCTATTCGGTGCTTTCTTCGGTTTGGCACAGATGGTGCTGTCGAGCACGCTGATTATCGACACGAGTGAGTCGTTCCAACGAACGGAAGCCAACTATTCTGCTGCCTGGTTCTCACGTTTTGCATTGGCGTTGGGTCCCATTGCCGGTCTCACGCTTTACAAACTGGTGGGTTTTGACGTGCTGTTGCTGACTGCCATTGGCTGTTGCGTGGTATCGGTTATTCTGATTGAACTGGTGAAATTCCCGTTCCGTACGCCTGAGGACGATGTGAAAAAGCTGAGTCTGGACCGCTTTTTCCTGCCTCAGGGCATGTGGCTGTATGTAAATATGCTGCTGGTGACGACCGTCGTCGGCCTGCTGATGAGTACGGCGCTGACCGATTGGTACTACGCCATCATGATGGGTGGTTTCCTGCTGGCGATTCTTGCCCAGCGCTTTGTCTTTGCCGAGGCGGAACTGAAGAGCGAGATTATCTCAGGACTGATACTAATGGGTTCGGGCATACTGATTATGTACATTCAGGCAGGTGAGATGCTTTCTTACATTTCTCCCCTTTTCATCGGACTTGGCATTGGTGTTATCGGTTCGCGTTTTCTGTTGTTCTTTATTAAGTTGAGCCGCCATTGTCAGCGCGGCACGTCGCAGAGCATGTTCATGCTTTGCTGGGAAACGGGACTGGCTCTAGGACTGTTCCTTGGCTACACGTTCCTGTACGAACAGACCAGTCTTCTTTATGTGATATCATTCTCGCTTATTGCCGTTGCCCTGTTGTTCTACAATTTCTTCATTCACCACTGGTACATCACGCATAAGAACCGTTAACTGTTGCATAATGCTGCAAATGGGCAGTGGGTGCAACGGCTGGTTGTTTCCGTAGGCGTGAAGGGAATCGTGGGACTGAACATCTCGTTGATGACGTTCTTGAGTTGTTCAACAAATTCCTGTTTCCACTCCTTGACATCATCAATGTTATGCTTGCCGAACTTCAGCGTAGGGTCATAGTCCTCCTGACTGGAACGCTGTACGAAGAAGAGGGCAGGGATGACCTTGGCCTGTGTGCTGTTGTACTGTACGTCGCTGCTGACAATCAGTCCGTAGAGGAATGTCTGCAGATAATAGTCGCTGTGCTTCTCTATCTTCGCGTTGTCAAAGATGTCTGCCACGCAGGAAATGCCTTCAGGCTTGCCGCCTCCGGTCTTGTAATCAACCACACGGATGCGTTCTTCTCCCGTTTCATCGGTGATGCAGTCAAGGCGGTCGATGGTACCGCCAATAGTAGTGGTGAACGGCTCACTACCTATAGGCTCTACGGTCCAGCCATGCATGACGGGACTCTCAAGTCCCAGGATGTTGAAGGTTGCCAACTGTTTGTCGATGGTGAGCAGTTGGCGCAGGTACCTGATAATCACCTCGCGATTGATAATCTGAAGTCCGTTCAAATCGGGCATTTTGTCTTCTTTTCTTAATTTGAACAGCTCTTTCTTGATGGCATTGTCAACGGCACGTTCTATCTCGGTCTTGTTCTTCAGCAAAGCCTCGATGGGTTGACTTGTCACGAAATAGCCCAACTGCTCATAGATACGATGGGCTGCCTCGTGAAAGATGTTGCCGAAGATGCGGCCGTCGATGGTGTCTTCATCGTTCTCCTCCAGCTCGCTGAGTCCTGCCACATAGTGGTAATAGAAACGTAGCGGACAGCGCAGGTAACGGTTGATGGCCGAGGGGGTGAGCAGAGGTTTCTTGCGTTGTTCTTCATTGACGCAGTTCAAGTCGAAACGTTGCCGCAGGATGTCGATGACTTTGGGTGTTTTTGTAACGGCAGCACGCTTTCGTTCTACAGTCTTTCGTCCTGTCTTCAGTGCCAGTTGCCCGATGGAATGGTTACTTTCTACCAACAACTGGAGCATGAAACGGCTCATTTCACCCGTCTTGCCGTCTTCGGTAGCATTGTTATAGACGAGTGTCACGTCGCTGGCTCGTTGCAGCAGGCGGTGGAAGTAGTAGGAATAGATGGCAACCTTGTGGTCAATGGTGGTTAGGTCGAAGGCTTTGCGGATGCTGTAAGGAATAAACGAAGTGTCGCTGATGCCACGGGGCATGTTTCCCTCGTTGCAGGAGAGTACCAGGACGTGCTCGAAGTCGAGGTTACGCGTCTCCAATACACCCATCATCTGCATGCCTTCTGCAGGTTCTCCATGGAAGGGTACCGAGGTGGCCTGGATGAGCTGTCCCAAGAGTCGATGCAGGGTGGTGATGTCAATGACCAGGTCACCGCTTTCCATGAGTCCACAGAGGCGGTTGATGAGCGTATAAGCGCGGAAAACAGACTCTGCATGGAGCGGGTCAGCATCGGCATCAGTTTGCTGGCTGTTTCTGGCAATCAGTTGCAACACCTCCATCATCCAGTGACATATCTGCATCGGTCTGTCGCCTTCCAGCCGACCAAAGAGCAGGGTGAGTGCATCGTCGAGGGCCAGCTGTTCTCGTGAAGGATAATAGACGTGTCCCTTGTTCAACATTTTGTACAGGTCCTGATGATGTTCGGAAATGTACTGTGCATAAGGATGACGCAACACCTTGTTAATATATTGCAAGCGGAAACGGTCAGACTTCTCCACGTAACCGGCAGTCTGCAAGGCAAAGAGTTGCATAAGCATTGCAGAAACGGGTGCCTGTGCCAGGGGGTATCCTGTGGTGATGTTTACCTTCTGGACTTCATCGGGCAGACAGTGGATGGCCATGGGTAGCATGGCTTCATTGCACAATACCACAGCGGTACGTTTACCAGCCTCAATACGTCCGTTCGTCTGGAGCCATTGGGCTATATAGCGTGCTTGAATGTTCTCAGTAGTAGCAGAGACATAGGTGATTTGCTTGTCTTTGCAGAAGTTGGCATAGATTTCTTCATTCTTGTTGTCCAGCTCGTTGGGGAACTTGTCCAGGTACTGTGAGATGTAGTAGCCCGCCTCATTGCCTGACATGTAATAATGGTCGTAGTCCCAGTAGAAGCGTGCTTTCTGTTGTTTCTGCAGGCGGCGGAAGAGACGCTGTTCAACTTTCTGTAGCAGGTTGAAACCCACAAAGAAGTACTGCTCGTGTTTAAAAGTGGCGGTTTCATCGGTTGCTACCTGACGGTAAAGGGCACCCTCGTAGGCCAGCCCCTGTTGGCTGAGCATGTCGTTGTAAGCATGATAGATGTTGCCGAAGTGGCTCCACAGTTTCAGGAACCGTTGCTTCAGTTCCGTGTTCTGCTCTTTTGAGAAGTTGTTGAAGAATTTGTGAATGATGGCCTTCTGCTCGTCAGTCAGGTAGGACACATCGTCCAGCTCATGCAGGTTCTGCAGATTGGCAAACACCTTGTCGGCGTCAGCCATGTTCTTGTCGATGTCATCGAAGTCGGCAAGTAGCAGCTGTCCCCAGCCATAGAAATGGTCGAGTGTCTCGTTGATGTCTGTTTCCTTGACGAAGCACTTATGAAGGTCGCAGATGAGTTTGATGGAATCGGCAACCTGAAGGTCGGCATGCTGACGGAACAGCTCACTGATGGTCAGGTAGGCAGGACTCCATATGGGGCGGCCAGCCTGACGTGCCAGACACTCGTTGAAGAACAGCGAAGCACGCTTGTTGGGAAATACCACTGCCATGTGCGACAGGTCGGTGCCGTACTTCTCCAGCATATCTTCAGCTACATATTCCAGAAACGTTTTCATACCTCTTCAATCTGATTGTTATAGACGTACCACAGATAGCCCTTGATGTGCATGTAACCCATGCTCTGCAACAGGCTCATGTACTCCTTGATCTGCTCGTGGTATTCGGCCTTTGGCTTGCCAAACTTAAAGTCAACGACTATCATCTGCTTGCCGTCTGTCATCACACGGTCAGGACGGCGCTCCTCTACCTTCCCATCATGCATGGACAGTATAGTACATTCGTTATAAAGTTGCCAACGGTCAGAGAACCAGTCTTGCACACGTGGATCGGAAAGCCGCTTGCGAATCATTTTTCCCAGTCGTTCCGGAGTCAGTTGACTGTCGTAGAGCACCCCGTCCATCTGCAATTGTCGAAGTGCATCGTTGATGTCAGCAGTAGTCCGGATATGTGCGAAGATTTCGTGCAGAATGCTGCCAGCCTCGATGTAGTTGGCCTGTGTCTCGTCTGGTTCATTGCCCTCGATGAAATCACGGCTTTTGTTACTTTGTCTGAAGTTGACCTTATTGTTGTGGGGGCGTATTTCCACTTCGCAGCGGACAGCCTGTTGAAGAAACACATTCTCGGATGTCTCTCGTTGTTTGGTCTGGGTGTGCAGCGTGCCATATTCAAACACGATGGGAACAGTCTTGCTTTCATCATTAGTCAAGACGGCTCCTTCCATCTTTTCCTGTAGCATGGGAAGTAACTCTTGAATAATCAGAGAACGGGAATTCGAATAATCCCGACGTCCAATGACAAAAAGGTTGCTCCGGGCACGCGTGAAAGCCACGTAGAGCAGGTTCAGGTTATCGACGCGGTTCTGCAGGTATTCGTCGAAATATGCTTGTTCGTAGGTGCTGCCAGCCATCTTGCCGCTATAGTCAACGGGAACGAGAGGCAGTTCGTTGTAGGGTTCGTCAGCTGCTTCACACCAGATGGTGTTGTTTTGCGTGCGTTCCAGTCTCCAGTCGCAGAAGGGTATAAGGACATGTTCAAACTCCAGCCCCTTGCTCTTGTGAATGGTTAGCAAACGGATGCCATCTACCTCGTCGCTTTGGATGGTTTTGCTGCATAGCGTTTCTTTCCAGTATGTAAGGAAAGAGTCAATATCAGCGGCATTGTCGGCAGTATAGCTGTTCAGATAGTCGTAGAAGGTGCAGAGGTAAGCATTTTCCTCCGTCAGCTGTTGCAGGCCGAACAGCTTATATAACTGCTCCATCAGGTCCATGAGCGGCATGCGTAGCAACTTGTCGGCTTCATCAGAAAAGCCTTCGGGCAGATAGGCATTGACGTCAATATCTGCTCTAAGCAGCTGTCCGTCGTTGAGATTCCGTCTCAGGATATGATTCTGGTAGTTCTTGGCAAGTGTAGCTTTTGTAATCGTATCGTCTGGGTGCATCAGCAGATACAAAGCATCCATCAGCATATTGACCATTAATGATGCGTCAAGGCGGAATGCCTCGTCAGACACGATATTAACATCCGGAAGATAGAGGTTGAAGTAGTCGATGATATCGGGGATGACGTCTTTGGTACGTACGAGAATGGCGATATTGTCAGGTGCTGTACCATGTTGCATGAGTTCGCGTATCACTTCTCCCATATGCTCCAATACGTGTTCCTGATAATCCTCGCTGGGGAACAATGTGATTTGTACTTTACCTGACGCCTCCCGATGTGAAGGAATCTCCTGGACGACATCCTGATAGGCATTGCGTACTTGACGGGCCAACTCCTCACCAACCTTGTCTGTCAGTTGGTTGTATTCCCGTTCTGCTGCCAATTCAAAGAAGCAATTGTTGAAATCAATAATGTTCCGCTGTGAACGGTAGTTGGTTTTGAGGGACTGAATGCTGAGCTGTTGCTTGGGGAGCGGGAAATGTTGTTCAATGCCGTTCAGCAGTCTCCAGTCTCCGGAACGCCAGCGATAGATGCTCTGTTTGACGTCACCCACGATAAGGTCCTGCGTTCCTTCGTGGCTCATGCATTCTTCGAGCAGTACCTTGAAGTTCTGCCATTGCACGGTGCTGGTGTCCTGGAATTCATCAATCATGATATGCTCCAACTGCGCCCCAATCTTTTCGAAGATAAAAGGTGAATCACTACCGTTTATCAGTTCGTGCAGGAGCTGTTGCGTGTCACTGAGCAGGAAACGGTTGGCCTCAGTGTTGAGACTTCTTACTTTCTGCTCGATCTCGCCCAATAGTCGCAATTGGTTCAGATGGCGTGACGTCAATGTGGCAGACTGATAACGGAACCATTGTCTCTCACGTTCCTCCAGCGCATAGTCAACAATGGGCTTGAGTGCCTGCTCCACGATGGGCTGTATCTCAGCCTCAGTGCCTTTCTTACACCAGTTAGCAGCATCCTCGCTGCAACTGAGTATGGTCTTGTTGACAACGCTTTCATCGAAATCCCCATTTTGGAGCTTCAGGAAGAAGGAGGCAATATTCTTGCCGTTCTTCAGGTCTTCAAGTCCCAGTCCTTCACCTTCCAGCGTCGTGAAAAAGCTGATGCCGATTTCCTGCATGCGCTCCAGAGCCTGCTGACGCTGAATGGCCAGCGCCTGTGTATATCGTTCGAAGAAATCTTTTTCTGTCATCTTCTCCCTCAGTGCCTTGCTGTGTTCCTTATACTGATCCTTGAAGATGGTTGTTCCGAAATTCTTGATGCTTCCGATGACATTCCATGAACGGTCGTCCTCAATGTTGTCCATGACGTAGCGCAGAATCCATTGCAGCGTCTGGTCTGTGGTCTGCAGATCCTGCACCAGCTCATCGACCGCCTGTTCCTCAACCTGTTTGTCGTTCAGCTCAATGCGCAGGTTGGCAGTCAGTTCCAGTTCACGTGCCAGATTACGCAGTACGCTTTGGAAAAAAGTGTCGATGGTAGAAACCCGGAAGTAACTATAATGGTGTAGCAGATTCTTTAAAGCGATGTCCGCACGTTCGCACACCAACTTTTCGTCATAGCCCGTCATGCGGCAGATCTGCTGCAGGTAGTCATTAGAGTCTGGCAGTCGCTTCGATATTCCGTAGAGCTGGCTCAGAATACGCATCTTCATCTCTTCCGTCGCCTTGTTGGTAAAGGTAACGGCCAGTATGCTACGATACTGCTGTGGATTCTCCACCAGCAGTCTGATGTATTCCGATGCCAACGTGAATGTCTTTCCGCTTCCTGCGCTGGCCTTATAGACGGTAAGAGGCTTTCGTTCTGCTACCATTTTCTGAATAGTTCAAGCGATATTTTAAAACCTGTTCTCTGGAATTGTCCATTCAGGAAGCTGGCGAAGAATCCCGCAGAGAAATAGCGATTAGTGAGACCGTAACCCAACTCGTAGTAAGGACGGGTGTGGTCAATGAGCAGGGCACTGGCATAGATTCGCTCTGACTCAATGTATCTGCCAACCCAAGGCAGCCATGTGGCGAAGAACATAGGCGTCTCGTATGACAGGTTGGTGCGGACATAATAGTCAGAGGCATTGTACCAGGAGCTGTTCAACAGCTGGAACTGTCCGGTCCAGTCGTCTTCCCATCCTCCAGGCACGTTGTTGTCGCGGAAGTTGGCATAATCGACGAAATAGCTGGTACTCTTATTCGTATAAAAACCTCCACCCATACGGACATTGAGGAGACTAAGGCTGTGCAGTGGAATTTTCCATACACCGTCCATCTCCCAACGTTCGTAGCCGATGTTGGAGTCCCATACACCCTTGATGCCTCGCTCATAGTCAAGCACAAAGACAGGGCCTTCTCTCCACGGGGTGACCTTCAGTGACAGCACGGGTGAGAAGCTTCGATAGATAGTGGGTTTCCCGAGCATGATCATACGTTCCCTGTTTGTTGCCTTGCGGAAATGATAGGTCAGACTGGTCATGATGGTCAGCCAGTCGAATGCCTCCACGTTATTCCTAATCTCGATGTGGTTATCAGTAAACAGGTCAAGATCCTGTCCGGAGAGGTCGATGGTGTCGCCTCGCTCGTTAATGATTGTTTCTACTACGCTGGAATTATTGATACGGTTGCCGTTGCCTACTACGATTTCTGCATAACCTTCACGTTTCGGGTTATAGGTCATGCGCAAGGGAGCCGTGAAGTAGAACTGCTTGTACTTGAAGTTGTAACCAAACTGTGGGTTTAGCGTCAGATAGCGGTGCTCTGAGAAGTTGTAACGGGCACCCATCTTTATTTTGTATGACAGACCTCGGCTGTGGCTATAGCTGATGTATTGCGGGTTGAGCAGTGGGGAGAGTCTGACAGAGGCAACCTCGTTTCCTGCATTGATACTGGTAAACAGGTTGTCGCCAACAACGCCCCACATGATATCTTTCCAGAAGTTTCTCTTATGTTCATGAATAGTATCAGCCGGAATGGTGTCAGCCTGTGCCGTCGAGTGGTATTCCTGATCGTAAACTTCCTGTTCGTGAGGCTCAAGAGGCGTGGGGCGGATGCTGGCCATCAGATTCACGTCATCGACAGATTCCAAGGAGTCGGGCAGGGTAGTGGGACAGTCGTAATAGGCATCGAAATAGCTTCTGACGTGGTTGCCAATGAAGTCGAACCGTGCATCCAGTTCACAGTGTTTGGGCAACAGTGACTGTAGGCCGCTTTCACCTTGCTGGATTGAAATCTTGAAGTCTATCATGTCATATTCGCCTTCCAACTCCACCATTGTTATTTGTCCAGTGTCGAACTTTACGTAAGCCTGTCCTGACACCAGCTGTGTATTTTGCAGAATAGGTTTGAAGGCCAGCACAGCTAGACCGTTCCCAATAATTGTCACTCGGTAGCGATAATAATGGCTATTCGTTCGATGGAATGGCGAGAGAATATGTTGCTTGAACAGACAGACATTGTAGAGATTGGGGGTTAGCAATTCTAAGACCGTAGGCAATGCTTTACCATAATGGGCAATATTTCCTACGCTAACCTGCCTTTTCATTTCGTAGTCGTTCAAGTCTTTGAATGTCATGCGGCAGTATGACTCGCCTACGTATGCGCGGTCGCCCTGGGCAATGGAGTACATGTGCGGGATGAGGAAGAGTGTGAAGTTTCGCTTGTCCGTAAAGAAAGAATATTTCAGATAGACGTTGCTCTGATACCCTTCCACGTGGTGCGCATAGTTGCGCTGATAGTCAAACACACGGTTCAGCAGCACGGAATCAAGAGTATCCCTTGCAAAAAGAAAACTGGGCGTGAAGCAAATCACGCCCAGTATCCATATCTTGATGAACCACTGTTTGCTATTCACAGGCCCCAAAATTACATAATAATTTTGAGAGCACCAAACAAACAATATTTTTTAACCCAAATATTTCATCAGAATCTTTGCATTACCGCTGTCACGCAGCTTGGCAATGCTCTTTTCGCGAATCTGACGTACACGTTCACGAGTCAGTCCGAGCTGGTCACCAATTTCCTCCAGACCTTTTTCATGACAACCGATGCCGAAGCACTGAGTCAGAATCTGTATTTCGCGATCCTTCAGCACTTTGTGCAGTACGGTGTTCAGCTCCTGAGCCATTGACTCATGATCAACATAACGGTCTGTACGGCTATCATCGCCACTGGCCATTACGTCAAGCATACAGTTGTCCTCACCATCCTGGAACGGGGCGTCAATGGAGACGTGATGACCGTCAGCCATCAGGCTCTGTGAAATCTTTTCCTCGTCCATGTTGGTAGCCATACTCAGCTCTGTTACTGACGGGTGACGCTGATTCTCCTGTTCGAACTTGTTAATCTCGTGACTGATTTTGTTCAGAGAACCTACCTGGTTCAGCGGCAGGCGAACGATACGGCTCTGCTCGGCAATGGCCTGCAGGATACTCTGGCGAATCCACCACACGGCATAAGAGATAAACTTAAAACCACGTGTCTCGTCGAACTTCTGGGCAGCCTTTATCAGGCCAATATTACCTTCGTCAATCAAATCGGTCAGTGTCAGACCCTGATGCTGGTATTGTTTTGCTACGGATACAACAAAACGCAGGTTGGCAGTTACCAACTTGTCTTTTGCACGCTCACCCTCAGGACCTCCCTTACGGATTTTCTGTGCCAACTCAATTTCCTCGTCGATTGAAATGAGTGGTGCACGACCAATCTCCACTAGATATTTATCCAGTGCTTCACTCGAACGGTTTGTAATACTCTTCTGAATTTTTAACTGTCTCATCTTTTCTTCCTTAAAACGGCCTTAACCTCTTGATATACAGGCCAATATTCTATTTATATACCCTAAAACTGTGCAAAGGTACTAAAAATAACAATACGTTGTACTTTTTTTAACGCTTTTTTTAATAATGTGTAGCAAAGAAGTAGATAGAGAAAAATGTATTTTAACATCCGTTAGGCAAAAAAATGCTTAAAGTTTTGTGGGTTTTAAATATTCTTCGTACCTTTGCAAAGTTTATTGAAAACGCGCCAGCGGGCTTAAAAATGGCCTTAAACGCGAAATTAGCCAAAAACAAGAGATTAGAAACAAAAGAATAAGAACTAATGGATCAAACTTTCGACAACGACAGAATCATTAAGATTAACATTGAGGAAGAGATGAAGTCATCGTACATCGACTATTCGATGTCCGTTATTGTGGCTCGTGCACTTCCCGATGTTCGTGACGGTTTCAAGCCCGTACACCGCCGAATTCTTTTCGGTATGAAGAACATTAACAATGTTTCCACCCAACCTTATAAGAAATGCGCGCGCGTAGTCGGTGAGGTGCTTGGTAAGTATCACCCTCATGGAGACTCTTCGGTCTATGGTGCGCTGGTACGTATGGCACAGGACTGGAACCTCCGCTATACCTTGGTTGACGGTCAGGGTAACTTCGGCTCTATTGATGGTGACTCACCAGCTGCCATGCGTTCTCCCGAGTGCCGCCTCTCGAAGATGGGTGAGCATATCATGGATGACCTGGATAAGGATACTGTTGACATGACCCCCAACTTCGATGACTCGCTCACGGAGCCTACTGTTATGCCGACCAAGATTCCTAATCTGCTGGTTAATGGTGGTAACGGTATTGCCGTAGGTATGGCTACCAACATGCCGACGCACAATCTGGGCGAGGTGATTGACGGCTGCTGTGCCTATATTGACAATCCCGACATTGATACAGAAGGACTGATGCAGTATATTCCCGGCCCAGACTTCCCCACAGGAGCCTATATCTACGGTCTGCAGGGCGTGAAGGATGCCTATGAGACGGGTCGTGGGCGAATCGTGATGCGTGCCAAGGCTGAGATTGAGAGCGGTGATACTCACGACAAGATTGTGGTGACGGAGATACCCTATGGTGTGAACAAGGCTGACCTTGTAGCATACATTGCCGACCTGTCTAATCAGCATAAGATTGAGGGTGTGGCCAATGTCAACGACGAGTCAGGCCGTCAGGGTATGCGTATTGTCGTTGATGTAAAACGTGACGCCAATGCCAACGTGCTGCTTAACAAGCTCTTTAAGATGACGGCTCTACAGAGCTCATTCTCAGTTAATAACATCGCACTGGTAAAGGGACGTCCTCGTTTGCTTACGCTGAAGGAGTGCGTTAAGTACTTCGTGGAGCATCGTCATGATGTTACTATTCGTCGTACTCAGTTCGATCTGAAGAAAGCGCAGGAACGTGCCCACATTCTTGAAGGTTTGATTATCGCAGTTAATAACATTGATGAGGTTGTCAAGATTATCCGCAATAGTGAAACACCTTCTGATGCTCAGCGTAATTTGGAGAAGCGCTTTGAACTGGACGAGCTGCAGTCGAAAGCTATCGTTGATATGCGTCTCAGTCAGCTGACCGGTCTGCGTGTTGAGCAGCTGCATCAGGAGTACGATGACCTGATGAAGCTCATTGCCGACTTACAGGAAATCCTTGACAACCCCGAGCGTTGTAAGGAAGTGATGAAGCAGGAGCTGCAGGAGGTGAAGGAACAGTATGGTGACGACCGTAAGACGGAGATTATCCCGTTTGACCATGAGTTCAATGCTGAGGACTTCTATCCCGATGATCCTGTGGTCATCACCATTTCGCACATGGGATACATCAAGCGCACCCCGCTGGCCGATTTCCATGCACAAGGCAGAGGAGGAGTAGGCGCGAAGGGAGCACGCCACCGCGACAACGACTTCACCGAGTACATCTATCCTGCCACCATGCACAACACGCTGCTCTTCTTCACTCAGAAGGGACGTTGCTACTGGCAGAAGTGCTACGAGATTCCTGAAGGCGACAAGAACTCGAAGGGACGCGCCATCCAGAACCTGCTTAACATTGAGCCTGATGACGCCATCAACGCTGTACTGCGTATCAAGAAATTCAGCGATACAGAGTTCGTTAATTCTCATTATGTGATGTTTGCCACCAAGAAGGGTATCATCAAGAAGACTTGTCTGGAAGCATACTCACGTCCGCGTACCAATGGTGTGATTGCCATCAATATCAACGAGGGTGATGAAGTGGTTGGCGTTCGTCTGACCAATGGTCATAACGAGATTCTGATGGCTAATCGCAATGGTCGTGCTGTCCGTTTCAACGAAGATCAGGTCCGTGCTATGGGTCGTGTCTCTACCGGTGTCATTGGTATGCGCCTTGACGGTGGTGACGATGAGATTGTAGGCATGGTTTGCGTCAATGATCCTGAAGCCGAGACCATCATGGTTGTCAGTGAAAACGGTTATGGCAAGCGTACCGACATTGAGGACTACCGTAAGACCTCACGTGGTGCCAAGGGTGTGAAGACTCTCGCTATAACAGAGAAGACCGGCCGCTTGGTAGCCATCAAGGTGGTGACCGACGAGAACGACCTCATGATTATCAATAAGAGTGGTATCTTGATTCGCTTGAAGGTGGCTGACGTGCGCACTATGGGCCGTGCCACACAGGGTGTACGCCTCATCAATCTTGCCAAGAAGAACGACGTGATTGCCAGCGTCTGCAAGGTGGCTACGGCGCAGAACGAAGAGGAATATGAAGAGCTTTCTGAGGAAGCTGAAGGTTCCGAGCCTGTAGAGAATTAAACCTTATGAAAGAAAAAATGTCAAAATAAATGTCAAACCAATCAATTAAAAGCTTATGAAAAAGTTAATGATGATGGCAATGATGTTGATAGCAGCTGCTACAACATTTGCCGGTGACTCGGATGCGCTGAAAGCCATCCTGAAAGCAAAAACCTATGCTGACGCAGAGCAGCTGTTGAAGACCAATCTCAGCCAGCTGGCCAATGATGAAGAGAAGGCAGCAGCCTACAACAAACTCGTTGACTTGGCTATGGATGCTTTCAACGGTGAGGACAACAAGCGTCTGCTTCAGCAGCCGTTCGACAGTAAAGTGCTGTATGCTAATGCTTACAATGCACTGGTAAACGCTATCGAGTGCGACAAGTACGATCAGCTGCCCAATGCAAAGGGTAAGATTAAGCCCCGTTACCACAACAAGAACCAGGAACGTCTGAATACTGTACGTATAGCAGTCATCAACGGTGGTGTTGAATACATCAATAATCAGGACAATAAGAATGCGTATGATTACTTCATGCTGTATCTGAACAGCGCCAAGAGCTCACTCTTTGCAGGTTCCGACATCATCAAGACCGACGCTAACCTCGGCCTGGCTTCCTACTATGCAGGACGTGCCGCTATTCTCAGCGAGGAGTACGGCAAAGCCACAGCTGCTTTTGACGAGGCTCTCAACGATACCAGCGCAGAAATCCGTGACGAGGCTTTCAGACTCAAGCTCTATGCAATGAACAACAACCAGAAGACGGCTGCTGACTCTGCTAAGTACGTCGCTGACCTGAAGGAGATGATGGTGAAGTATCCCCACAACGATAAGGTCTTCGGCGCACTGGGTGACGCCCTGCTGCAGCAGGAAAAGACCGATGAGCTTACTGCTCTCTGCAATGCTAACCCCGACCAACCCCTGGCAGGTATCTACATTGGTATGATTGCCATGAACGACAAAAAGTATGAAGAGGCTATTGCTGCCTTCAGTAAAATCACACCAGACCACCCAAGCTACCTGCAGGTTGTCTTCAACCGTGCCGTCTGCAAGCTGAACGTCGCTGGCGAGTTCCAGGAGAAATATGCTAACAAGAACACAGGAGCCATGACTCCCCAGAACGAAGCAAAGTTCAAGGAGTTGTTGAACGACGCCCGTGTAGATTTTGAGACGGTTCGTGAACTTGATCCCGACCAGAATACAGTACGTTGGGTCGTGCTGTTACGCAACATCTACTACAACCTGGGCGACGAAGCCAAGTATAAGGAACTGGAGAATATGTAATCTGAACGAATGAAGAAGCTGATTATCGTAACGCTTCTCTTATTGACAATAACACCGTGCTTGAGGGCTCAAAAGAAAGAGATCGCTCAAGCACGGTCTTATATCAAGAGTGGCAAAAACCTTGAAAAGGCAGAACAGCTGATGGCTGGACTGCTGGAGAAAGATTCTCTTAACAGAGAGAATCCCAAGATTCATGTGCTGCTCTATCAGGCTGTGCAGCGTCAGTACGAAGTAGGTAACGAGAAACTCTACCTCGGCGAGAAGTATGATACAGCCACGCTTTTTAATCTTACCCGACGTATGTTTGAAGTCTGTGAACGCTTCGACAGCATTGACGCACGCCCCGATAAGAAGGGTAGGGTGCGACCAGAATACCGTAGGAAACACGCCGAGGAACTTGACATCATCCGTCGTAACCTCTATCTGGGCGGACGTTTCTGCCTGAATAGAAACAGGTATGCTGAAGCCTTTGAGTTCTTTGATGCTTATCTGGACTGTGCCCGTCAACCGCTCTTTGCGGATTATCACTATGCAGAGCGCGACACCATGATGAAGAACGTTGCTTATTGGGCGGGCTATGCAGGACTTAAGGAGACAGTGCCACAGCACATTCTGAAGTATGCTGAACTTGCTTTGACTGATACAGCGACGGCCGCCTACACGTTGCAATACATGGCGGATGCCTATAATACGCTGGGTGAAGATTCCCTCTACCTGCAGACGCTTAACCAAGGTTTTAATACATACACGGAAAACGCCTATTTCTATCCGCGTCTGATGGACTATTATAACAGTCATCAGCAGTATGACGAGGCTTTGGCTGCCTCGGAACAGGCACTGGCAGTCAATCCCCTAAGCGAGCTGTTCCTCTTTGGTAAATCCACTGTCCTGCTCAATATGGGGCGTAATGAAGAGAGTTTGGAGACCAGTCAGCAGTTGATAGGCATCAACAATACCCTTGCAGAACCCTATTTCAATGCTGCCACCGCCATTCTGAACCGGATTATTCCGCTGGAACAGAATGCGTTGGCTAACAAGACGGCCATCCGTAAACTTTACCAGCAGGCACGCCCTTACATGGAACGTTACCGTAAGCTAGCACCTCGTCAGCAGGACAAATGGGCACCTGCACTCTATAAGATTTATTTCAACCTGAACCTCGGTAAACAGTTCGACGAAATAGATAAATTACTAAAAAAATAAAAAATCTTAGTACATACGTGCTATTTTCCATAACATTTTACTATCTTTGTAAAATAAAATTACGCTAATCTAAAATTGGTAATTATGGAAAATAACGCTCAACTGATTGCTCAGTGCGAGGCACGGGCAAAAGAATGGCTCTCTCCGGCCTTTGATGAGGAGACACGTAAAGAAGTTCAGGCCATGTTAGATAATCCTGACAAGACCGATTTAATCGATGCTTTCTATCGCGACTTGGAATTTGGAACAGGCGGACTGCGCGGCATTATGGGTGCAGGTACCAATCGCATGAACAAGTACATCGTGGGTATGGCGACACAGGGCTTTGCCAACTACATTCTCAAAGCCTTCCCAGGTAAGCAGTGCTCAGTGGTTGTAGGACATGACTGCCGCAACAACGGACGCATGTTCGCTGAGTCTGTAGCCGATATCTTCTCGGCTAACGGCATCAAGGTCTATCTCTTCGAGAGCCTTCGTCCTACACCGGAGATCTCGTTCGCCATCCGGCACCTGAAGTGTCAGGCAGGTGTTAACGTCACCGCCTCTCACAACCCCCGTGAGTACAATGGCTACAAGGCCTACTGGGACGACGGTGCACAGGTGCTTGCTCCGCACGACATCGGCATCATCGACGAGGTGAATAAGGTAACCATCAACGACGTGAAGTGGGATGCAAACAAGGACCTCATCATCCCCATCGGCGGTGAGGAAGACTGGGACTACATCCAGGCTGTCAAGGAGGCGATGGTTGACCAGGATGTCATCCTGCGCCAGAAGGACCTCAACATAGTCTATTCACCCATGCACGGTGCTGGTCGCGTCATCATCCCGATGGCTCTGCGCTCTTGGGGATTCCAGAACATCCACGTGGTGCCCGAGCAGATGATTATTGACGGAAACTTCCCCACCGTCGTCAGCCCCAACCCCGAGAATGCCGAGGCTATGACGCTGGGCATGAAGCTCGGTACGAAGCTCAATGCCGACCTGGTGATTGCTTCTGACCCCGATGCTGACCGTCTGGCCATTGTCTGCCGCAACAGCAAGGGCGAGTGGGAGATTTTGAACGGTAACCAGACTTGTATGATGTTCTCTTGGTACATCATTGCCAACAAGAAGAAGCTCGGCCAGCTCAAGGGCAACGAGTTCCTGGTAAAGACCATCGTTACCACCGAGGTCATTGCTGAGATTGCTAAGAAGAATCAGGTAGAGTACAAGGACTGCTACACCGGCTTCAAGTGGATTGCCAACGAAATCCGTATCAACGAGGGTAAAAAGAAGTACATCGGCGGTGGTGAAGAGTCATTCGGATTCCTGCCGTACGACGCTGTTCGCGATAAGGACTCCCCCGCAGCCATCTGCCTTATCTGTGAGATTGCTGCCTGGGCACGCGACAACGGCATGACGCTCTACGACCTGCTGCTGAATATCTATAAGGAGTACGGCTTCTCGAAGGAAGTGACCATCAACGTGGTTCGTCCGGGTAAGAGTGGTGCTGACGAGATTAAGCAGATGATGGTTGACTTCCGTAACAACCCGCCGAAGGACCTGGGCGGCTCAAAGATTGTGCTGCAGAAGGACTTCCAGACGCTTGAGGCAAAGAAGGCCGACGGCACCGTCGAAAAACTTGACATGCCTGCAACCTCGAACGTGCTCCAGTGGTTCTGCGACGATGGTACGAAGGTTAGTGTACGTCCCAGCGGTACGGAGCCCAAGATCAAGTTCTACACCGAGGTAAAGGATCCTTCTTACAAGGAAGCAGCCGACTATGAGCGCTGCCTGAAGAAAGCCGACGAGAAGATTGAAGCCATCAAGAAGAGCCTGAATCTCTAAACTTACAGGGGAGTTAAGTGGTGTTTTACCCTTAACTCCCCTTTTTTTATAAAAAAGTTTACGAAAAATTTGGCGGTGTGAAATAAAAGCATTACCTTTGCACCGCATTTGAGAGAAGATGCTACGGTAACATACCGGGTAAGGAAGTTTGGGTGAGTGGCTGAAACCAGCAGTTTGCTAAACTGCCGTGCGGGTTACCGTACCGGGGGTTCGAATCCCCCAGCTTCCGCAAGGATGCTAGCAGAACTCGGATGCAATCTTTGACAACTGGTCGGTTCATCTAACGGTTAGGATACAAGATTCTCAATCTTGGCATAAGGGTTCGATTCCCTTACCGACTACAAGAAAAAGAGAGCAAGTTCAGCGTGACCTGCTCTCTTTTTTTGCCTTTATTTTGCCTACTGCCAAAAAGGATTTTTCTTACTGCCGCATAGCGTTTTGCGTACTGCCAAAAGGTTTAGATGCGGCATATCTCCCACCGACACCTAACGCATGTCTTTTAGATATGTTGCTGCTCCAACGCCTTGACTCGCCATGTATCGGACTGTAACAAGTAAAAAAGTCATCCTTCCCTTTGTTGTTTCAGAATTATTGTGTACCTTTGCGTCGTAAAAAGCAAAGGAATTATCCAAAACCTAATAATAAATCAAAATGGCTTATACAGAGACAAAAACAACTGGTTATGGCACACGGGTAAAGAACTCGTGTGGCAGCATTGTGACAGGTATTGTGCTCTTCTTTGCTGCAACAGCTCTGCTGTGGTGGAACGAAGGACGTGCAGTGAAAACGGCTGACATGCTCGAGGAGGCACAGGGTGCCTGCGTAGAGATGGCTAATCCCGACAAGGTTGACCGCTCGATGGACGGTGAGTTGGTGTGCGTATCAGGTCTGGCAACGACTGAGGATTCGCTCGTTGACGAGCAGTATGGTATTGGTGCAAAGGCTATCAGCCTGCAGCGCAGGGTGGAGTACTACCAGTACGTAGAGCAATCTGAGACCAAGAAAGAGGACAAGCTGGGTGGTAAGCAGGTAGAGACCACTACCTATACTTATAAGAAGGAGTGGGTAAGCAGCCCCATCGAGTCCAGCGAGTTCCACGATCCTGCCTATCAGAACAAGAACACAGTTCTGGCAACTGTTGAGAAACAGGACCTGTGGGCTGAGAACGTGACCTTCGGTGCCTACAAGCTGACTCCCGCATTGTTCCATAGCATTTCTTCGAAGGAGGCTTTTGACGTTGTGTTGAGCGATGACATGCTGCGTCAGATGGACAAGGACGCCAAGACAGCCTACGAGCGTTTCTATGGTGCTGTGACGACGACTGCAAAGCCTCAGGCTGTGACCGATTCTACCGGTACCGCTACGGAGCCCAGTCCCTATGACTTCATCCACGTCAATAAGAACGAGATTTACTATGGTCGTACTCCTAACGCTCCTGAGGTGGGTGACGTAAAGGTGACGTTCGAGATTATTGTTCCAGCCAAGGTAACAGTCATCGCACAGACGGCAGAAGACACCTTCAAGCCCTTCAAGGCCAAGAACGGCAAGACGTTTGAGACGCTCGTCATGGGTAAGAAAACTGCTGACGAAATCTTTGAGAGTGAGAACAGTGCTAACAGCACCTGGACCTGGATTCTGCGTATTGCGGGCATCTTCCTCGTTATCTTCAGCCTGAAGATGGTATTCGGCTTTATCGAGACCATCCTGAAGGTTGTTCCCTTCGTGTCGAACATCGTGGGCTGGGGTGTTGGCATCGTTTGCACGATTGTTGGCTTCGTATGGTCAATCATCGTCATCGCCATTGCCTGGATATTCTATCGTCCACTGCTGGGTATCACGCTGCTGGTTATCGCAGGCCTGCTCATCTGGCTGTTTGCCTTCAAGGGCAAGGACAAGCTCAAGGAATTGGCTAACAAAAAAAATCAAGAATAACAATAATATGAAACCGACATTATTTTTACTTGCTGCTGGTATGGGCAGCCGCTATGGCGGTCTGAAGCAGCTCGACGGTCTGGGCCCCAACGGCGAGACCATTATGGACTACAGCATCTATGATGCTATTGAGGCTGGCTTTGGCAAAATTGTATGGGTTATCCGTAAGGACTTTGAGGAGCAATTCCGTACACAGATTCTCGCGAAGTACGAGGGTAAGGTGCAGTGTGAGTTGTGCTTCCAGGCACTTGACGCACTGCCCGAGGGGTTCAGCGTGCCTGAGGGTCGTCAGAAGCCTTGGGGCACCAACCACGCTGTGCTGATGGGTAAGGACGTCATCAAGGAGCCGTTCTGCGTCATCAACTGTGACGACTTCTACAACCGCGATGCCTTCATGGTTATCGGCAAGTATCTCAGCAATCTGCCCGAGGGTGCTCGTGGTAAGTATGCTATGGTAGGCTTCCGCGTTGGCAACACGCTCAGCGAGAACGGTACCGTAGCCCGTGGCATCTGCTCGAAGAACGAACAGGGTCACCTGACTACCGTTGTGGAGCGCACGGAGATTGTGCGTTGTGCCGAGGACGGCAGCAATGCCGGAGCTGCTACGGAGGCCATCCGCTACAAGGACGAGCAGGGTCAGTGGGTGGCTGTTGACGACAAGACGCCTGTCAGTATGAACATGTGGGGCTTCACGCCCGACTACTTCGAGTACAGCGAGGAGTACTTCAAGGAGTTCCTCAGCGACCCGAAGAACATGGAGAACCTGAAGGCTGAGTTCTTCATCCCCCTGATGGTCAACAAGCTTATCACCGACGGTACAGCTACCGTTGAGGTGCTCGATACCACCAGCAAGTGGTTTGGCGTGACCTATGCCGCTGACCGCGAAGATACGGTTCGTCGCATCCAACAGTTGGTGAACGAGGGTGTTTATCCCAATAAACTGTTCTAAATGTTAAAGAATATCCTGACAGAGAGCGAGTGCAGCATGCTGCGCTCGCTCATTGATGATGCAACCAGCATCGTGCTCTGCTGCCACATGAACCCAGACGGCGATGCCTTAGGCTCATGTCTGGGATGGGCAGCGTATTTGAGTTCACAGGGCAAGGATCCAATCGTCGTTGTGCCCGACCAGTATCCTGACTACCTGCGTTGGCTGCCCAACACGGAGAAGATTATCCGTTACGACAAACACGTGGAGCAGGGTGACCTGTTGCTGAAGACGGCTGACCTCATTTTCTGCCTCGACTTCAATACCGCTTCAAGAACGGACAAGATGGCCGACACGCTGCTGGCATCGGCAGCAAAGAAAGTGCTCATCGACCACCACTTGGGACCAGACATGCCGACGGTGCTTACTGTCTCGCATCCCGAGTCCTGTTCCACCAGCGAACTGGTGTTCCGTCTTGTATGGCAGTTGGGCGGTTTTGAGGAGCTCGACAAGAAATTTGCGTCATCCATCTATTGTGGCATGATGACCGACACGGGCGGATTCACCTACAACTCGTCAGACCCCGACATCTTCTTCATCATCTCGCAGCTGCTCACCAAGCACATCAACAAGGACAAGATTTATCGCAACGTGTTCCATAACTACAGCGAGAACCGTCTGCGGCTGACGGGTTACGTGATGCTGGAAAAACTGGTGGTCGATACTGCTCGTCATGCCAGCTACTTCACGCTGACCAGGCAGGACTTGCGTCGTTTCCATTTCGTCAAGGGTGATGCAGAAGGACTGGTCAACATGCCCCTGCAGATCAAGGGGCTGAAGCTCTCCATCTCGCTGCGTGAGGACACGGAGAAGGAGAACCTCGTATGGGTGAGCCTGCGCTCGGTCGATGACTTCCCCTGCAACAAGGTAGCAGAGGAGTTCTTCAATGGCGGCGGTCATCTCAATGCCTCGGGCGGACGACTCAACTGCTCAATGGAGGAAGCGGTGAAGATTACCCAACAGGCCTTCCTGCGTTTCGAATCGATGTTAAAGTAGCCTAACAAAACATTGATAATTCAATTATATTTCGTAATTTTGTCGGCGTTTTAAGAACAAACGTAAGATAATATATGAAGAAATCCGTTTATGCACTGCTGGTGCTGTTGGTTGTCCTGGTACTGGCCAGTTGTAATAGTTACGAGACATATGGTGAAAAAAAGGATAAGGAGCGTAATGCTATCGCTGCCTATATCCGTGACCAGAATATCAATGTCATTAGCGAGTCTCAGTTTAAACAGCAGGACAGCACTACCGATGTCAGCAAGAACGAATACGTCTATCTGGAGAAAAGCGGTATCTATATGCAGATTGTGCGTAAGGGCTGTGGCAACAAACTGCCGGAGGAACGTCGTATGCGCATCCTCTGTCGCTTTACGGAGTTCAACATTATGGAAGATACCACGCAGTTGAGCAACGAATACAACGCCCGTTACCTTGACGTCATGAGCGTTTACCGCACGGGTAGCACCATTACGGGTTCATTTGAGAGCGGTCTCATGTATTCAGCCTACGGAACGGCCTCGGTGCCCAACGCTTTCCTTATTCCCTTGCAGTATCTTAACATTGATCGCCCGCAGAAGGAGGATGATGACCTGGCACAGGTGAAGATGATTGTTCCCCATTCACAGGGACAGTCCAACGCCCAGCAGTATGTGTATCCTTGTTTTTACCGGTTGACAATGGTAAAAAGTGCAGTTGAAGAAGACGCAGAATAAACAAATAATATGACACTTATAAAATCTATTTCAGGCATCCGCGGTACTATCGGCGGACGCACTGGGGATACTTTGAATCCCCTTGACATTGTAAAGTTCACTACCGCGTATGCAACCTTTATTGCTCGGAGTACTCAGAATCGGAGTACTCAGAGTCCCATAAAGATTATTGTTGGCCGCGACGCTCGTATCTCGGGTGAGATGGTGAAGAATGTTGTCTGCGGCACTTTGATGGGCTGCGGTTGTGACGTCATCAATATCGGACTGGCTACAACACCTACTACTGAGCTGGCTGTTCGCATGAGCGGAGCTGACGGCGGTATCATCATTACTGCCAGTCACAACCCCCGTCAGTGGAATGCCCTCAAACTGCTCAACTGCGAGGGTGAGTTCCTGACAGCTGCCGACGGCGCAGAGGTGCTGGACATTGCCGAGCGTGAGGATTTCGACTATGCCGACGTGGATCATCTGGGACATTATACCGAGGATGACAGCTTTGACGAGCGCCACATACAGAGCGTGCTCGACCTGCAGCTCGTTGACAGGGATGCTATCCACCAGGCTCGCTTTACCGTTTGTGTCGATGCCATCAACTCCGTGGGTGGTGTCATCCTGCCCAAGCTGCTGGAGCGTCTTGGCGTAGGCTACAAGATACTCAACGGTGAACCCAACGGTGACTTCGCTCATAATCCAGAGCCTCTTGAGAAGAACCTCAGCGGCATCATGGACGAGATGAAGGCACACCGCTACGACCTGGGTATCGTTGTTGACCCCGACGTTGACCGTCTGGCATTCATCTGTGAGAACGGTCAGATGTTTGGTGAGGAATATACGCTGGTCAGCGTGGCAGACTATGTGCTGTCCAAGACGCCAGGCAATACTGTCAGCAATCTCAGCAGTACCCGTGCCCTGCGCGATGTTACCCGTCAGCATGGCGGCGTCTATACGGCAGCTGCCGTTGGTGAGGTAAATGTTACCACAAAGATGAAAGAGGTGGGAGCAGTCATCGGCGGTGAGGGTAATGGTGGTGTCATCTATCCTGAGAGCCACTATGGTCGTGACGCCCTGGTGGGCATTGCCCTGTTCCTTTCCCATCTGGCACACAAGGAGTGCAAGGCTAGCGAGCTGCGTGCCCAGTATCCTAACTACTTCATGGCCAAGAACCGCATTGACCTTACTACCGAAACCGATGTCGATGCCATCCTGGTGAAGGTTAAGGAGATGTTTAAGGATGAACAGGTCAATGACATTGACGGTGTGAAGATTGACTTCAGCGACAGTTGGGTACATTTGCGCAAGTCAAACACCGAACCCATCATCCGTGTCTATAGTGAAGCACCGACACCTGAGCAGGCCGATGCTCTTGGTAAACGGCTCATGCAAGTGGTTTATGACATGCAATAAGATACAAAGAAAGCCTCGCAATTGCGGGGCTTCTTTCGTTTTATAAATCTTTCAGTAACTCACGGTCGGCGGCAGTCCACTCAAGCTGGTCCAGTTCGTCACGGGTAAGCCACTGGTAGTTCAAATGATCGAGCAGCTTGAAGTCATCCTTGTCGTCACACCGACAGAGGTAAGCCACGAGGTGAGTGGTGAAGTCAGGGTACTCGTAGTCAAACTCCGCGAGTTTGCGGCCAATGTAGATGTCCCATTGCATCTCTTCGCGAATTTCACGCAGTAGGGCATCGTGGTCACACTCTCCGCGTTTTACCTTTCCGCCAGGAAACTCCCAGCGTTCGCTGATGTAGGAATAACGGCTGCGGGTACGTTGCATACAGAGGAAACGGTCACCGCGCTGTATGACGGCGCAGACCACACGAGTTGGTTTCTTCTTGTTTACCATAAGCTCAATTGTTTTAGTTGCCTGCAAATTTACGAAAAAAAAAGAAGAATGTGGAACGGCGATTGAATATTTTTTTGTAAATTTGCACCAAAACTATAAATATGTACATTGCAATAGCCGGAAATATTGGTTGTGGCAAGACGACTCTAACGAACATGCTGGCTCATCACTATGGGTGGGAAGCGCGTTTTGAGGCCGTTACCGATAACCCTTACTTGGAAGACTACTACAAGGATATTCGCCGATGGTCATTTGCGCTGGAGGTGTTTTTCCTGAAGGAGCGCTTCCGTGACCTGTTGCGCATTGCCGAAGCTGACCATACGATTATTCAGGACCGCAGCATCTTCGAGGGGGTCTATGTGTTTACGGCCAACAACAAGGCGATGGGCAACCTGACCGACCGCGACTTTGATACCTACATGGAGCTGTTTGAGCAGATGATGAGTATGGTGAAGCTGCCTGAACTGATGATCTACCTGAAGGCCTCGGTGCCTCATCTGGTGGCGAACATCCAGAAGCGCGGACGTGAATACGAACAGTCTATCCAGTTGGAGTATCTGCAGAACCTGAACGAGCGTTATGAGGATTTTATCTTCAAACACTACAAGGGACGTCTGCTGGTGGTCGATGTGGATGACCTTGACTTTGAGCACGAGCCGAAGCAGTTTGCGAGCATCGTAGATAAGATTGACCGCACGCTGTTTGGGCTCTTCCCTGAATAAAATAAACACCTAATATTATGCATATAGCAATAGCAGGAAATATTGGCAGCGGAAAGACGACGCTGACCAAGATGCTCGCCAAGCGCTACGGCTGGACGCCACGCTTCGAGCCCGTTGACAACAACCCCTACTTGGCCGACTTCTATGCCGATATGAAGCGGTGGTCGTTTAACCTCCAGATATACTTCCTGAACAAACGCTTCAAGGAGGTGGTGGAGATTGCGCAGTCGAAGGAAACAATCATTCAGGACCGCACCATCTTCGAGGATGCCCGCATCTTTGCGCCCAACCTGCATGGACAGGGCATGATGAGCGACCGCGACTTCCAGAATTATACGGACCTGTTTGACCTGATGATGTCGCTGGTGAAGCTGCCTGACCTCATGATCTACATCCGTTCGACGATCCCCAATCTGGTGGCACAGATTCAGAAGCGTGGACGTGACTATGAGCAGACCATCCAGCTGGATTATCTGCAAGGTCTGAACAACCGCTATGAAGAGTGGATTGCCGGCTACAAGGGCAACCTGATTATCGTGGATGGCGATACCTGTAAGTTTGGTGAGGACCATGATGCTTTCAAGCAGGTGACGGATATGATTGACGCCAAGCTCTATGGTCTGTTCCCAATGGAGTAAACTTAACAACCATATCATCATGAAGAAACTACTAATGCTGATGATGGCAGCGGCAATGTTGGCTGCATGTCATGAAACGAAACATGAAGAAGCGCAGTTTGTGACTGTGGAGAATGGTCACTTTATGCGCGCGGGCGAACCTTATTATTTTGTAGGTACTAATTTCTGGTACGGTGCCATACTCGCTTCGGAAGGGCAGGGGGGCGACCGTGACCGGCTATGCCGTGAGTTGGATGAGATGAAACGCATGGGTATTGACAACCTGCGTATTCTTGTGGGTAGCGACGGTGAGCGAGGCGTAAAAACGAAGGTTGAACCTACATTGCAGATTCGACCTGGCGAATACAATGATACTGTTTTGGCTGGTTTGGACTATCTGCTCATGGAGATGGGTAAGCGTGAAATGGTGGCCGTGCTCTATCTGAACAACTCGTGGGAGTGGAGCGGAGGCTATGGCTTCTATCTGGAACATGCAGGACTGGGCAAACAGCCTCGGCCTGACGACGTGGGCTATCCTGCTTTCATGGAGGCGATGAGCAAATATGCCGACAACGAGAAAGCACACCAGCTTTTCTATGACTATGTGCGTTTCATTATCAGCCGTACCAACCGCTATACGAATGTGAAATATGTTGACGATCCTGCCATTATGTCGTGGCAGATAGGCAATGAGCCACGTGCCTTTGCTGTAGATAAGCTTCCTGCCTTCGAGAAATGGCTGGCTGAAGCCTCTGCGCTCATTCGCTCGCTCGACAAGAACCATCTCATTAGCGTGGGTTCGGAAGGTTCATGGGGGTGTGAGAATAGCTACGAGAGCTGGGAACGTATATGTGCCGATAAGAACATCGATTACTGTAATGTCCACCTATGGCCGTATAACTGGGGTTGGGCCAAGCCCGACTCGCTCATCGAGAATCTGCCGCGAGCCAAGGAGAATACCAAGGAGTATATCGACAAGCACCTGGCCATCTGTGAGAAACTGGGCAAGCCGTTGGTCATGGAGGAGTTTGGCTATCCGCGTGACGGCTTTAAGTTTGAGCTTGGCACACCAACACATGGACGTGACGGCTATTATGAATACGTTTTCTCACTCGTAGCCGACAATGCAGAGAAAGGCGGCAAGTTTGTCGGCTGTAACTTCTGGGGTTGGGGCGGTTTTGCAAAGCCGAAACATGAACAATGGCAGGTGGGGGATGATTATACCAATGATCCGGCACAGGAGGCTCAAGGACTGAATTCTGTCTTTGCAAGCGACTCAACTACCCTTGCTGTCATACGAAAACAGGTCGATAGGATGAAAAAGGTGAAATAATGTAAGTATCCGACAACAAAGTATTATATGTTGTCGGATATTTTGCGTATCTTTGCACCGTCAATTTCGTCCTAAAACAATGATACAGATGATGAAGAAAACTTTATTCCTGTTTTTGGCGCTTGTTGCCATGCTGCCAGTAAGTGCGCAGATTCGTGGCAACAGCATTGAAGTGAAGGTGGTTCCTGACCATCAGGACTGGACGTACAAGGTCGGTGAGACAGCAACGTTTACGATTTCCGTAACGCGCAGTAACACGTTGCTCAACAACGTGACCATCGACTATGCAGCAGGTCCTGAAATGTATCAAGACGTGAAGAAGTCTGGTGTTGTGCTCAGAAATGGCACGTTGACGCTGAAAGGCAAGATGACGACGCCTGGCTTCTATCGCGTAGATGTAACAG
Source organism: uncultured Prevotella sp. (assembly GCA_947169685.1). Classification (GTDB taxonomy): domain Bacteria; phylum Bacteroidota; class Bacteroidia; order Bacteroidales; family Bacteroidaceae; genus Prevotella. Next base: position 18,580 of record CAMVQS010000007.1, on the reverse strand, counting down.
CCCATGTGGGTGACAAGGAGTACAAAGGTGCCTGTGGAGCAGCTTTTTCGCCAGAGAAACTGCAGCCCACGACAGTTTTTCCGTCAGATTTCGAGAGCTTCTGGCAGAATGCCATCAAGGAGGCGCGCAATACAGACCTGTACCCCACGAAGCGTCTGTTGCCTGAGCGTTGCACGGAGGACGTGAACGTCTATGAGGTAAGCTTCCAGAACATGCAGGCGAACTATCGTACCTATGGCATTCTTTGTGTGCCGGTCAAGGAAGGTAAGTATCCGGCATTGCTGCGCGTACCTGGTGCTGGTGTGCGTCCTTATAGTGGTGATGTCTATACCGCTTCGCAAGGCGTCATTACCCTCGAGATTGGTATTCACGGCATTCCCGTCACGATGGAGCAGAAGGTCTATGACGACGTGTTCAACGGCGCGTTGATGGGCTACTGGGAGTTCAACATGGACAACCGTGACAAGATGTACTACAAACGCGTGGTGTTGGGTTGCATCCGTGCTATTGACTATATTGAGCAATACACGCCCTGGAACGGACAGAAACTGGGCGTCACAGGCAGCAGTCAGGGCGGTTTTCTAAGTCTTGCCACAGCAGGACTCGACAAACGCGTCACCTGCTATGCTCCCGTTCATGCTGCACTCTGTGACCATACGGCTTCGCTGAAGGGTGTAGCCTGCGGTTGGCCGCATTATTTCTATTGGAACAAAGGCAACGGACAAGAGAAGCAGATTGAGACATCGCGCTATTATGACGGTGTGAACTTCGCCCGTCTGATTACCAGTCAGCAGAAAGGCTGGTTCTCGTTTGGCTATAACGACGATGTAGTTCCTCCCACAACGGCCTGGGCTACCTACAATACCGTAAAAGGACCGAAAGAAATATCTCCCTATCAAGCCACATGGCACTTCTGGTTCCAGGAGCAGTGGGACGAGTGGGAGAACTGGTTGTTGGGAGAACTTAAATAATCAAGAGATATGAAGAAACTATTGACTTTTGCAGCAGCGATGATAGCTCTTATCGCCTGCACTCCTAAACAGACGGAGCCTGAGAAGACGCAGGCTCAACAACTCCTGGACCGACTTGACACCCTGCGCCAAAAAGGTGTCATGTTCGGCCATCAGGATGATCCTATGTATGGCTTGACCTGGGCTTATGACAAAGACAGCAGCGACGTGAAGAACGTTTGCGGTGACTATCCTGCCGTGATGGGCTTTGAATTGGGTGGTATTGAGATGGGTGACGAGAAGAGTCTGGACAGCGTGCCTTTCACCCGTATCACCGAAGAGGTCATCAATCACTACAAGCGTGGTGGTATTGTCACGCTGAGCTGGCATCCGCGCAATCCCGTCACCACTGTTGAAGGTGGTGGCAGAGCAGGACAGAAGTTCCCTGAGGGTACGGCTTGGGATGTGACGGACTCTACCGTTGTGAAGAGCGTTCTCCCTGGTGGCTCGCAGCATGAGAAGTTCCAGTTGTGGATGCAGCGCGTCAGCGATTTCCTGGCAACCCTGAAGACTGCCGACGGACAGCCCATCCCCATCATCTTCCGCCCCTGGCACGAGAACACCGGTTCGTGGTTCTGGTGGGGTGAGAAGCTCTGCACCGCCGACGAATACAAGGCGCTGTGGAACATGCTACAGGACAAACTGAATGCTGACGGCTTCACCAATCTTGTCTGGGCCTACTCGCCAGGTATGGCTCCCGACTTGACGGAAGAGAAATTCCTGGAGCGCTACCCAGGCAACGACCGTATTGCTCTTGTGGGTATCGACGGCTATCAGTGGGGCACACGCGAGGACTTCATGAAACAGTTGGAGCAGAACCTTGACATGCTGACGAAGTTTGCCAAGAAGAACGGTAAGATTGCAGCCTTGACAGAGTGTGGTCTGAAGAACCTGACGGAGCCAGATTGGTGGACAACAGCCTTGATGCCCATCGTCCACAAGTATCCTATCAGCTATCTCCTGGTGTGGCGTAACTACAAGGAGGAGTGGTTCGGTCCGTCTCCCAGCACGCCTGACGCACCTAATTTCAAGGAATACTATAACGACGACAAATCATTGTTCCTAAAAGACATCCAATAAGAATAATAAGAAATATGAGCAATTTTCAAGAGAAGGTTAAGGCTCTGCGTGCCCATCATGAGGAACTGCTGAGCCGCAAGAATGAACCCATAGAGTGGGGGAATGGTATTTACAAGAAATGGAAGAACCCCATTCTGACGGCTGAGCATACGCCGCTGGAATGGAAGTACGACTTCTGTGAGCAGGATAATCCGTACCTGATGCAGCGCATCATGATGAATGCCACGCTGAACTCAGGTGCCCTCAAATGGCAAGGCAAGTATGTGCTGGTGGTACGCGTGGAAGGTGCCGACCGTAAGAGCTTCTTTGCTGTGGCAGAGAGTCCCAATGGTGTGGATAACTTCCGCTTCTGGGAGGAGCCCGTCACTATGCCTGACGACGTGATACCCGCTACTAACATCTATGATATGCGCATCACCCAGCATGAGGATGGTTGGATCTATGGCGTGTTCTGTGCAGAGCGTCACGATGACTCTCAGCCTGGCAACCTCAGCGCTGCTACAGCTACAGCTGGTATTGCCCGTACCAAGGACCTAAAGACCTGGGAGCGCCTGCCCGACTTGAAGACGAAGAGCCAGCAGCGTAACGTCGTGCTGCACCCTGAGTTCGTTGACGGCAAGTATGCCTTCTACACCCGTCCGCAGGACGGTTTCATCGATACCGGCTCTGGCGGTGGTATCGGCTGGGCACTCGTTGATGACATCGCGAATGCCGAGGTGAAGGACGAGACGATTATCTACGAGCGTAAGTACCACACCATCACCGAGGTGAAGAACGGTGAAGGTCCGCATCCCATCAAGACTCCCAAGGGCTGGCTGCACCTGGCTCATGGCGTACGTGCCACAGCCGACGGTCTGCGCTACGTGTTGTATATGTATATGACAGCACTCGATGACCCCACGCGTGTCATTGCCCGTCCAGGCGGATTCTTCCTCGTGCCTGAGGGCGACGAGTATCTGGGTGACGTGATGAACGTGGCATTTGCTAATGGCTGGATAGCTGATGAAGATGGTAAGGTCTTTATTTATTATGCTTCAGCTGATACTCGGATGCATGTGGCAACCTCTACCGTTAACAAGCTTATCGACTACTGCATGAATACCCCCGAGGACGGTTACTATACTGCTGCCTCGGTTGAGACCATCAAGAAACTTGTGGCTAAAAACAGAAATTGTAAATAGTAAAAATCGTCAAATAGTAAAATAACCTCATGGCAAGCTTAAAAGAAAAAATCGGTTATGCATTGGGTGATGCCGCTGCGGGTGGTATTACCTGGAAGGTGATGTCTATCGCTTTCCCATTGTTCTTTACTAACGTCTTTGGACTCACAGTAGCCGATACGGCAACACTGATGCTTATTGCACGTATGTTCGACGTTGTGACAGACCCCCTCATGGGTTCTTTGGCTGACCGCACGCAAAGCCGTTTCGGTACCTATCGTCCTTGGCTCATCTATGGTGCCATCCCCTTCGGTCTCATCTTTGCCCTGCTGCTCTATACGCCCGACTTCGGACCGGTAGGCAAGCGTGTCTATGCCTATTCGCTCTACCTGCTCATGATGGCCATGTACACGGCGGTGAACGTTCCTTACGGCTCGCTGTTGGGTGTCATGACCGAGAATGACAACGAGAAGAACCAGTTCTCGTCATTCCGAATGGTGGGAGCCTATGCAATGGGTTTCATCACGTTGCTCTCGTTCCCCTATATTATTGAGTTTATCGGTGGTGACAAGATGGCAGACGGAACTTATACCATCGCAGCCAAGCAGCATCAGTATGCTGTCATTGGCGTCTTCTTCGGCATCTTGGCTGCTGCCGGTACGCTGGCTTGCGGACTGCTGACCAAGGAACGCCTGAAACCCGTCCGTGCCGAGAAATTCTCGCTGAAGCCCTTTGCCGACCTGTTCAAGAACAAACCTTGGATCTACCTGACACTGGTGGGTATCTGCACCAATTTCTTCAACGGCTTCCGTTATGCGGTGGCTGGTTACCTGCTGGAGTACTGTCTGCATGGCGACGTGACGGTGAGCGGACTCATCATCAACTACACTGTCTTCATGACCTTTGGCGAGGTGACATGTATGATTTTCGGCGGTCTGTCGCCCAAGTTCACCGAGTGGGTCGGCTCCAAGGTCAAGGCCTTCTTCTATGCTGCCGTCATCTGTCTGGTATTCTCCGTCATCTTCTTCTTCATCCCCATGAATCCCGCTTACATCTGGGCCATGGTGGCCGTCGTCATTCTGACCTCCGTCGGTGTAGGACTCTACTCTCCGCTGCTGTGGTCGATGTATGCTGACGTGGCCGACTATGCTACAGAGAAGAACGGCACCAGTTCGACGGGTCTTATTTTCTCCAGCGGTACGATGGCACAGAAGTTCGGTACCGCCATCTCCGGTTCGCTGGTAGCCCTCTTGTTGGGCATTGCCGGTTTCATGTCTGGCACCGACGAGGTGACTGGCGAGACCATCATCACCATCACCGATATGGAGTCGGTACGCAGCATGGTGTGGGCATTGTTCTCCCTGTTCCCTGCTGTCATCGTGGTCATCATGATGGGACTGCTGTACCTCTATCCGATAAAGAAGTAGTAAAGTAGTACAAGGAGTACAAGAAGTGATATGGATGAAAGAGTAAAAACAATGAAACGTGAAATGCAGGATGTGTTGCAGAACAACATCTTGCGTTTCTGGCTTGATAAGATGCAGGACCGTAAGAACGGCGGCTTCTATGGACGTATTGATGGGCACGGCGTGCTACATGCCGACGCTGAGAAGGGAGCCATCCTGAACGCCCGCATCCTCTGGTCGTTCTCGGCAGCCTATCGTGTTCTTGAAAAAGAGGAATATCTTCAAGCCGCCACACGAGCCAAGGAGTATATCATCGATCACTTTATCGATCCAGAATACGGTGGTGTGTATTGGAGTGTGGATAGCAAGGGACAGCCGCTTGACACGAAAAAGCAGTTCTACGCCATCGGCTTCATGATCTACGGCTTCTCCGAGTATGCTCGTGCTACAGGTGACCGTGAGGCTCTGGAGTATGCCCTGCAGCTTTTTGACTGCATCGAGGAGCATGCCTTCGACCATGAGTACAATGGCTATATCGAGGCCTGCACACGCGACTGGCAGCCCATTGCCGACATGCGTCTCTCCGAGCTCGACGCCAACTATCCGAAGTCACAGAACACCCATCTGCACATCATTGAGCCCTATGCCAACCTGCTGCGCACGCTTCGTGAACTGCAAGCTAAGCAGACTTGCGACTATGTGCCTGTGCTGGGTTCGGTGCTGCCTGTTGATATTGCCGTTTCTGCTGAAGACCTGATGAGGGTAGAGGCGGCCTTGCGTAACATCATCGACATCTTTACCGACAAGATTCTCAACCCTGAAACCCATCATCTTGACCTGTTCTTTGAATTAGACTGGACACGTGGGGCAGGCCACTTGGAGAGCTATGGACACGACATCGAATGCTCGTGGCTCATGCATGAGTCTGCTCTCGTTCTGGGTGACCAAGATGTGCTGCGTAAGGTGGAACCCATTGTACAGATGGTAGCCCGTGCCAGCGAGAAAGGCTTGAATGCTGACGGTTCCATGATACACGAGGCCAACCTCGACACGGGTCATGTGGATGATGACCTGCATTGGTGGGTACAGGCAGAGAACGTTGTCGGCTGGTATAATTTTTACCAGCATTTTGGCAACGAGGATGCACTGGAAAAAGCTATGCGTTGTTGGGACTACATCAAGCAGCATCTCATAGACTATGAGAACGGAGAATGGTATTGGAGTCGCCGAAAGGATGGTACACTGAACCTTGATGACGATCATGCCGGCTTCTGGAAGTGTCCCTACCACAATAGCCGTATGTGCCTGGAAATCATTGAGCGTTCGCAGAATCTCTAAACAGTTAGAAGAGGAGGAATTTCTTTTTCTTCTTGCCAGCCAGACGTTCTCCATCTTCCTGCTGACGCTTCTTTTCTTCCTTCTGCAGCTTCTTCTGTAGTTTCTTCTCTTCCTTGGCCTTTTTGTCCTCATCAGAAAGGCCATGGAACTTGATGCCTGGATGGGTAATCTTCATCTTACTCATATCGTCTGTATTGGTAAACGAGAACGAGAAGAAAAGGTCGCGATGCTTACCCAGCTGCTTGACATTACCCGTTGCCACTGCACCGTCACTCGTGATGTCGGCTGTCAGGCGCCTGACGTGAATGCCCATGAATGAACAGTCATCTACGGTGGCATTGACCGTTCCGATGGGCAGCTTGCCGCCTTTCTTCCTACGCATGATGGCTGTTCGCGGCTTCGAGATGTCGATATTGAACTTGGCACTTGCCTCTATGTTCCCCAGCTTGTTGAGGTCCATGACGTTGCCCAGTGCCAAGTTCTTGGTGCTGGCCTGTCCCACGAGGTATTTGTTGTTTTCGTCTATGTAGAAACTGAAATTCATGCTGCCCACGTTCGTCAGCAGTTGCCCTTGGAACTGCTCTTTCCTGTAGAGCACGTGGAAGTCGCCCGTATAGCTGATGGTGCCGAGCCTCTTCAGCTGTTTCATCATGAGTTTCTTCACCGCAAACTGGTTGATGACTTGCTCCGCCATGCCTGTGGTGGTCCTCATGCGGCTGACGTGGAAGTGTACATCCAGCAGCTCCTTCTCCTTCAGGTGGGTGATGTCGCCCACAGCGCTGATGGTCAGTTTCTTGTCGTCTGTATATACCTGTACGTTGCGGAAACTGAGCGTGCTGTCCGTACCGCTCATATTGAGGCTCAGGTTGAGGGGTAGGGTAAATCTGTTCAGTGCCAATGAGAAAGGTCTTGAGATGTCCTTCAGTATGGCACGACCTGTGATGGTGCCTGTAGAGAACGAGAGTTTGATGCCCTCCTTCTTGTTGGGCAGCTGCATCTCGGCTGTCGCTATGTGTAGCTTGGTGTCTGTCTGCTGAACGTCTATGTCGCGCAGGTGAAGCATGCCTTTCGTATAGGTTGCCTTAGCTCTCAGGTTGCGGAAGTTAATGCCTGTAATAGTATCTGTCGCTTCACAATGTTTCAGTTCTATCTTCAACGAGTCCTTGTTGGTGGCATCAATGGTCACTCTCGCATAGGCGTTAATGTCCAGATGACCCGTGTCGAAGAATCCGCGTTTGGGCTTGCCTGCGTTCTTGCGAGGCTTGTGGTTGTCGGTGCGAAAGCGCAGACCCTGTATCTGGGCTTCAAACACGCTCCCTTCCTGTGTGACCTTCAGCTCCCGGATGAAGAGTAAGTTGTCCATCGGTCCCTTCTTCTTCTCCGCTATCCATGCGGCCTGAATGCTGTCCACCTGAATGTGCTTGTTGTCGTACCGTGCAGCGTGCAGTTGGAAGTCGTACTTGTCGTAATTGATGTGGATGCGGCTTAGCCTAATGTCCTCCACATTGAGTTTCAGCTTCTTTTTTTTCTTCTGTATGCTGTCCTCGGCAGCGAGCTTCTTGTCCTTCTTGAATGCATCAATCAGGAACTGGTAGTTGGCAGGTATCGAATCGTTGCCTTTCGTCAGCACGGCGTCAAGTCCTTCAATGTCGGCTCCTTCCACCACGATGTGATTCTTCAGTAGCGGCAGCAGTTCAAGATTGGCCGAGAACTTCTCTATCTGTAGCATCTCACGCTGTTTCTGGTCGTCAATCTTCACCCCGTAGAGATGGACGTTCCCTCCGAAGATGTTGATGTATGTATGGTCAATGCTGACCTGCGTGCCCAGTTTTTCGCTCAGCATCTCCGTTGCCACATCCACGACCCGCTGCTGTACTGCTTCTGTATTGAGCAGTACAATAGCGATAATCGGCAGGAGCAGAAGGGATAGTGCAACCCCTGCGAGGATTTTTAGTATTTTCGAAGTTTTCTTCTTCATTTCTTTATTTTGCCACAAAAATACAAAATATTTCCCGATTCTGTATTCATTATTCAGTATTTTTTCGTATCTTTGTCCCCAAACCAAAGATATTACTATTATGAAGAAACTCATTTTTGTATTTGCTTTCCTGTGTTGTGCCATGAGCCTGTCGGCACAGACAAACGTACGTCCACAGTTTGGTGAGCAGCCGAAGCTCGTGGTGGGAGTCGTCGTTGACCAGATGCGCTGGGATTATCTGTCGCGCTATTTTGAGCAGTTCGGTGAAGGAGGCTTCCGTCGGCTCATCCGCGAGGGCTATAGCTACGACAACTGCTACATCAACTACCTGCCTACGGTGACTGCCATCGGTCACACCAGTGCCTATACCGGCACCACGCCTGCACTTCATGGCATTTGCGGAAACAATTTCTTTATTGACGACCGCAAGGTCTATTGCTGTACTGACACGACAGTACAGCCTGTCGGTTCCGACAATAAGAAGCAGGGTCAGATGTCACCTGTCAATCTCCTGGCGACCACCATCGGCGATCAGTTGCGTCTGCATTACGATTTCCGCTCAAAGGTTGTCGGTGTGTCCTACAAGGATCGTGCTGCCATCCTGCCGGCAGGACATTCGGCAAATGCTGCCTACTGGCTCGATACAAAGAACGGTTGTTTCATCACATCCACCTATTATATGACTGAGTTGCCGGCCTACGTGAAGGAGGTCAATTCACGCATGGCGAAAAACAAGGAACTGAAGAAAGTTGGCGAGAAGGTGGGCTTCTATCCCCTCTGCGGTCACCTCATCACCGATATGGCCATTGCTGCCCTCGAGGGAGAGCAGCTGGGACGCGGCACTGTGCCTGACATGCTCTGCGTGAGCTATTCCGAAACGGATGTCATCGGACATGAGTGGGGTACACGTGGGGAACATACCGACGAGGCATATCTGGAGCTCGATAAGGACATTGCACGTCTGCTCTCAGCCCTTGATGCACAGGTAGGACGCGGCAACTATCTGCTGTTCCTGACTGCCGACCATGGTGCAGCCCATAACTGGAAGTTCATGCAAGATCATCAGTTGCATGGCGGCAAGTTCTCATCCGGTTCCTTGAGGGAAGGGTTGGAGAAGTTCGTTGCTTCGAGGTTGCACAACACACGTCCTGTAGTGCTAGATGTGGCAGACTATCGTTTCTTCCTCGACCGTAAGGGAATCGCTGAACAGGGCTTCAAACTACAGGAGGTCAAGGACTTGTGTGTCGAATATCTGAGCACAGGCGATCATGTCGTCTTTGCCATCGATATGGAGCATGCAGCAGCGTCGGGAGCCCCTGACATCCTACGTGAACGAATCCTCAAGGGCTGGCATCCCCGTCGTGCAGGTGACATTATCGTGGTACCCGAGTCTGGCTATTATGAGTTCGGTTCCTGGTCGTCGCCTGTCGGCACCACTCATGGAGTGTGGAATCCCTACGACGCACATATCCCCATGCTGTTCTATGGCTGGCATGTGCCTCAGGGAAGTTCTCCTCGTACGACATATATCACCGACTTTGCCGCCACCGTTTGTGCCATGCTTCACATCCAGCAGCCCAACGCCTGCATTGGTGAGGCCCTGACATTCGAGAAGTAACATCACTATTTTTTGGGGGGGAAGTTGTAAGTGATAAACATTCCATTTATGCTTAGGAATTCTTGACTCTTTACAATGCACCTTTTGAGATAGTTACGGTATCAGCTCGTTGGCAAGGAACTCCTGCCACTGGTCTAGGTAGCCGTTGAACACGTTGAGGTCAACAGGACCCTCGATGCCATTGACGCGGCCAGTAGCGGACAGCTGCCACCAGCAGAGGCGGATGTCGGGCTTATACTCACTGTAACGGGCTATCCAGACAAGGTAGCCTCGTTTGAGGTCGGGCGCATCCTGCAGGTACTTGTTGACGAAGCTCTGGTTCACATATAGGACAGGTTTGATGCCTACACTGCGCTCCACCATCTTGAGCCAGATGCGCATCTCGCTGAGCAGTTTTTCGGCACCGCCCATAGCCGTAATCTGTGCGTCACTGGGCTCTACGTCGAAGACGGGCGGGAAGTCGCCTCGCTTGAACTGGGCAGTCTTCAGGAAGTGCTGTGCCTGTTCACGAGCATCGGAAGTAGTGGAGTAGAAATGGTAGGCACCGACGTGGAAGCCATGGGTTCGAGCGGCCTTGTAGTCAGAGGCGAAATAGCGGTTGGTGACAGTGGTTCCTTGTGTGGCCTTGATATAAATGAACGACACAGGGTAGTCGGCCTCGCCTGTCACGTTCTGCTGGTTGTGTTTACCGAGGTCGGTAATGCGCAGTGCTTTCCAATTGATTCCGAAACGCCGCCCATGTATCTCGTGCTGGTAACGCGAGATATCGATGCCATAGATGCGCTCTGAGGTAAAGTGCAGGCGTTCGCCTTTGTAACGCCCTTCAATCCACGTGCCTACCTGAATGTCCTTGAAGGGTTTGACGTGGAACCCGAAGCCGTGTTGCAGACCGTCTTTCCATTCTCCTTCGCGGTAGCTTCCGTCTGGTGACAGGAAAATGCCGTGTCCGGATGGTTGCAGGTGGTTGTCAACAGTACCTTTATAGACACCCACGCTGCTGATAATTATTCCTTGGTGAAGAGGGGGGATGCCAGGGAACCAGCCTCCGCCGAACCAGTACCCGCGATGGGTGATGACAGGTACGTTGAACTTGAGGGGCATGTGTAAATCCTTCTGGACTTTAGGGAGTATGGGAATGGTGTGTTTCTGTGCCTTGAGCTTGAGGATGACACTGTCGTTCCAGGCGTTGTAGTCAGCTATCATGCCATAGCCCTCATCGTCGATACGGTGGGCCTTGAGGTAGTATTGCAGCTCAGAGCGGATATCCTCGTGAACCTTCAACAGCGAATCGGTCTGTTGCTGGCTGTAGTCGATGAGTGCAGAAAGGCTGGTGAGCGGCGTGTGGCGTGTGTTGAGGGTGGGGAGTTTCTCCATGTAGGCGTAGGCTCCCAGCAGTGCCGTGAACGATACTGCAAGGTATATGATGAGTTTCTTGACTTTATTTTGCATGATTCTCGAAAAAATAGCTTATCTTTGCAGGCAATATGAAGGTTACGTTATTACAAACTAATATTGAGTGGGCACAGCCTGAGGCGAATATCCGCCGTGCTGATGCCCTGGTGCGAGCTAACGGAGGCAGCGACCTCTATGTGTTGCCCGAGATGTGGGCGACGGGCTTTGCTACGGAGCCCGAAGGCATTGCCGAGGCGGAAGAGGAGAGCCTTGCGCTGCAGTGGGTGCGCGATACGGCCCATGAACATGACTGTGCCGTGTGCGGTTCGTTGGCTGTGCACTGTGCTGATGGCTCTTTCCGTAACCGTCATTATTTCTGTACCCCTAACGGGGTATTCTATTATGACAAGCATCATCTCTTCTCGTATGGTCACGAGGACCGTTTCTATACCGCTGGTCGGGAGCGTTGCATCGTGGAGTGGCGTGGCTGCCGTTTCCTGCTGGTGACGTGCTACGACCTGCGTTTCCCCGTGTGGAGCCGCTATACGGACGAAGCGCCCTTTGACGTGATTCTGGTAGTGGCGAACTGGCCTCAGTCGCGCCAGACTGCCTGGGAGGTGCTTACCCGTGCCCGTGCCATTGAGAATCAGGCTTACCTGGTGGGTGTGAACCGCGTAGGCGACGACCATTATTCGCATTATCAAGGTTCCTCGCGTGTGGTCGATGCACGTGGGGATATCATTGCCCAGTGCACGGATGACGGGGAGCAGGCGCTCAGCGTAACGTTAGACCTTGAAGGACAGCGCACGATGCGTGAGCGTTTCCGCGTGCTCAGCGATGCCGATGCCTTCAGGCTTCTCTGACTCCTAACCAGTCATCAATCAGCTTTCTCGCAATGGAGAGTTTCTCAGGGATGGTCGGCAGATGATCCTTGTCGTACCATGCCCCTTCCGAAAGCTCTGACTGCTGCAGTTGTATCTCGCCACTGACATAGTCGGCATTGAAACCCACCATGAGGCCGCAGGGGTAGGGCCAGGGCTGACTGCCGAAGTAGCGCAGGTTGGTAATCTCAATGCCCGTCTCCTCTCTCACTTCACGATGAACGGCCTCCTCCAACGTCTCGCCTGTCTCCACGAAACCTGCCACAAGACCATAGAACGCTGTGCGGAAATTGCGTGCGTGAACCAGCAGCACCTTATCGTCACGATGGACGAGTACAATGACAGCGGTGGCCAGTTGTGGCCAAATCTCCTTACCGCACTGGGTACATTTCTTCGAGATGTCCGTGTCCATGCGCATGGGTGCTCCGCAGACACCACAGAAACGGGTATTCATATCCCAATAGAGCAGTTCGTGACACTTGCCTGCCTTCAGGTAATCCTCCTGTGACAGTTTATAGTAGCTCTTGCGCAAGCCTACCATCTCATAACCGTCTTTATTGGTTACAGGCATGTCGATGCGCAACGCCTTGTCGCCCTCCACGTTCATGACATGTGTCCAGGGCTTGATCTCCACAGGGGCCTCGTCGCCCTCCGGAATGGTGTAGCTACCGTCTGCTGTGCATCGGAGCAGCAGCTCGTCCTTACAAAATATATAGTATTTCATATCTTTTTAATCACCAAAGAGTTGTTTGCGGTCACGCTTCAGCGCGGGTACTGTCCATGCTTCAGGAACGAACCGCCAGTTGTTGTTAGGCTTGGGATCGATGGTTCCCATGCGCTCAATCTCCTTTGTCAGATAATAACGCAGGTCAAGCTCGGTCATCGTCAGCGTACGGCCTTTCAAGGAGTCTCTGGGTATGCCGGCACCCTGCGTAAGCAGTTCACCGCCACCGTTGGCACGGTAGCTGCTCATGGCTACAACGTAGAACTTGTTTTCATCGAAGGGCTGTCCGTTTGACATACGCAGGATGTGCACCTTCTGTCCCCGTGGCTTGGTGACATCCACCTCATAGTCGATGCCTGCTGCAGAGTCGAAGTTGAAGGTGAAGTTCTTGAAGCCGAAGCGCTGCATGTCACTGGCAATGGTGTCGTTGAGGAGTAAGATGTGGTCCTCAGGCTTGGTCATGGTGTTTGTCCACAATGCATAGCTCATCTCCAGATGGTTCTTGATTTCGCTACCTTTCAGGCGCATCGTGTAGAGACGGTTCTCAAAACGGTAGAGCTTGAACATGTCGCGCATGTAGAGATTACCGGCATTGATTGTGTTGTCGAAGGCCAACGGAGCTGTGATGGAAATGTCTGCACCCGTAATCTGCAACTGCAGGTTGTGGATGAGGTCTGTGAAGGCCGAAGAGCCGAAGTAGCAGTCACGTGAGCGCAATGGGGTGGAGAGTACGCCAATGAACTTGTTGATATAGGTCTTGGCATCATCGATAGCACCCTGGAAATGACTGACGAAGTCCTGGTCGATATCCAGCGGACAGATGTCAACCAGCTCGCCTTTCTTGTCGATGATCTTCATACCTTCGGACGTCTGTTCCAGCGTTACCATTGCGTGTGCCACCTTCTTGGCGTTGCACGAGGGGTCCATGCAGAGCACACCCTTGCTGCTCACGCTGTTATGCTCCGTATGGTCATGTCCGAAGAACAGCAGGTCAAGACCATCTATCTGTTCCGCAATCTTCGCACCGGCATCCTCGTCATAGTCGGGGGTGGTAATACCACCGTCCCAACCGCTGTGGATGAGTCCGCAGACAATGTCGGGATGCTCCTGCTCACGCACTTGGTTGACCCAGTAACGCATGGAGGTAATCAATTCCTCGAAGCGCAGGTTCGACCAGATATCGGCATTCAGCCAGAGCGGGATGGCTGGTGTCAGCATACCGATAACGGCAATGCGTACACCATTCTTTTCCAATATGACATAGGGTTTTAGGTATGGTTTGCCAGTGGTGTTGTCAATGATGTTGGCACCGAGGACAGGACATTTCACCTCCTTGAACCATTTGTCATAGACGGGGTGTCCGGGCTCAATGTCGTGGTTGCCCACACACTCCGCGTCATAACGCAGGTAGTTGATGACATCGGCAGCGATATTCGTCGTGTCGATACGGATGAAATTATAGTAGTAACAGATGGGCTGTCCCTGCAGGATGTCGCCGTTGTCTAATGCGATGACGGCATCGTCACCGTATTGCTTACGGAGCTGTGTCAGATAGGTGCTGACACGTGCCATTGAGCCGTTTGCCGGACGCTCATTGTAGAAGTCGATGGGGAAGAACGCCCCGTGCACGTCAGTGGTTTCAACAAAGTGAAGTGTCACCGTCTTCTTGTTTTCTTGGGCCGTTGTTGACAGGGCGAGACAAATAAGTCCCAATCCCAGCATGAAAAAACGTTTTCTCATAGTCAATGCGTTTATTTTAGGGCAAAGATACACATTTATACTGACATAACCAAACTCTCGGCACGTTTTTTGCTGGTAAATGTGTAAATAAAAATAGTAAGATTATGGCATTCATAGATTATTACAAGATTTTGGGCGTTGACAAGACGATTCCGCAGAAGGACGTCAAGCGTGCTTATCTGAAGCGCGCCAAGCAGTTCCATCCCGACCTGCATCCTGACGATCCGAAGGCCAAGGCGAAGTTTCAGGCACTGAACGAGGCATACGACGTGATTGGTGATCCCGAGAAGCGTAAGAAGTATGACCAGTATGGTGAGCAATGGAAGAATGCCGATGCATTCGGAGGAGGACGAACGGGAGGCTTCGAAGGTTATGGAAATGCTGGAGGTAATCCGTTCGAAGGCTTTGATTTCTCGACGTTTACGTCAGGTGGCGGCGGTTTCTCCTCGTTCTTCGAAAACCTCTTTGGAGGCATGGGCGGTCGCACGTCAGGCAGTCAGCGTACAACACGTCAGCGAACACCTGCCGAGACGCAGGCGGCAGCCACCATTCCCCTGTTGACGGCTTTGACAGGTGGGGAGGTGATTGTTCAGACTCCTGCCGGAGAGAAACTGAAGTTGAAGGTGAAAGCCGGCACACAGCCTGGTACCAAGGTGCGTCTGCGCGGTAAAGGACAAGGAGGTCGTGACCTGATCCTGACTTATAACATCCATCTGCCTGAACAGCTCACTGCTGAACAGGTCTCTTTATTACGACAGGCTTTGGGATAAGCAGTGACATTCAGCGTGCCAGAAACTCCTCGGCTCGCTGAAGATCGTCAGGTGTGTCAATGCCTACGGTTTCCACATCCGTCAGTCCTACACGAATGCGATAGCCATTCTCCAACCAACGCAGTTGTTCCAGACTCTCTGCCAATTCGAGCGGAGACTGTGGCAGCTGCGTTATTTCGTGCAACACCTCACGGCGATAGGCATACAAACCCAGATGTTTCAGGTAGGGATAGTGCTGAAGCCATTCCTGTTGCTCCTTGCCACGCACGTAAGGTATGACGCTACGGCTGAAGTAGAGGGCAAAACCACGACGGTCGCAGACAATCTTCGGTGAATTGGGATTCTCGACGGCTTCCATTGTTTCGAAGGGCTTGCCTAATGTACCGATTTGCGTCTCAGGTGCATCGAACAACTGCATGAGTGTTTCGAGCTGTGAGGGCTGCACAAAAGGCTCGTCACCCTGAATGTTGATGATGACATCGGCCTGTGTATGAATCTTTTCAACGGCTTCCTGAATGCGATCTGTACCGCTCTTATGGTCGCTACGCGTCATGACAGCCTGTCCACCAAAACTCTTGACAGCCTGGAAGATACGTTCATCATCGGTTGCCACATAGGCTTCGGGCAACACCTTGATGGCTTGTTCATAAACTCGCTGAATGACAGGCTTGCCGCCTAACATAGCCAACGGCTTACCGGGAAAGCGCGTCGATGCATAGCGCGCGGGAATGATGGCAATGAACTTCATAATAAATCTAAATTTTTCTGCAAAGGTACAAAAAATTCCTAACTCCTAACCCTTAACTCCTAACTTTTTTCTACCTTTGTAAAGTTAAACGCATAAGAAAATGAAACTTCGACATATTATCACATCTATAATCATCACCTTGCCGCTTGCAGCGGGAGCACAAGGCATCACACTTGGTTCGTGTACGACACACGACGGGGGAGAGTATAACGGAGAAATGCAGGGTGGCAAACCCAACGGAAAGGGAAAGACCGTATTCCCTGACGGTAACATCTACGAAGGCGACTATTTTCGCGGACTTCGACACGGCTACGGCATTTTTACATTCTTCGACGGTGAGCGCTATGAAGGCGACTGGTACAAAGACCACCAGCATGGATTCGGCACCTATTATTTCCTGAATAATAATAAATATGTAGGCATGTGGTACATTGACGTGCAGCAGGGCGAGGGTACCATGTATTACTACAATGGTGACGTTTATGTAGGTGATTGGGAGAATGACCGGCGTCACGGAACGGGTAAATATACCTTTGCCAACGGTGCCTACTATGACGGACAATGGGTAAACGACAAGAAGAGCGGTAAGGGAAAGTACGACTGGGGCGACGGCTCATCCTATGAGGGCGACTGGCGCGACAACCAGCGTAACGGACGCGGTACGTTCCGTTATGCTGATGGTGATGTCTATGTGGGGCAGTGGAAAGACGACCTGCAGCACGGACGTGGCATTTACCGTTTCCAGAATGGCGACACCTACGAAGGCGAATACGTAGAAGGTGAACGTACTGGTACGGGTATCTTCACCTTTGCCAACGGCGATAAATACACAGGTCAGTTCCTGAAAGGCGACAAGTCTGGCCAGGGTACGGTGGTCTGGAAGAACGGCAATACCTATACCGGCCAGTGGCTGAACGATAAACCCAATGGACGCGGAAAGATGACCACCAAGAGCGGTGACGTGTTTGAGGGTGAGTTCAAGGACGGCAACATCGACGGCGAGGGTATTGCGCGCTATGCTGACGGCTCGAAGTTCAAGGGTGTGTTCAAGGACGGCAAGCGTAATGGACCTGCTATCGAGGAGGACAAGGATGGCAAGCGCTTCGAAGGCACTTATGTAGATGATCATCGTGACGGTCCGTTCATTGAACGTGACCGCAATGGCAATATCACGGCAGAGGGCACGTATGTTCGTGGACGTCGTAAGGTGAAATGATTTTCGCAAGACAAATATCTTTAAAACTCATACGATATGATTATTGACACATTAGACAACCTGAGCAGCTATGTATCGCTCAATCCGCTGTTTGCAAAAGTGGTGGAATTCATGAAGGCAAACAACCTGAACAAACTGGAAGCCGGCAAGTACGACATCGAGGGTAAGGATCTCTTCCTGAACATAGCCATCGCCAAGGGTAAGGCTCCTGACGAGGCTGTGCTTGAGACGCATCGTAAGATGATTGACATCCAGATTCCGCTATCGGGCGACGAGACCTACGGCTATACGCCTGCCGCCAACCTGCCTGAAGCAGCCTACAATGACGAGAAGGATATCACGAAGTTCGGCGACCTGCCTGCAGAGAGCTACATTACCTGTCACCCGGGTATGTTTGCTGTCTTCTTTCCGCAGGACGGACACGCTCCGTGCATCTCCTTCGAGCCGGAAATCAAGAAGGCGATATTTAAGGTTTCGGTTAAGTGAAAAGAATTAAGGTTAAAGCTTTAAAAATATACTATGGCAACAACAAAGAAAGCTACAGCAAAGCCCAAGAAGGCTGCTGCAAAGAAAGTGGTTGAGGAGACTCCCCAACACATCGGACTCGTTCGTAATGACCCGTGGCTGGAACCCTTTGAGGGAGCCATCAGCGGCCGTCACGATCATGCTGTCTGGAAGATAAACCAGCTGACCCACAACGGCAAGAAGACACTCTCTGATTTTGCTTCAGGACACCTCTATTTCGGTCTGCATAAGCTGGCGAAGGGTTGGGTGTTTCGTGAATGGGCGCCGAACGCTACGGAGATCTACCTCATTGGTGACTTCAACAACTGGCAGGAGAGCGACAAGTACAAGTGTAAACGTGTGGAAGGCACTGGCAACTGGGAACTCAAGCTCAGCGAGAAAGCCCTGAAGCACGGACAGCTCTACAAAATGAAGGTCAAGTGGAATGGGGGAGAAGGTGAGCGCATTCCCGCCTGGTGCCGCCGTGTGGTTCAGGACGAGCAGACCAAGATATTCTCTGCTCAGGTGTGGAACCCCGAGAAGCCCTACGAGTGGAAGAAGACAACGTTCAAGCCCCATAAGGACCCGTTGCTCATCTACGAGTGCCACGTCGGCATGGCTCAGGATGCTGAGAAGGTAGGCACCTACAAGGAGTTCACCCAGAACGTGCTGCCGCGTGTCAAGAAGGACGGCTACAACGCTATTCAGGTGATGGCCATTCAGGAGCATCCCTATTATGGAAGTTTCGGTTATCATGTGTCAAGTTTCTTTGCTCCCAGCAGCCGCTTCGGTACTCCTGAGGACCTGAAGGAGATGATCGACACCGCCCACAAGATGGGCATTGCTGTCATCATGGACATCGTCCACTCACACGCCGTCAAGAACGAGGTCGAGGGACTGGGCAACCTTTGTGGCGACCCCAATCAGTTCTTCTACCCCGGCGACCGCCACGAACACCCGGCCTGGGACTCGCTCTGCTTCGACTACGGCAAGGACGACGTGCTCCACTTCCTGC
>CAMVQS010000006.1 GCA_947169685.1 uncultured Prevotella sp. | reverse complement strand
AGTTCAATAAGACTGACCTCCTGAAGTTCCGTAACTTTGGTAAGAAATCGCTCACGGAGCTTGATGATTTGCTCGAGAGTCTGAATCTGTCGTTTGGAACTGACATTTCAAAATATAAACTGGACAAAGAGTAATTTGTCCTCTTAAAGAAAAAAACAAAAATGAGACATAATAAGAATTTCAATCATTTGAGTCGTACTGCAGATCATCGTCGTGCTATGCTCGCAAACATGGCTATCTCGCTGATTATGCACAAAAGAATCACTACGACTCTCGCAAAGGCTAAGGCCCTCAAGACCTATGTAGAGCCCCTCATCACTCGTTCAAAGGATGACTCTACCAACTCACGTCGTGTAGTATTCAGTTATCTTCAGAACAAGGAGGCCCTGAAGGAACTCTTCGGAGTTGTTGCTCAGAAGGTCGGTGACCGCCCCGGTGGTTACACTCGCATCATCAAGCTCGGTACCCGTCAGGGTGACGCTGCTCAGGTATGCTTCATCGAGCTCGTTGACTTCGACGAGAACATGCTGAAGACTCCGAAGGCAGAGAAGAAGACGCGTCGTAGCCGCAAGGCTACTCCCAAGGCAGAGGCTGCTCCCGCAGAGGCTCCCGTCGCTGAGGAAGTAAAGGCTGAGGCTCCTGTAGAGGAAGCTCCTGCTGCTGAGGCAGAAGAGGCTCCCAAGGCTGAGTAAGTTGAAATAGCGAAACCATGATAAAGCGCCTCCATCCACATAAAGGATGGGGGCGCTTTTTGTTTTAGGGATTCCCCTAAGCAGAAATCGGGATATTCCCTTTGGCTGTTTGTGAAATAATGCCTATCTTTGCAGCAGAAAGATAAAACAATAGGCTTATGAAAAAGAATGTATTGATATTGTTGGCTGCCGTCCTTCTTTTGACAGGATGCGACACCTATACGGGTGCCGGAGCTGCTACGGGCGGCTATTTTGGTTCAATCATCGGTTCTGCCATTGGCGGTATCTCTGACGGTCGTCGTGGAAGTGATGTGGGTGCACTCATCGGTATGGCTGGTGGTGCTATTGTGGGCGCAGTTATTGGGAATGCTGCTGATGAGGAACAAGCACGTCGCGAAGAGGATTACCGTCGTGCACGCGAGGAGCGTATGGCTCGTCGCGATGTGCGTGTCCCTGCGGATGATGAGAGCGGATTTGACCCGACGAATGGCGGTGACGACCGTATTGTCTTCGACGATACACCGTCTCCCACCACAACCACTCCTCCAGCTGCTACCACTCCAACTCCTTCCGCTGTTAACGAGGGCCTGATTATCCGCAATGCCCAATTCGTCGATGCCAGTCGTGATGGCGTGCTGGTGGCAGGTGAAGAGTGCAAGGTGTCATTTGAGATTATGAATCGTACAGGAGCCGTTGTCTATGACGTGCAGCCGCTGGTCTATGATCTGACGGGAAACAAGTATCTGCACATCTCGCAGAACCTACATGTGGAGAGCATCCTCCCAGGCAAGGGCATTCGTTATACGGCAACCATCAAAGGTGACCGCCGTCTGCGTGAGGGCACAGCACGCATCCGCGTAGGTGTGGCCTTGGGAAACAGGGAGATAGAAGGTCAAGGCCAGGATCTCATCATAACAACACGCAAGAGATAATAGAAAAGAGCCCCGATTGGGGCTCTTTTCTGTTATATTACACAACGCCCTTTTTATGGTTTCTTTGTGTACTTGACTTCGCCGAGCTTACACAACGCCCTGCGCAAGCATGGCTTTGGCAACCTTCATGAAGCCGGCGACGTTGGCACCTTTCACGTAGTTGATGTAACCATCGGGCTGCTTGCCGTACTTGACGCACTGCTCGTGGATACCCGACATGATGTGGTGCAGATGCTTGTCAACCTCCTCGGCTGTCCATGACATACGCATGGAGTTTTGCGTCATTTCAAGTCCGCTGGTGGCTACACCGCCTGCATTGACTGCTTTGCCGGGAGCGAAGAGCTGACCGGCGGCAATGAACTTATCGACAGCCTCGGCTGTGCATCCCATGTTCGACACTTCAGCAACGCACAACGGCTTGTTGGCAAGGATAGCGTCGGCATCGGCACCGTTGAGCTCGTTCTGCGTGGCGCAGGGCAGATAAATGTCGGCTTTTTGCTCCCACGGTTTCTTGCCTTCAAAGAATGTTGAGCCGGGGAACTCGTCGGCATAAGGCTGGCAGACGTCGTTGCCTGAGGCACGGAGCTCGAGCATGTACTCAATCTTCTCGTCGTCGAGTCCTGCTGGGTCGTAGATGTATCCGTCAGGTCCGCTGATGGTGATAACCTTCGCACCCAGCTCGGTGGCTTTCTTCGCAGCTCCCCATGCCACGTTGCCGAAGCCAGAGAGTGCAACCGTCTTACCCTTGATGTCGAGGCCGTGGGTATCCATCATCTGGTGGACGAAGTAGAGAGCACCGTAGCCCGTTGCCTCTGGACGCAGGATGGAACCGCCCCACTCAAGGCCCTTGCCGGTGATGGTGGCTCCGTGGAACTGGGAGGTGAGTCGCTTGTACTGTCCGAAGAGATAGCCTATCTCACGTCCGCCAACACCGATGTCGCCTGCCGGCACGTCCATGTCGGGGCCAATCACTTTATACAGCTCGGTCATAAACGACTGGCAGAAGTGCATTACTTCGTTGTCGCTCTTGCCGCGGATGCTGAAGTCAGAGCCGCCCTTGCCACCACCCATGGGTAGCGTGGTCAGCGCGTTCTTGAAGGTCTGCTCGAAGCCGAGGAACTTCAGGATGCTGAGGTTCACTGACGGGTGGAAACGCAGTCCACCCTTGTAGGGACCGATGGCGCTGTTGAACTGTACGCGGTAGCCGATGTTCACCTGTACCTCACCCTTATCGTCAACCCAGGGCACACGGAAAGTGGTGATACGTTCAGGCTCCACGAGGCGCTCGATAATCTTGGCACGCTCAAATTCCGGATGCTGGTTATAGACATCCTCAATAGAGATGAGCACTTCTTTGACTGCTTGCAGAAATTCTGCTTCGCCTGGATGCTTACGCTCCAGCTGCTGCATAATGTTTTGTACGTTCATAGGAATTTTAGGTTTTATTTTTTCTTGAAATAATCGTTATGCATCTTGATGGTGAAAATAATCACGCTACAAGTAAACGTAATGAGGTTGGTCAGAAACAGATAGATATTTCCAATCAAGAGACCCTGTATTACAAAGGCAAGACATCCAATGGCCATCATGATGAAACCTGGCAAGGAAATACCGTCTGTATTACGTGTACGAATGGTCTGAATGGCTTGGGGCAGGTAGCCGAGAATGAGGCCAATGCTAGCAACCCAGCCACAAATGTGAATTAAGAGTTGTTCATCCATAGTTCTTAGTTTTTAGTTTATTTTGCAAAGATAGTAAAAAGATGTATTCCCTGTTTCCCAATTACATTTTTTTTACATAATATTAATAATGTTCTTTGTTTTTCGCTCAGTTTTCATTACCTTTGACCCCAAAAATAAGACAGATGAACAGTAATCTCCCTTCTGAGTTTAATAACTTCTTCCTGAAAGACGTGTCGTTTGTGAACCTGATGACGCGCCGTATCTTCAATGTGCTGATAGTGGCCAACCCCTATGATGCTTTCATGCTGGAGGATGATGGTCGTGTGGATGAAAAGATTTTTGCCGAGTACGTGGATCTGGGTTTGCGCTATCCGCCGACGTTCACACAGGTGTCAACCACCGAGGAGGCTAACGAGGTGCTGAAGACGACAGACATTGACTTGGTCATTTGTATGCCGGGTAATGCTGACAACGACGCCTTTGCCGTTGCCCGTGACGTGAAGCAGGCTGCTCCGCAGATTCCCTGCGTGGTGTTGACGCCTTTTTCGCATGGCATCACCAAGCGTATAGAACACGAGGACATGACGGCCTTCGACTACGTGTTCTGCTGGTTGGGCAACACCAACCTCATTCTCTCCATCATCAAGCTCATTGAGGATAAGATGAACATCGAACACGATATCCGCGAGGCAGGTGTGCAGATGATTCTGCTGGTCGAGGACAATATCCGTTTCTATTCCAGCATCCTGCCCAACCTTTATAACTACATCCTGGCACAGAGCAAGAACTTCTCGACCGAGGCGCTGAACCCGCATGCCGCTGCACAGCGTAAGAGGGGACGTCCCAAGGTGGTGCTCGCCACGAACTACGAGGAGGCGATGGCGATGTACGAGAAGTATCACGACAACGTGTTGGGCGTCATCAGCGACACGCGCTATCCCATGAAGACCGTTGCAGGCCGTCTGTCACATGTGGAGGAGGGTGATGCCGAGGCAGGTCTGAAGCTGCTGCGCGAGATACGTCAGCGCGACGAGTACGTGCCACTAATCCTGGAGAGCTCGGAGATTGCCAACAAGGCGAAAGCTGAGGCTGAGCACTTCCACTTCATCGACAAGAACTCCAAGAAGATGAACATTGACATGCGCCACCTGCTGGAGGAGCATATGGGCTTCGGCGACTTCATCTTCCGTAATCCGAAGACCAAACAGGAGGTTGCCCGTGTTTCGACATTGAAGGAGTTGCAAGATAACATCTTCAAGATTCCTGAGGACTCCATGCTCTACCATATCTCACGCAACCATATGAGCCGCTGGCTTTGTGCCCGTGCCATTTTCCCTGTGTCGCAGTTTCTGAAGACGGTGACTTGGCACAGGCTGCAGGATGTGCAGGCACACCGTCAGATTATCTTCGACGCCATTGTGCAGTACCGTCGCATGAAGAACATCGGTATCGTGGCAGTCTTCGACCGTGGGAAGTTTGACCGTTATGCCCACTTTGCCCGTATCGGTGAAGGCTCGCTGGGCGGCAAGGGCCGTGGCTTGGCATTCCTGGATAACATCGTGAAACGCCATCCAGAGTTGCAGCAATGGGAGAATGCCAAGGTAACCATTCCCAAGACCGTCGTGCTGTGTACCGACCTGTTCGACGAGTTCATGGACTCCAACAATCTGTGGGGCATAGCCTTGAGTGACGCCAGTAACGAGGAAATACTGAGTCACTTCATGCGTGCACAGCTTCCTGACTCGCTCATTGCCGATTTCTTCACGTTCTTCGATGCCGTGAAGGCACCTATTGCCGTGCGCTCGTCGTCACTCCTTGAGGACTCGCACTATCAGCCCTTTGCCGGTATTTACTCCACATACATGATTCCTTACCTGACGGACAAGTACGAGATGCTACGCATGTTGGCCTGTGCCATCAAGGGTGTCTATGCTTCTGTTTATTACAAGGACTCGAAGGCCTACATGACAGCCACGTCGAACGTCATCGACCAGGAGAAGATGGCCGTCATCCTGCAGGAAGTGGTGGGCAAACAATATGATAGCCGGTTCTATCCTAATTTCTCGGGCGTGCTGCGCTCGCTGAACTATTACCCCATTGGTGATGAGACGGCCGAGGAGGGCATCGCCTCGTTGGCACTTGGTTTGGGAAAATACATCGTCGATGGTGGACAGACGCTGCGTGTGTCGCCCTATCACCCACATCAGGTTCTGCAGACCAGTGAGATGGAAACGGCGCTGAAGGAGACACAGACTAGGTTCTATGCGTTGGATATGAAGCCCCCCACTAACTCCCCCGAGGGGGAGAACAGGCCGAGCACATCAAGCACCTCCCCTCGGGGAGGATTGGAGGGGGCTTTCTCTGTCGATGACGGCTTCAATATTCTAAACCTGCGTGTGAAGGAGGCCGACAAGGACGGTTCGCTAAACTACATCGCTTCTACCTACGACCCCTACGACCAGATTATCCGTGACGGCCTGTACGAGGGTGGCCGAAAGGTTATTTCCTTTTGTGGCGTGCTGCAGCAAGGCGTGTTTCCCCTGCCAGAAATCCTACAACTGGTGCAGAAATTGGGCGCTGACGAGATGAAGCGTCCCGTGGAGATAGAGTTTGCCTGCACGATAGACGCGCAGCCCTCCATGCTGAATTTCCATCTCCTGCAGATACGTCCCATCGTCGATTCCAAACAGGTGCTCGAGGAAGACCTGATGGCCATCCCTGATGAACAATGCTTGTTGCGCTCGCACAACTCATTGGGTCACGGAATCTCGGAGGATGTGGTGGATGTGGTCTATGTCAAGACCGACGATGACTTCACGGCAGCCAACAACCCCCAGATTGCCGACGATATTGAGCGCATCAACCGTCAGTTCCTTGCCGACGACAAGAACTACGTGCTCATTGGTCCGGGTCGTTGGGGGTCCAGCGACTACTGGCTGGGCATTCCCGTGAAGTGGCCACATATCTCGGCTGCCCGTGTCATTGTGGAACAGGGACTTAAGAACTACCACGTCGATCCCTCGCAAGGTACGCACTTTTTCCAGAACCTCACCTCGTTTGGCGTGGGCTACTTTACCATCAATACCTATACGGGCGATGGCGTGCTGCAACAAAAAATCCTCGACGACATGCCTGCTGTCGAGGAAACTCAGTATGTGCGCCATGTGCGTTTCGAACGTCCGCTGAAAATCATGATGGACGGCAAGAAACAATACGGCGTAGTGTTACTGCCCACCCAGTCGTGAGAAATATTCAATAATGTCTTCCCACGTCTTGAACGTGTCGCTGCCAAACTCAATGGGTGTGGCCATCAACTCCACACCTTGCTCCTTGCCTCTTGCTCCTTGTCCCTGCACGAAGTAGTCGCCATAGAGCAGGTCGCGGCGGTGGGTCGTTATCTGGTGGTGCCAGGCAGGCACGCCGATGTACTCCGTGAGCCATGCGTCTTCTGATGTTTCTGCAACGAAGAACACCTGGTATTTCTCAATCAATATGCGCACGGCTTTCTGTACTGACGAGGCAGGCTTGCCGTAGCTGTCCTTCATCGTCTCCACGCCGATGTAGATGACAGGACGCTCGCGCTTCTCCTGACGGTCGTCAATCCAACGGATGACAGGCACCACCGAGTGCATGAAGCTCTGGTCGTTCATGCGGTGCTCGCCGTGGAAGGGGATGTCCTGAGTGTAATGACTGCAATACAGGTCACGTGTGTGCACCAGGTCGTCCTTGTCGCCAAAAAGTGCGAAGACGCGCTGCTGCTCGCCCTCGTCAGTAGCGTGGGCGAAGTTCTTTTCCGTAGCAGCCTGGTATTCCTTCACCAGCGGTTTATCTACATAAAACTCTTGCACGCCGTCCTGTCGCGGATTCTGAAACTGCTGCTTACCCGTCATGCCGTGTTCCTGCATGGTGTCGGCAATCTTGAAGGCAGGGTTCACACAGATGCGGTCGAAGCCGTAGAGCTGTTCGGTGTACATGCCGCCCATCGACGTGCCGATGATGATGTCGGGCTTCTCCTCCTCACATACCTTATATAATAAGGAGAGAGCCTCCTCCGGATGGATGGGCAGGTCTTTGGCGATGACTGTAGCATTGGGGAACACGGTGCGCAGGCGTGCCACTGTACCCGACTGTGCGCTGCTGGCAAAGCCGTGGACGTAGAGCATTTTCTTGCCCGCCATGAGGTCGGGAAACTGTTTTACATAGGGGTTTTCCATATCTTTTATTACTTTTTGCTGCAAAATTACTAAAATATTTGTAGTTTTTTGTACTTTTGTGCATCAAATAAGCAAATCATTAAAATAATAATACATGACAAATATGAAAAAACTGATGATGACAGTCGCTCTTGTGGTCATGACTACAATGAGCATGCAGGCACAACTGCTTTACAAAATTTCGGGTAACGGACTGACCAAACCCTCGTACATTATTGGAACCTATCACCTGGCTCCCGTTTCGTTTGCTGACTCCATTCCTGGCCTTACAGAAGCCCTGGCAGCCAGCGAACAGGTGTATGGCGAGCTGGACATGACTGACCTGATGTCTCCCGAGAACATGCAGAAGATGCAGGCTGGCATGATGCTGCCCGAAGGCATTACACTGTCGAAACTCTTGACAGAAGAGGAGATGGGACGTCTGAACGTTGTATTGAAAGAGCTGATGGGTGTGGATATGACGAACGCAATGGTGAAGCAACAGCTTGACGCTTTGTCTCCGCAGGCTCTGCAGACGCAGCTCTCGTTGCTTATTTATATGAAGAAGCATGCCGGTTTCAATCCGCAGGCTACCTTCGACGGCTACTTCCAGCAGGTGGCACAGCAGCAGGGTAAGGGCGTCGGTGGACTGGAAACGCCAGAGTTTCAGGTTCAGACACTTTTCAAAGGCATGTCACTGGAGCGTCAGAAGCAGTTGCTGATGTGCTTAGTCGATAATAAGGATTATACGGAGCTGATGGCAGAACGGCTTGTTAAGGCGTTTTTTGCCCAGGACCTTGAAGGTGTGAAGGCCGTGATGGACGAGAAGGAACATAATCAGTGTGACTCAACGCCTGAAGAGGAAGACCAGCTCATCAATGACCGCAATGCCAACTGGATTAAGCTCATGCCTCAGATTATGAAGGACAAGGCGACCTTTTTTGCCGTCGGTGCAGGCCATCTGCCAGGTGATAAAGGAGTGCTGACATTACTGAAGAATGCAGGATATACCATAGAAGGAGTGAAATAATCACTCCTTTTTTATTGTCATATCAGAAATAATTACTATATTTGTGGCGATTTTTTATAACATCGTCATTATGAAACGACTACTGACCTTATCTGTTTTTGTATGTTTTGTCCTTGCTCTACAGGCACAGACATTGCGTAATCCCGTCATTCCAGGCTACCATCCAGACCCATCGGTTTGTCGTGTGGGAAATGACTACTATCTGGTCAACTCCTCGTTTCAGTATTTCCCCGGTGTGCCCATCTATCACTCCAAGGACCTGGTGAACTGGGAGCTTATCGGCAACGTGCTTGACCGTGAGAGTCAGCTGCCGCTGAAAGGCGCCACCTCGTGGCTGGGCATCTATGCACCCACCATTCGCTACCACGAGGGAACCTATTATATGATTACTACCAACGTAGGCAACGGCGGCAACTTCATGGTGACAGCCACCAATCCTGCCGGACCGTGGAGCGAACCCATCTGGCTCAAGCAGGACGGCATTGACCCCTCTCTGTGGTTCGAGAACGGCAAGACCTACATGATGTCGAACCCTGACAACACCATCATGCTCTGCGAGATAGACCCTAAGACAGGAGAACAACTGACAGAGAGCCGCCCACTATGGCAAGGCACTGGCGGACGCTATCCAGAAGGCCCCCATATCTACAAGAAGGATGGTTGGTACTATCTACTCATCTCTGAAGGTGGTACGGAACTGGCTCACCGTCTGACTATTGCCCGCAGTCGTAATATCTATGGACCTTATGAGGCAAATCCTGCTAACCCGATCCTGACTAATTGTTCGATGGCAGGTCAGGGGATGCAGATACAGGGCACTGGTCATGGAGACTTCGTGCAGGCTAAGGATGGCTCATGGTGGATTGTCTTTCTGGCCTATCGTAACTTCGGAGGTGCCTACCATCACATCGGCCGTGAGACCTGTCTGGCTCCTGTGGAGTGGAAGGCGGGCGAGTGGCCAATCATTAATGGCGGTAACCCCATTGACACGCTGATGCAGGTGAAGACGCTGGCTCTCCAGAAAGTTAACGCTCAAAATGCAAAATACGACTTTAAGAACTCAACGCTCAACTCTCCTGAATGGGTGTATATCCAAAACCCAATCATGGAGAATTACAAGTTGGAGAACGGACGCCTCTGGCTGACAGGCGGAAGCACGCTCTCTGCCAATGGACAGCCTACGTTTGTAGGCCGACGCCAGGAGAGTCCCGTCTTTGCGATGGAGGCAATGATTTCAAAAAATACAGGCTATGGCGGCCTGACGGTCTATCAGATCAACGACGGCCATGCCGACCTGTACGTCAGCCCCTCTGGTCTGCTCTCGCTGACCCTTTACATCAAGTCTGTGAAGTACGACGTTATCACCGTCGAACCGGAGTTCAGCGAGGATGTTCCTTTGGTGCTGCGTGTGGAGAGCGACGGCGACAAGTACTATTTCGCCTACAGCTATAAAGACAGCAACATCTACCGTCCAATGGGCAGTCTGGAGTGTTCGCTGTTGAGCACCGAGGTGGTGGGAGGCTTCACAGGAGCCATGGTCGGCATGTTTGCTGAGATTGACGGCAGCGTGGCGTTCGACTCATTTGAATATACAGAGAATACAGAATTAATCATCAAATAATTTTTAACTCACAAATTAACGTATTATGAAAAAGTATTTAGCAGAACTCGTAGGTACGTTCGTACTTACATTGTTAGGATGCGGTGCAGCCGTTGCACTGGGATGTAGTGACGACAACACCGCAGCAGTAGTGGGAACAGCCTTTGCCTTTGGTTTGGCTGTAGTAGCAATGGCTTACACCATCGGCGGCATCTCTGGTTGCCACATCAACCCCGCCATCACCCTCGGTGTGTTCCTGAGCGGACGCATGAATGCCAAGGACTGTGGCATGTACATGATTTTCCAGGTCATCGGTGCCATTCTTGCTGCAGCTGTTTTGGCAGGCATCGTTTCGACTGCTGGTCTTGACGTTGCCACTCATACAGGTGCCAACGGCGCACCCTTCGGCGTAACCAATGCCCTGCTGGTAGAGATTGTGCTCACTGCACTCTTCGTACTCGTGGTACTGGGCGCAACATCGAAGACCAATGGTGCTACCAACAACTTCGCTGGTCTGGCCATCGGTCTCTCACTCGTTCTCATTCACCTCGTAGGTATTCACTTCACTGGTACCAGCGTGAACCCCGCACGCTCCATTGGTCCGGCTATCTTCGCCCAGGGCGAGGCTTTGGCTAATGTATGGATCTTCATCGTAGGTCCGCTGGTTGGCGGTGCTATTGCTGCCGGTATCTGGAAGGTTATCGACGAGTAAGTCTCCTTACCCCGTATAAAACGAAAAGAGCCCGACTGATTATCAGTCGGGCCCTTTTTCTTTTGAGTCTATTTCTCTTTGATAGTTGAGAGTTTTGACCACTGCTTATCCGAGGCGTAAAGCGTAGCACTGCCTCTGGGAATCCAGAAGGTGCAAGCCATAACGTCCTTGAAGGTACTCTTGGAAATGGAAGGGGGCGCAGGTGAGTTGACAATGACCTCACGTAATGACGGACATTTTCCGAAGGCTGAACCGCCAATCTTCTTGAGAGCCACAGGCAGTTCGACTTTACTCAGCATCGTACACTCGTAGAAAGCATCGTCGCCAATGGATGTCACGGCAACGGGGATGGTAACGCTGGTCAGTGAAGCACATTTCTCAAAGGCATCGTCACCAATCTTTGTCAAGGCGATAGGAAGCGTGATGCTGCCCAGTGCCACACAACCCTCGAAAGCATGAGAGCCTATCTCTTCAAGCGATGTTGGCAGAGTTATACTCTTCAGGTTACCGCAATTGCGGAACATGTCCGATTCAAGTCCAGTGAGTGTACCTTGAATGGTGGCGTCTGCGAGCACGGTACAGTCCTCAAATGCGCTGCCACCGAGTTTCTTCAAGGTGATGGGAAGACTGATTTGCTGCAGGCTTGCGCAGCCCTCGAAGGCGTGGGCACCGATTGTCTCCAGTGTGGCAGGCAGGTCGATGGCCGTCAGACTCTTACAACCTTTGAAGGCGCTGTTGCCGATTTCCTTTACGCTGGCGGGTATGCTGATGGCGCTCAGTGAAGAGCATCCGAGAAAGGCGTCGCCGCTTATTTCCTTTAAGCTACCTTCTATCTCTACAGAGGTCAGGGAGGTGCAGTCCTTGAAGGCATCGTTACCCAGCTTACCCAACCGTGAGAAACTGACTGCCGTGAGGCTTTTACAGCCATCGAAAGCGTTGTTCTCCACTTCCTTGATATTTCGGAGCGAGATGTTGCTCAGGGCACTGCAGTTCTCAAAGGCACCGTTTCCAATCTCTTCCACATTATTAGGCAGGTCGATGGCTGCAAGATTCTTACAGCCTGCAAAGGCGTCGTTCTCGATGACCTGGATGCTGGCGGGCAGCGTAATAGATTGTAAGTTGCCGCAGCCCTTGAAGGTAGCTTTGTCTATCTTCTTGATCGAGCCGAGGATGCTGACTGCGGTCAGCGATTTACAGCTGTTGAAGGCCTGATTGCCAATCTCCTTCACAGAAGCGGGAATCTCGA
Organism: uncultured Prevotella sp.; assembly: GCA_947169685.1. Lineage (GTDB taxonomy): Bacteria > Bacteroidota > Bacteroidia > Bacteroidales > Bacteroidaceae > Prevotella. The sequence continues at coordinate 49,113 of CAMVQS010000006.1, read as the reverse complement.
TGGTCTGCAGCTTGTCGCAATCCTCAAACGCCTCGTCACCAATGGAGATGAGGGAGGGGGGCAACACGACTACAGCCAGGTCTTCACAGTTGGCAAAAGCACCGTCTCCAATAGTCGTTACGCCAGACGGGATGCTAATCTCTTTCAGACTCTTACAGTCTTTAAAACAGTTCTGTCCGATAGCTGTCAGGCCGGAGGGGAGCGACACGCTTAGCAGTGCCTTTGCACCGGCAAAACACTTTGAAGGCAGCTCGTTGGCCTTCAGTTTCATGCCCTCCTTGCCCTCCAGTATGGTCGCTCCAGAGAGGTCGAGCTTGGTGGTGAGGTATTCGCCGTTCTTTTCCTTGGCACTGGTACGATTCACGATTTGCTGAATCAGTTTCAAGTCGGCACCATTCAGGTTTCCGCTGACGGTCAGTTCCGTGATTTTGTTCACTTCGTCCTGCGCAATCTGGTTTGACAGTTCGCCCGCATTGCCCAGTGTTACGTTCTTTGTCACTTGAGCCATTGCCATCAGAGGCAGCATGGCCAGCATTGTTAGAAATAGTTTCTTCATAATGATATTGGTTTTTAGTTCGTTTTCTTATTGTATAGATGCCATATACTGGAATCACGGCAAAGGTACGAATAAGTGAGGACATAACCAAATAAAAACAAAAGTTTTTAATTCGTTATGTCGAGCGGAAGTATCTTCGAGACTTGTCTCAAAGGTACGAATAAGCGAGGACATAACCAAATAAAAACAAAAGTTTCTTGTCACTTATATCATAAAAATGTGCCAGTTGTCTCACCTTCATGTTCCTCTTCTTGAACGTTTGACAATTACCAAACGACCGTTTGACAGTTGCCAAACGGTCGTCCGACTGCTGCCAAACAATCGTTTGACAACTGTCAAACGTTAAGGAAGCGGTACATCTTAGTCGAAGTACCAGCACTTGTCGATGAGAGATGTATGATTTTAATAAAGACGGTGCCACCATTTGACCGAATAAGTTCAAATGGTGGCACCCGATTTTGGCTTTATCTTCAAGAAATGGTACCTCAAAGTGGGGGAATTTGACAATAAGGCATTCAATGACATTGCTGCTGCCATGTACGACAGAGAGGATGAGATACTCAACTACTTTGTGAACCGATCCACCAATGCTTCAGCGGAATCGCTCAATGCCAAAATCAAGGACTTTAGGGCTCAGCTAAGGGGTGTCATTGACAAGAAATTCTTTATCTTCAGACTGGTCAAGATCTTTGGCTAATACACGCAGTTATGCAGGTGACCTAGTATGGCCTGTGTATTGGCGGTCACGATTTCGTCATTGTACGCCTCACCATCATGCCTGCCTCCGACATGCAGGAGACCATCATCTACAAAGGCCCGTCGGTACAGATGCGTGACTGGAGCGTGAATGCCGACATCCAGCGTGACGTGTTCCAAGGTCTTCGCTTGGGTGACGACGTCCGCTTCTACGTCAGCAACGTGAAGGATGGCGCAGCCATCAAGCTGGCCGATACCCAGTGGGCAGCCTTTGATGCCTCGGTGGATGGTGCACAGGTGGCTGGCGACTACTTTACGTGGAGCATCAACGACCAGATGCAGTTAGTGAAGCTGCAGTTGGCAGGTCCTGACGGTGTGGTGATGCATGTGGGAGGTAAAGGCTACCAGCTCGACCGCATCAGCGTGGTACGCTGCGTGGCAGAGCCCGACCCCGACGTCTCTACCGCCCAGCGTGCTCCTAAGGAGTATAAGCTGCGTCCAGGTGAGCTGTTCCGTGGTGAGATGGAGTTCCCCAATGACTTTAGTGCTAACCTGCGCATCTCGGCAGAGCAGTTCCAAGAGCTTACCACCGACTATGCCATCGTGGTCTATTACCGCCCGTTGCCAGGTGTAGCAGAAGCTGGCATACAGCCCAAGCTCTCGTTCCGTGAGAATAAGGGTGACTGGTACGACCTGACGGGTGCTCACGATCCCGTGTGGTACGACCTGAACGGCCGTAACATGATACTCCACATCAACGACGTGATGCTCGACAAGCTGAAGACCCGCGGCTTCGTCCTCACTGGCCAGGGCTTCGTCCTCACTAAGATGCTCATCATCAACGAGAAGCCGCAGTAAAGACAAAAAGAAAGTGGAGTAGGCGAGGACCTGCTCCACTTTTCTGTTCGTTATTATATCGTTTCTTTGATTCTTCCTCGATGTATGAATACTCCGGAGCCAATACCTCACTGGAGCTGTACTGGTCGTTAGCCTGTTTTACGTGCATCGTGAGCTACGGAACAATCCTTATACTCGCTCATGCGTTTGGGATTCTTGGGAAACCAGCCTCTTTCCACCCGTTTTTTCTGTTCGAAGAGTTCGCCAATGCCCCAGAGTGCCGAGGCTCCGAAGACGCCTACAACAGCGGAAAGAAGGGTGTTCTCGATGAACAGGGCGGCTGCGATGGCAGCTAAGCCTACCGCCAGGAAAACAATCCAGGGGCGCGTACCCCAATGATATTCTGTCTTGATGACGATAGGATGCCATATCCCAATGGTCAGAAACGTGCTTACTGCAATGATAATACCTGTGAAATACATGTCTGTAAGTTTGGCTTTGTGGTAAATAACGACGGCAAATATACGCATTTTTGCAGGAAATGGTGTATGTTTTACCGAAAAATGTGTATTTTTGCAGCAGTTTTTACAGATAGGATACTAAAAATCATGAAATATACTGACCTGTTTTTGGATTTCGACGATACGCTGTACGACACCCACGGGAATGCGGAGATTGCACTGCGTGAGCTGTTCGAAGTGATGCATCTTGGACGTTACTTCAAGCAGCCGGAGGTGTTTTACGATGAGTACTGGAAAGCGAACATCGACCTGTGGACACGCTATTCGCAAGGAGAAATCACTCGTGACTACCTGATTGTGGAACGCTTCCGTAGGCCGCTGAGCTTTGGTGAGGGACTGGAGCCTGACGAGGCGTATTGCCTGGAAGCCAGTGACTGTTTTCTTGACTTCTGTTCGTCGAAGCCCGGACTTGTGGAGGGGGCGCGTGAGTTGATGGACTATCTGAAGGCGAGGGGCTACAGGATGCACATGTGCAGTAACGGATTCCATGAGGTGCAATACAAAAAGCTGCATGCCTGCGGGTTGGAGGACTTCTTTCAGACCATTATACTGAGTGAGGATGCGGGTTTCAACAAGCCAGCCCCTGAGTTTTTTGACTATGCTTTTCGGCTGTCGGGTGCCCGGCGTGAGACGACGCTGATGATTGGTGACAACTTCCAGACGGACATCATGGGGGCTAAGAATGTGGGGTTGGACACCGCGTGGTTTAACCGTTTCCCGGACTATCCGGCTCCCGAATCCGTCAGCTATGAGGTTACTTCACTGCACGAACTGATGGACGTTTTGTAAAAAAACTTGGCTCACCATTTGGTTTATTCCTCGTTTTTCTTTATCTTTGCATCCCAAAGAGTATATGAATATGAACGAAAGAACAAAACATATGGAGAGTGAGTATTCCAGAACTGACGTGACATGCTACGACAACGGAACGGAAGTGCGTGAATACCATGCCATGATACATGTGAAAAGCCCCTTGCTCCCGTTTCCCCAGCAGTTGGAGGCGGTGATGGAGGCTTATAAGCAACTGCTGGAGACGTTTCCAGAGGCAAGGGCTGTCTTTAAACGATATTTTCTGAGCGACGCCGCTAACCAAGCCAACGAGGTGATAGTGGCTGATGTGACCGACTGTGCGAAGAGTGTCATTGAACAGGCTCCGCTCGACGGTACGAAGATTGCGCTATGGGTCTATCTGCAGACGAACGTGCACACTGGTATGACAAAGGGCGGACTCTACGAGGTGAACCACGGCAGCTATCGGCACTTCTGGAACGGCAGCGTGTGTAATCTGGCTGCCAACTCGGAATATCAGACGCGTCTGCTCTTCAATGAGTATATCATGCAGCTGATGGAGGAGGGTTGTACGCTGAAGGACAACGCCGTCAGGACGTGGCTCTTCGTGAACGACGTCGATCTGAACTACGGTGGTGTGGTACGTGCCCGTAATCAGGTGTTCTTCACGCAGGGACTGAAGCACGACACGCACTTCATTGCCTCTACGGGCATCGGCGGACGGCAGCAGGATCCTAACGTGCTCTGCCAGATGGATAACTATGCCGTGAAGGGCATCACCGAGGAACAGGTACATTACCTCTATGCGCCCACGCACCTGAACCGCACCAGCGACTATGGCGTGAGCTTCGAGCGTGGCACGTATATTGACTATGGCGACCGTCGCCATGTGTTCATCTCTGGTACGGCAAGCATCAACAACAAGGGGTTGGTGATGCACGAGAAGGACATCGTGAAGCAGACACAGCGTATGTGGGAGAACGTGGAGGTGTTGCTGGCCGAAGCTGACTGCACCTTCGATGATGTGCCCCTGCTGATTGCCTATCTGCGTGACACGGCCGACTATGCTGTCGTACACTCGCTCTTTGAGGAGCGGTTCCCTGAGAAGCCTTACGTCATCGTCCACGCCCCCGTCTGTCGTACGGGCTGGCTGGTAGAGATGGAGTGCATGGCAGTGAAGACTATAGACACCAAGTTTGAGAATTTCTAGTATGAAAAGATTTCTTTTGGCTTTACTGATTAGTGCTTGCACCGTGTCGAGCTTTGCCTTGGGTATTCCCGATGTGAAGTTCAAGCGCCTGGACACCCGTGACGGACTGGCAAACTCGCAGGTGAACGGCATGTTGCGCGACTCACATGGCTTCATGTGGTTTGCCACACCGTTTGGCCTGTGCCGTTACGACGGCTACCGATTCCGTAACTTCTATTCCTTCGAGCGCGACACCATGACGTTACGTAGTAACCGCGTGGATAAGGTGATGGAGGCACACGACGGACGTCTGTGGCTTGACCACGGCATGAACTACTCGGTGCTGGACCCAGTGACGGAGAAGGTCGATCGTACCCCTTCTACGTGGCTGCACGAGCAGGGCGTGAAAGGCGGCTTGGAAGCAATGTTCATTGACAGCCAGAAACGCTATTGGGTGAAGACGTACGACAACGGACTGTACTGTTTGAATCCCAACAACAAGAAATTGGTCAGAATACCCTTTGGCTACGAGACGGGAGCCTTTCCCAAGGAGTTTGGCGTTTCGAACTTCACGGAATCCAAGGAAGGTGTGATTATCGTGTCGAACCTGGGTGAGTTGGCATGTGTCGATGGTGACAAGGGTGTCGTTTTGTGGAAGGATGACTATGTGAAAAAAGCCTTGAATGCCTATAACGACTATTGGGACTTCTACGACGAGCCGAATAACATGATGTGGGTCATCACGCACTCAACGGGTACCTATATCCACTCGCTCAAAGACAACCGCTGGTTTACGTCGCTGACGGACCTGATGCGGGCTGAGGGTTTCCAGAACGTCCCTGAAGACGTCATCGTATGGGAGGTGTGCTACGACAGCAAGGGCTACCTCTGGGTGGCTACCGACCACTGGGGCATCCTGGTGCTCGACTTCAAGAACAAGGAGTGGCGTCAGTTCACGAATGTGAAGACAGACGACAACTCCCTGCCCGAGGCAACAGCCAAGCGTCTGTATCGCGACCAGCTGGGACGCATGTGGGCTGCCACGTTCAAGAACGGTGTTGTCATGAGTTCTGACGCGCTAAGCTACTTCAACAATCTGCCCTTGGGCGACATCAATGCCATTACGGAAGACAAGAATGGCTATTGGTGGCTCGGACTGAACAGTGGCGGTATCCTGAAGGTCGATCCCAAGACTTACGAGGTGGTTGATTCGTTCCGCAAGCAGGGAATAGGTGCCCTGAACGATGTCATCGTGGGCAGCTACTGCTCGAAGGACGGTACGCTGTGGTTCGGCACATGGGAAGGCGGACTCATCAAGTATAAGAACGGTGAGTGGAGCAATATCACCGTAACCACCCCAGGCTCGAAGTTCATGACCAACAACATCTGGGGCATCACGGAGGACCACTGGGGACATATCTGGGTCGGTGTGCTGGGCGGCGGCGTTGTGCGTATTGACAAACGGACAGGAGCACAGCGGTCCTTTACCGACAAGAACTCCTATCTGGCAACCGTATGGACCAACCACATCTCCACAGCTGCCAACGGCTGGATTATGCTGGGTAACTCGGAGTACTGTGCGCTGGTGAACCCTCGGACCTTCAGGGTTATCAACATGCCACCGCCCCACGATGAGCATACCTATACCATCTCGAGAGCTTCCACCCAGACGCTCTACGACAGCCGAAACCTCATCTGGCAGGCTTCACCCTCAGGCTTGTCCATCTCGGACCGTACGTCAGGGCGGAGCTACCTGCTCGACATGAAGTCAGGCTTCTACGGCTCTAACGTGACAGCCATCGCCGAGGATTCACGTCACACGATGTGGGTGGTGACCGACCATGGTGTGTCGAACGTGACGCTGCAAAAGAACGAGGACGGTGAGTGGACTTTCTCCGTGCGCAGCTATAACGACAGAGACGGCTTGCAGCCTGGACCGTTCAACCAGCGTGCCATCTTCTATACCCACGACGATTGTATCCTCGTGGGTGGACAGGACGGACTCGACGTCATCAATACCAAGAGTCTGGCAGGCAGCCGTATCAAGGAGAAACCTGTTTTCAGCGGACTCATTGTCTTCAACGACCTGATAGAGGCCGGACACGAATATAACGGACGTGTCATTCTGGAGAAGACACTGTCTGAGACGGAGGGCATCGAGCTGAAGTTCAGTGAGAACCAGTTTACCATCGAGATGGGTTCCGACAACGGTGGTGTCAAGAACGGCAAACGTTTCGTCTATCGTCTGGAGGGCTTCAACAATGAGTGGATGAAGACCACAGACATCAATCCCAACATCACCTATATGGGTCTGCCGGCAGGTTCCTACACGCTGTGTGTGCGCATGCTCAACGACGACGGTACGATGGGAGAGGAGGAAAGTCGGCTCGACATCACCATCGGACAGGCCTGGTACCGTTCGTGGTGGGCCATGATTCTGTATTTGTTGCTTGCAGCAGGTGCATGCTATTGGCTATACCAGCATTACAGGATTGTACGAAAAGAAAAGAATACCTAATCAAACTGCCTAAACAATATGAAATTCCGAAGACTACTAACCTTATGCGTGCTGCTGACGGCCTTCCAGGTGATGGCGTTAGCAGGTGTGATACCCGACATGAAGTTCCGTCGGCTCAATACGCGTGACGGACTGAGTAATTCGCAGGTGTTGTGTGTTCATCGAGACTCCCATGGTTTCGTGTGGATTGGTACGCCGTACGGACTGAACCGCTACGACGGCTATCGCATCAAGACCTTTTATTCTTATGCGAAAGACACGACGACGATGCGAGGCAACTACGTCGATGAGATATATGAGGCATACGACGGACAGCTGTGGCTGAAGCAGGGCATGAACTACACCATCTTTGACCCTCTGACGGAACGTTTTGACCGCCATCCGGAGGAATGGTTACACGAAATGGGTGTCAAAGGTGGACCCGAACGTCTCTTCCTTGACAGCAAGAAGGATCTCTGGGTGAAGACCTATGACTCGGGCTTCTGGCACCTGAATCCCGTCACGAAACAGGTGAAGCAGTTTAACTCCGGCTACAGAGCACAGGAGTTTAACAACGATTTCGGCTTGTCCAGCTTTGCAGAAAAGGGCAATGAGGTATATTTCAGCTCCTTCAACGGTGAGGTGTTCTGCTTCGACCGCGACAAGAACGTGATACTGTGGAAGGATAATTTCCTGCGTAGTACGGGAAAGGTGTCCGGTCAGGACTGTAAGCTGCGTATGGACCCCCAGGGCAACATCTGGGTGGTAGCCGTCGGAAAAGTCTATGTGCGTAAAGGCACGGCAGCCAATGCCGGTTGGTTAGAGTCCTTGCAGGATGCCATGCGTTCATGGGGTTTTGCCGAGGTACCCGAAGAGGTTGCCGTCTGGGATATGAACTTTGACAACAAGGGACGCATCTGGCTGGCTACCGACCACGGCGGACTGTATGTGTTGGACCTGAAAACCAAGGAATACCGCCAGTTCCTCACAGATAAGTACGATGAGAACTCCGTCAGTGACAATACGTTGCGTAATATCTATCGTGACAAGGATGACCGTATGTGGATTGGCTCCTATATGAACGGCCTGAACCTCTATACGGAGAACCTGTCGAACTTCGTGAATCTGGAGATTGGAAACATCAATACCATCAGTGCAGACAAGGCGGGCTACTACTGGCTGGGTACCAACGATGCGGGTATCATGCGCTATGACCCCCGTACACAGGAGAAGGTAGTTTACGATAAGGCCAACTCAGGTATCGGTTCAAACATTATGGTGGGCTCGCTGGTTGCCAGTGACGGCTCGGCATGGTTTGGTACCTATGAAGGTGGTCTGATACACATCAAGGACGGTCATGTGACCAACTACCGTGCAACAGGAGACTCCACGGGACTGGCCACCAATAACATCTGGACGGTGTATGAGGCCAAGGACGGCTATATCTGGATTGGTACGCTGGGCGGTGGTGTGCAGCGCATAGACCCGAAGACAGGTCGCATGAGAACCATCAACATGAACAATTCGTCCATCACCAGCGACTATATCTCTACGATTACTCCAACGGCTAAAGGATGGCTGATGGTCGCTCACTCACACTATTATTCGCTGATTGACCCGCAGCGCTTCCATGTCTATAACCGTAATATTATTGATAACAAAGATGGCGTGGAGGTGACGGAGATGTCCATCTGTGGTATGGAAGACAGTCGCGGACTGGTGTGGCAGGGCTCAACCTCAGGCGCAACCATCTGGGACCCCAAGGCTAATCATGTCTATCTGCTCGACATGAAGTCGGGGCTCATAGGCTCTACGGTAAACGGCTTCGTGGAGGATAGGCGTCATACCATGTGGGTGGTCACCGACTACGGTGTGAGCAACGTCATCCTGAAGAAGGAAGAAGACGGACGATGGTCGTTTGTCGTTCGTAGCTATAATAATCGTGACGGCTTGCAGAACGGTCCCTACAACCAGCGTTCCATCTGTTATACGCCTGACGGACTGGTGCTGATTGGTGGACAGGGTGGACTGGACATCATCAATCCTGAACAGATGGGTGCCGGGCGTGTCAAGGAGACTCCCCTGTTCAGCGGTCTGAAGGTCTTTGACCGCGAGGTCGAACCGTCGCGTGAGTTCGACGGACGTGTCGTCCTGCCCGAGGCGCTTGACCGCTGTCGCGAACTGAACCTCAGATACAGCGAGAACCAGTTTACCATCCAGCTGTCCAGCAGCAGCGGCGAGATTCATAACCGTTCGCGTTTCGTCTATAAGTTGATGGGCTTCAACGAGACATGGGTGCGTACGGAGGAGGTGAACCCCAACATTACTTATATGTCATTGCCTCCAGGCTCCTACACCCTTTGTGTGCGTATGCTCAACGATGACGGTACGATGGGTGAGGAGGAGAGCCAGCTGGAAATCAATATCGCACCGCCCTTCTACCGCTCGTGGTGGGCTTATCTCATCTATCTGTTGCTGATTGCTGCTTTGATTTGGTGGAGACAAAAGAAATACCTCCGCCGTCAGGGACGCAACAGAGAGGCCGAGATGTTGCGTCATGAGACTGAGAAGCAGCAGTTGAGGAACCAGATGCGCCTGCAGGAGATGGAGCAGCACGAAAAGCCATTCGTACCTGAGGAGGTTTGCCTGGAGAAGTCCGAGCGCAACATCGTCGATTTCATCCGCAACCTGTGTGAGACGTTCACGTCCCCTGAAGACAGGCCTTTCAAGATGAGTTTCAACACGACGGCAGAACTTGTGATGATGCCGTTCGACGCAAAACAGCTGGGCGAGGCCTTACGCACCCTGATGTCCAACTCCGCCCATTTCTGCCCCAACGACTGCAACATGCAGGTGAGTCTCTTCACACCGTCTGATAGCGAGGTGAAGATTCTGGTGGCCGACAATGGCATAGGCATCAAGGAGGAGTTCAAGGAGCACGTGTTCGACCACATGCTGGTCGAAGGCGAAGGCATAGGACTCGACAAGGTGAAGGCAGTCATCGATGCCCATGGTGGTACGATTTCCGTTGACGATAATCCTGGCGGAGGTACTGTGTTTACGATTACCCTGCCCACTGGCAAGGTGGATTACGAAGAGGCAGTAATCATAGACGACGAAACAAATTTATAACTTAAAACTATATTGACAAAATGAAGTATTTACGTACATGGATGACGGGACTGCTGTCAGCAGTTGTAGCAGTGATGATAGCTGCTGACTATACCGTTCAAGACAACTATGTGACCATCCAGATGAAAACGCCGGCAAACGACGGAGCAAAAGTCATACGCCTGCAAGTGGTAAACGACAACATTATCCGCGTGCAGGCCACGTCGGAGGCTGCCTTGCCTCAGAAGCCTCAGAGCCTGATGATTGTGCCTCAGACAGCCAAGCCCAAGTTTGACGTCAGCGAAGACGAGACCTCGGTGACTGTGAAGGCCAAGAACGTGAAGGCAGTGGTTGTGAAAGCCACGGGTGCCGTCACCTTCTTTGATGCCAACGACAAGCTGTTGCTCAAGGAGGCCGAGGGGGGTAAGAAGTTCACCCCGTTCACCGTTCCTGAGCGTGAGTACGGACTCAAGGGCGGTCCTGCCATTACCGAGGCCATGAAGCACGGACTCACCTGGCAGACGGTGTTCGACAGCCCTGACGATGAGGCGTTCTACGGACTCGGACAGCACCAGTCGGAAGAGTTCAATATGAAGGGTAAGAACGAAGACCTCTTCCAGTATAACACCAAGGTGAGCATCCCCTTTGTGCTCTCCAATAAGAACTACGGCATCCTGTGGGACTCCTACAGCTACTGCCGCTTCGGCAAGCCCGACGAGTACCTGCAGCTGAACCGTGCGTTCAAGCTCTACGACCGTCAGGGACGTGAGGGCCACCTGACAGGTACCTATGTTGACAAGGACGGCAAGCGGCTCGTTCGTGACGAGGACAGCATCTACTACGAGTATGCCTATCCCATGACCAGCGAGATAGCCCGCGCTACGGACGACGGTGGTCTGAAGAACCTGCCCCAGGGCTTCAATCTCGACGGTGCTACGGTGGTCTATGAGGGCTTCCTGGAGCCGGAGTGCTGTGGCCGTTGTGTCGGCAAGAAGCAGAGCAGCCAGTTTATCCTCTACTATTCAGGCTATGTCAAGGTGTATATCGACGGCAAGGAGGTAGTGCCCGAGCGCTGGCGTACCGCCTGGAACCCCAATAGCTATAAGTTCACAGCCGAGCTGACCAAGGGACGTAAGAACCACCTGCGCATAGAGTGGCGTCCTGATGGTGGCGAAGCCTACTGCGGACTGCGCGTGGCAGCACCCCGCAGCGAGAAGGAGCGTGGCCAGCTGAGCATCTGGAGCGAGATGGCACGCGACATGGACTACTACTTCATTGCCGGTCAGGACTTCGACGAGGTCATCTCCGGCTATCGCACGCTGACAGGTAAGGCCTCGCTCTATCCCAAGTGGGTGCTGGGCTTCTGGCAGAGCCGTGAGCGCTATCAGTCGTCTAAGGACATCGAGGACAACCTCGCTGAGTTCCGCCGTCGTCACATCCCCATCGACAACATCGTACAGGACTGGAACTACTGGAAGCTCGACTCATGGGGCGACCATACCTTCGAGTCTTCACGCTATCCCAATCCGCAGGCCATGCTCGACAGCGTGCACGCCATGCATGGACGCTTCATGATCAGTGTATGGCCGAAGTTCTACGACACCGTCAAGAACTACAAGGAGCTCGACGCACAGGGTTGGATGTACCATCAGGCCATCAAGGACGACATCCATGACTGGCTGGGCTTCCGCGGCTCGTTCTACGATGCCTACGATGCCGGAGCGCGTAAGATGTTCTGGCGCCAGATGGACGAGAACCTCTATTCGAAATACAACCATAACGGCATGGCTGGCGTTGATGCCTGGTGGATGGATGCCTCCGAGCCCAACGTCCGCGACTGCACCCCCATGTGGTATCGCAAGGCACTCAGCGGTCCCACGGCACTGGGAACCTCTACCGAGTATTTCAATGCCTACTCCACCGTCAATGCCGATGCCATCTACAATGGCCAGCGCAGCGTGTGGAAGGGCAAGATGAACGAGCCTCGCGTGTTCCTGCTCACCCGTAGCGGCTTTGCCGGCGAACAGCGCTTCTCTACGGCTACGTGGAGCGGCGACATCGGCACCCGTTGGGAGGATATGCGTGCGCAGATGACGGCAGGTCTCAATTACTCCATGTCGGGCATTCCCTTCTGGGGTATGGACCAGGGCGGCTTCTGTGTCGAGAACCGCTATGTGGCAGCCCAGAAGCTGTTTGACGCACAGGGCGTCGAAAACGAGGACCTGAAGGAGTGGCGTGAGTTGCAGGCCCGCTGGAACCAGTTCGGTGCCTTCATCCCCCTGTTCCGCAGTCACGGACAGTGGCCCCTGCGCGAAATCTGGAACATCGCTCCTGACGAGCATCCCGCCTACAAGTCGTTCGTCTATTACGACCAGCTGCGTTACCGTCTCATGCCTTACCTCTATTCGTTGGCAGGTTGGGCACATTTCAAGGACTACACACTGATGCGTGCCCTGGTGATGGACTTCAATGGCGATGCCAACGTGCTCAATATCGGTAATCAGTGGATGCTGGGGCCTGCCTTGATGGCCTGTCCTGTGGGTTACTACAAGGCCCGCAACCGCTCGGTTTATTTCCCCGAGCAGTGTGACTGGTACGACCTCTACACCGGTGAGCATATTGAGGGAGGACAGTCGCTGGTGGTCGATGCACCTTACGAGCGTATTCCCGTCTTTGTGCGTGAGGGAGCCATCATCCCCTTCGGTCCGCAGATGGAGTGGAGCGACGAGAAGCCTGCTGAGCTCATCAATCTCTATGTCTATGCAGGACAGGACGGTACGTTCCAGCTCTATGAGGACGAAGGAACGAACTATAACTACGAGCGCGGCAAGTATGCCACCATTGATATCCGCTACGATGACAGCACGCGCACCGTCAGCTTCGGCAAACGTCAGGGCTCCTTCCCCGGCATGCTGAAGAACCGCCGCTTCAACATCGTGCTCATTACGCCCGACCAGGCTCGTCCGCTCGACCTTGAATCGCCTCAGGGCACCATGGTTGAGTACAGCGGAAAACCTGTTAGCGTGAAGTTGTAAAAGAAGCAAAAATAGGCTTAATGTGAAATGTGAAAATGTGAAAATGTGAAAAATCTATTTACAGCGAAGGCGAAACTGGAATTGGAATAACAATATGAATAAAACAAGATGATGGATGATAGCCGCCATCCTTTTATTCTGCGGCGTAACGGTGCTGACACCGTGCAGCAAGAACGATGATTCCGTAGTGAGTCTGACCGAAGACAACCGAACAGCAGTTCAAGAACCGCATGATTCTGCGACAGGCCATGCTCCGTCACGGCTTCAAGTCTTTCGACACTGAGTGGTGGCACTTTACCCTGAAGGACGAGCCCTTCCCCGATACCTACTTCACCTTCCCTGTGAAATAAGTAGAAACAGTGCATATCATTTGGGACGGCAATGCCTCCCAACCCCTATAGGGCTCCCTCCTGTAACCATCAGTGAGGGAGCCTGTTTTGTATAACAATAAAACTTTAAAGTAATTATGAAAAAGGAAACAAAGATTGGATTGAAGAAAGCCTTATGGAAAAAACATGAGTGAAACAGAACTGGCCGAACGGCTAGGAGTCAAGAAATCTTATTTAAACGCTATTTCCTCAGGTAAGAAAAATGTTACAATCTCTCAATTAGAACGTATAGCCGAAACCCTTAATATGACACTAAACATAAGTTTTGACAAAAATAAGTAAATAAATTTTGTTTTGTTCTTGCTTTTTAGTACATTTGCAGGCGTAAACAAATAAATAAGCGTATGACAGCAATAGAACTTCGCACATCCATCAATGCTGACCTTGATGTGTTAAGCATTGACATGTTGGAAAATATTTCCAAGTACGTGGGGCGCTTAGCATCACACGCACGTAACCGTGGAACTGTGAATAATACGGCTTCACGTAAAGTTAGGATAACCAAGCGTATTCGTCAGATGTCTGGTCGTTTTGTCGTGCCTGCCGACGTTGACTACAAGGATTTAAAGGCTGATGCATTAATGAAAGACTATCAGACATTATGAAAGTTTTTCTTGACACAAATATTGTTATTGACTTCTTATCTGGAAGAGAGCCTTTTGCTGATGATGCAATAGCTCTTTTCCAGTTAGCAGATAATCACGAAATAGACATACAAGTTTCTGACTTAACCGTCATCAACGTAGTCTATGTGTTACGACGGTTGCATTATGATATGTCAGATATTCTAGATGCGTTTAACAATATTCGGCCTCTTATTACTATTGTTTCAATAGGAGAGTCAGTTATTGACCAATGTTTACAACATAAAAGCAATGATTTTGAAGACGAGGCACAATATTTCTCAGCAATTAATGCTGGTGCAGACTATATTGTCACTCGTAATAAAAAAGATTTTGATTTTGGCGACGATGCTGTTGTAACACCAAAAGAGCTGTTCAATAGGCTGAATATTGAGTTCGAACAATAGCGAGTTAACCCCATAGCCCGACCGCCACGTGGCACAGCTGCTGAAGAAACTGAAAATCAAGATCGTTCCTAAGTAACAGAGAATCGGCTGGCACAATTCACGCCAGCCGATTCTTTTTTATTTCCCTTTATACCATTCCTGCAACACGTAGAAGGCCCGTTTGCGCTGTCCTTGGTCAGACACCAGTCCCTTGCGGTTGAACATGTCTTGGACGCCGGGCAATGGACGGCGGGGGGAGCGGAAGTCCTTGAGTACCCACGGACAGGTGCCGCTCAAGCCTTCAATCTTCTCGAGCATGGCCAGATTCTCACGGTAGAGGTTCTCCTGGAACTCCTCGGTCCAGCGCTGGTCTTTGGTTCCATGATAGCCTGCCTTGGCGCCTCCACCGAACTCACTGATGATGACGGGCTTCTCGTAAGGTATCTCCCAGCGCATCTTCGGGGCGTCGTTGACATCGCGGTACCAGCCGATGTACTGGTTGAAGCTGACCACATCGACGTATTGGTTCATGTTGTCCTGCAGTCGGTTCAGGTAGTTCGAGGCTCCTGTCACCTCCATGGCCATGGAGATGAGTCGGGTGCTGTCCAGCCCACGTGCTGTGGTGGCCAGACCGCTGAGGAACTTGTCGCGCGGGGTGCTATGGGGCGTCTCGTTGGCCAGTGACCAGATGATGATGGCAGCACGGTTATGGTCGCGTCTGATCATGTCGCGCAGCTGCTGCTCTGCATTGGCGTAGGTGTCGGCATTCTGCCACGAGATGGTCCAATAGACGGGAATCTCCGACCAGAGCAGGAATCCCTGCCGCTCGGCCTCGCGCACGGCATGTTCATTGTGTGGATAGTGTGCCAGGCGGATGAAGTTACAGCCTAATTCGCGGGCCCATGAGAGGAGCGTGTCAGCGTCGGCAGCGCTGTTGCAGCGACGGTTGGTGTAGGCTGTCTCCTCGTGGGCACAGACTCCGCGAAGGAAAATGGGTTTGCCGTTGAGCAGCAGCTGGCGTCCGCGTGTCTCAATGGTACGGAAGCCTATTTCGTCGCGGATGCGCTCATCGCCCTGCGTAATCTCTACCTTATATAATTTAGGGGAGTCGGGCGACCATAGTTGCAGTCGAGAACTGGAAACGTGGAGCTGGGCCTTCACATGTCCTTCGGCATCTGTCTTGTATTTTTGTTTGATCTTCAACTCGGGAACGGAGAGGGTGATCTCACGATTTGCCTCCTGACGGTTCAAGGCCAGTGAGAAAGCCAGCGTACGCTTCTTTCCCTTGACCTCCTTCATCAGCTGAAGCGAATAGTCATCGATGCTAACCTCCGGGATGCTGACGAGCAGCACGTCGCGGGTGATGCCACCGTAGTTCCACCAGTCGAAGTTGCGCGTGGGGACATTGTCCTGATGGCGTTTGTTGTCTATCTTTACGATGACAAAGTTCTTTCCTGCTTTCAGCTGGTCGGTCACGTCGTAGCAGAAAGGGGTGAATCCTCCGACGTGCTTGCCGGAGAGCTTGCCGTTGACAAAGACAATGGCTTCGTAGTTCACCGCTCCGAAGTAGAGCAATGCCCGCCGTCCCTCTTGTGGGGTGTAGTCGAAGTCACGCTTCATCCATACTGTTCCCTCGTAGAAGAGGAGTCGTTCGTCCTGCGTGTTCCAGTCGCCTGGCACGTGCATCGTGGGCGAGGCGTCGAAGTCATACTCAACCAGGTCAGACGGTTGTTGGGGCTTGGCATTGAGGAAATATCCCCATGACGTGGGTTTCATGCGGTAGTCGTAATAGCCTTGCTCCTGAACATCGACAAAATAGTTCCAGTCGCCGTTCAGTGAGAGGTGTTGGCGTGCATACACGTTTTGGGGAGCAGGTACCTCATTTTGTGCGAATGCGGCACCTGTTAGCATAAACAGGGAAACAATGGTCAATAGTCTTTTTACTTTCATTTGTTGTCAATTTATGTTTGTAAGTCGTAATATTCCGTTGACAAAGGTACGAATAAGTGAGCGAAAAGCAAAAGGAAAATTTGTTTTTCTTTGCTTTTCCGAACGAAAGTACCTTCGACATGGTCAAAGGTACAAAATAATTGATAATTGACAATTGATATTAATAATTTTTTTGTACCTTTGCAGCCGATATGGAAAAGAAACTAAAGAGAGCGACGCTCTGTGTACAGGCTGGATGGAAACCGAAGAATGGTGATCCCCGCGTGCTGCCTATCGTGCAAAGCACAACATTCAAGTATGACAATACGGAAGAAATGGCCGACCTCTTCGACCTGAAGAAGGAGGGCTACTTCTATACTCGTCTGCAGAACCCCACCAACGATGCCGTGGCCAGTAAGATAGCTGCCCTGGAGGGTGGAGTAGGGGCTATGCTGACGTCGAGTGGTCAGGCTGCCAACTTCTATGCCATCTTCAATATCTGTGAGGCTGGCGACCATTTCGTTACCTCCAACGAAATCTATGGTGGAACGTATAACCTGTTTGGCGTGACGCTGAAGAAGCTCGGCATCGAGTGTACGTTCGTCAGCCAGGAGGCCAGCGAGGAGGAGATCTCGGCTGCTTTCCGTCCGAATACGAAGGCGCTCTTTGGTGAGACCATCTCGAACCCGGGCTGTAAGGTGCTTGATATTGAGAAGTTCGCACGCATCGCCCACAAGCACGGTGTGCCCCTCATTGTGGATAACACCTTCCCCACGCCCATCAACTGCCGTCCCTTCGAGTGGGGTGCCGACATCGTGACACATTCTACGACGAAGTACATGGACGGACATGCCACACAGGTGGGTGGTTGTGTCGTGGATAGTGGCAACTTCGACTGGGATGCCCATGCGGATAAGTTCCCCGGTCTCTGCACGCCTGATGAGTCATACCACGGACTGACCTACACGAAGAAGTTTGGTAAGATGGCCTATATGACGAAGCTCGTGGCGCAGCTGATGCGTGACCTCGGCAGCATTCCTGGTCCGCAAAACTCGTTCCTGCTGAACCTCGGTTTGGAGACGCTCCATCTGCGTATGCAGCGTCACTGCGAGAATGCGCAGCGCGTGGCAGAGTTCCTGAAGCAGGATGAGCGTGTGGCATGGGTACACTATAGCGGACTGCCAGGTGATGAGTGTCATGAGCTGGCACAGAAATACCTGCCTAACGGCTCTTGTGGTGTCATTGCCTTTGGACTGAAAGGTACGCGTGAAACAGCAGTGAAGTTCATGGACTCGCTGCAGATGATTGCCATCGTCACTCATGTGGCCGATGCACGTACTTGTGTGCTGCATCCTGCTTCGCACACCCATCGTCAGCTTTCTGACGAGCAGCTGCGTGAGGCTGGCGTGGCTCCCGACCTGATTCGTCTCTCTGTGGGTATCGAGGACGTTGAGGATATTCTTGCAGATATCCGTCAGGCGCTGGATCAGATTTAAGATAAATCACAGATAGGGGTCCTTGCAGGCTTTACGCCCGCGAGCATGGGCTGCGCCTCGGCAATTTCGAACAAGTTCGATTGCTCTCGGCTTGCACCATCCTTGCGCAACCCCCTTTAACAAAACAAGAACAATGCAAAAAGAAAATCAAAAGGTCAGTGTGCTGTTTATGCTTTTCGGCACACTGTTCTGTGTCTGCCTGATTACGGCAAACGTATTGGAAACAAAGCAGATATCCATTGGCCCTGTCAATGTGACGGCAGGTCTCATCGTGTTTCCTGTCTCCTACATCATCAATGATGTGGTGTGTGAGGTGTGGGGCTATCGTCGTACGCGTATGCTCATCTGGATGGGCTTCGCCATGAACTTCCTCTTTGTGCTCTTCGGAGCCTTGGCCGACGCCATTCCAGGAGCACCCTGGTGGGGAGGCGATGAGGCTTTCCATAGCATCTTCGGACTGGCTCCGCGTATCGCGCTGGCTTCGTTTATTGCCTTCCTGACAGGCTCGTTTGTCAATGCCTACGTCATGAGTAAGATGAAGGTCTCTTCGGGTGGTCGTAACTTCTCGGCACGTGCTATCCTCAGTACCGTATCCGGTGAACTGACCGACTCCGTCATCTTCTTCCCGCTAGCGTTGGGTGGCGTCATTCCCTGGGAGCAGATGCCCTCGCTGGTCATCTCGCAGGTGACGCTGAAGACGCTTTATGAAATAGTCGTACTGCCCGTTACCATCCGTGTGGTAGCCTTCACCAAGGCCCATGACCACGAGGACGTCTTCGACCGTGATATCAGTTACAACATCTTTAACATTCTCAAGCTATGAACAGAGAACAAGAAGGCCTGCAACAGCTGGGCCGCAAGACCGAGTACCGCATGGATTACGCCCCAGAGGTGCTGGAAACGTTTGTGAACAAGCATCAGGAGAACGACTACTGGGTGCAGTTCAACTGTCCCGAGTTTACGTCGTTGTGCCCCATTACGGGTCAGCCCGACTTTGCAGAAATCAAGATTATGTATATTCCTGACGTGCGGATGGTGGAGTCGAAGAGCCTCAAGCTCTATCTCTTCTCTTTCCGTAATCATGGTGACTTCCATGAGGACTGTGTCAACATCATCATGAAGGACCTTGTGAAGCTGATGGATCCCCGCTATATCGAGGTGACGGGACTGTTCACCCCTCGTGGCGGTATCAGCATCTATCCTTTTGCCAACTATGGACGCCCAGGTACGAAGTACGAGCGGATGGCTGAGGAACGACTGCTTAAGCACCAGATGTTATGAAGTTGTATTCTGACGAGGAACTGGCAGAGATACTTGATCAGGAGATTTTTCATCTGATTAGTGAGGTGGCCGACCACTTAGGGCTTGAATGCTATGTGGTGGGCGGCTACGTTCGTGATATCTTCCTCGAACGTCCATCGGACGACATAGACGTCGTGGTGGTAGGCAGTGGCATAGAGGTGGCTCAGGCTCTCAAGCAGAAACTGGGACGCAGGGCGCACCTCAGTGTGTTCCGTAACTTTGGGACAGCGCAGGTTAAATATATAGAGGAGAGAGGAGAGAGGAGAGAGGAGAGAGAAGTAGAGTTCGTCGGTGCCCGCAGGGAAAGCTACAGCCACGACTCGCGCAAACCCATTGTGGAGGACGGGACGCTGGAGGACGACCAGAATCGTCGTGACTTCACCATCAATGCGATGGCTATCTGCCTGAACAAGGAGAGGTTTGGTGAGTTGGTCGATCCGTTTAACGGACTGGCTGACCTGGAGGATGGCATCATCGCCACGCCCCTGGAGCCTGATATCACATTTTCGGACGACCCTCTGCGTATGTTACGTTGCATCCGCTTTGCTACGCAACTGAATTTCCAGATAGAGGATGAGACCTTTAGGGCCTTGGAGCGCATGGCCGACCGTATCAGGATTATCAGTGCGGAGCGCATTGGTGTGGAGATGAACAAAATCATGATGGCACAGCATCCGAGCATTGGACTTGAGTATCTGCAACGCTCTGGCTTGCTGCAAATTATCTTGCCCGAACTGGCTGCCCTTGACATCGTGGAGAAGAAAAACGGACGGGCTCACAAAAATAACTTCTACCACACGCTGGAGGTGCTGGAGAACGTTGTTTCAAGTGAAAAGTTCACTTTTCACTCTTCACTTTGGCTCCGCTGGGCCGCCCTCTTGCACGATGTGGGCAAGACAAAGACGAAACGCTGGGACCCTGCCGTAGGTTGGACGTTCCATAACCATAACTTCGTGGGAGCAAAGATGGTCCCGCAGATTTTCCGAAGGATGGCCTTGCCGTTGGATGCAAAAATGAGGTACGTGCAGAAACTGGTGGATTTGCACATGCGTCCCATTGCCATTGCCGATGAGGAGGTGACAGACTCTGCCGTGCGCCGTTTGTTGAACGATGCTGGTGAGGATATTGACGACCTGATGATACTCTGCGAGGCTGACATCACGAGCAAGAACGAGGTGAGGAAGAAAATCTTTCTGGAGAACTTCCGCATGGTGCGTGAGAAACTTGCCGACCTGAAGGAAAAAGACTACAAACGCCTGTTGCAGCCAGTCATCGACGGCAATGAAATCATGGAGCTGTTCCATTTGCAACCCTCGCGTGAGGTGGGCATCTTGAAGCAGACGCTGAAAGATGCCGTCCTTGACAACAGAGTGCCCAACGAGCGTGAGCCGCTCATGGCGCTGCTCATGGAGAAAGCGAAGCAAATGGGATTGGAAAAATAATATTTTATAATAATAAGTCTATGAAGCAATTACTATTAACCTTGTCGCTTGGCATGATGGGCGCCATCGGTGTGCATGCCCAGAGTGACATGATCAGAGTGAATCAAGTAGCATTCTATCCTCAGCAAGAGAAGATTGCTGTAGTTGAAAATGGTGGTAAAAAGGTTACACTGACCGTAAGAAATGCGGAGACCGGCAAGGTGGTCGGAAAGACAAACTTTGTGAGGACGAGTGTATCACCTTGGTCGAAGAAACGCCGTGCAGTAGTAGATTTCAGCAACATTACGGCTCCTGGCCGTTATGTGCTGGAATACGGCAAGCAAAAAATGCCGATAGTGATTAAGCCAAAGGCCTTGAGTGAGCTGACGGCTGGAGCCATCCATTCGTTCTACCTGAACCGTTCGGGTATGGCTATCGACGCGAAGTATGCAGGACAGTGGGCACGTCCGCTGGGTCATGCTGACACGCTGGTCTATATCCATCCGTCAGCCGTCTCACCTGGTCGTCCTGCAGGCAGCACGCTGTCGTCACCACTTGGTTGGTACGATGCCGGCGACTTTAACAAGTACATCGTCAACTCGGCTTACTCCGTGGGATTGATGCTTTATTCCTACGAACAGAACAAAGCCTATTACGACGCTCTGAAGGTGAACATTCCTGAACAGGACAACCAGACGTCTGACTTGTTGGACGAGCTGATGTATAACCTGCGATGGATGCTGACCATGCAGGACCCCTACGACGGAGGCGTCTATCACAAACTGACAACGCCCAACTTCGAAGGAATGGTGATGCCTGCAGCATGTAACCAGCAGCGTTATGTGGTTCAGAAGAGTGTGACGGCCAGCTATGACTTTGCTGCTGTGATGGCACAGGCAGCCCGTATATACAAAGGAAATAAGGACTATTGTTGTTTTGCAGAACATGCTACCCGTGCTGCTTTGGCTGCCTATCACTGGGCAGAAGAGCATCCGCAGGCTTTGTTCTCGCAGGGGAAGATGAATGCTGAGTTCCAGCCGGCAGTCAATACGGGTGAGTATGGTGACGGAAGCGCTGCTGACGAACAATACTGGGCAGCTACGGAGCTCTACCTGCTGACAGAAGACCCGATATTCCGCGAAGTGGCTGTACGTCTGCAGCCTCAGACGTTTGTAGTGCCCTCATGGGGTAATGTGGGAGGATTGGGCAGTCTCGACTGGTTGCGTTGCGACGGTGACGAACAAGCCAGTGTCAATCGGAAGCTGCTCTTGGATTATTGTGACCACATGATGAGTACGCAGGCAACCAGTTCGTTCAATACCCCGTCAGGAAATAACCCGAAGGACTTTGCCTGGGGTTGTCTGTCGGAGACGTTCTGCGTGAATGGTGTTGTGTTGCTTACAGCCCAACGGTTGACCAAGGATGCGAAATACCTGAAGGCTGCCATGCAGAACATGGACTACATCCTGGGCCGTAACGCTACGGGCTATTGCTATGTGACGGGCTTTGGCGTGAAGAGTCCGATGCGTCCACACCACCGTCTCTCCACTGCCGATGGCGTTGAGGCACCGTTCCCTGGTATGCTGGTGGGAGGACCAAACCCAGGCCAGCAGGATGCTCATGAGATTGGCGTCAAGTACACCTCGAAGCAGCCTGATGAGTCCTATGTAGATGCTATGGAGTCTTACGCTTCCAACGAGATCGCCATTAACTGGAGTGCTGCATTGGTAGCGTTGGCTGGTTGGCTTGATGCCAGCAATTAAAGAAGAAGAGAATCCTCACTCGCTTTTCTGAAAAGCCTTTCTGTAAAGGGTTTCAGCGAGTGAGGTTACCCTGTGGATACCTCACTCGTATCTCACATGAACCTCACTCGCACCCTCACTTCTCGTTTATGCAGTTTTTAACGGCACCACCTTATAATGTGCCACGTGGCCACAATCCGTGCTGTCGAAACCCAGAGCCTTCATTGCCCTGCCCAGATAGACCTTCGTGCCATGTGTGGCTTTTATGGAGGGGTAAGCCCGCATGATGACCTGCAGCAGCGCTTCGCAGTTCATCGACTTGGCCGTCTCTCCATGTTCAGGTTTGCGGAAACAGATGCTGACGATGTCTGCAATGTCCTTCTTCTCCAGATAGTTCTGGTTCAGCACTTGAATGCGTGCCACCTCGTCGTTGTTAAACCAATAGGGCGACTTCTGTACACGCAGTTCGTAGAGCACCTGAGCATAGAGCTGGTCATAGTCAATGTCGCCCGTGTTGTCAATGAATTTCCCTTCAGGAATCGTCAGGCAGATGTAGCGGCGTGAGCCTGTGGCATCCGTCAGCGGATGAGGATTGTTGGTCGTCGCCACAAACGAGGCATAGCGTGGGCGGTCCTCCTGCGAAGCACCGTAGATGGGACGGCCGTTCACCTTGTTCTTCGACAGCGTCTGCTTCAGAGCCGCATGCTGGCTGGGGCGGATGGCCTCCAGCTCGTCAAGGTTCACCAGCAGGTTGTTGGTCAGCGCCATCTCCTTGTCAAACTTGTTCGACAGGTTCAGGTGATCCAGATAGTACTCACGCAGCTGGGGAGGCAGCATGCGCACAATGAAAGTCGTCTTGCCACAGCCCTGCGCGCCAATCAGCGTCGGCACGCATTCATTGCCGTGAACGGTGTCCATCTGGAGCCAGTGGGCTACCACCGAACGCAGCCAGGTGGCCAGATAGCCCTGCAACTCAGAATCCACGCCAGGCAGCCGTTCGAAGAGTCGCCCCACATGGTTCTGTCCGTCCCATTGGGGCAGATGTTCCAGATAGTCGGCAATAGGGTTAAACACATCCAGTTCGTCAGAGTTGACAAACTCCGTGATGTCCGTCCGAGGCGAACCTTTTTCGCACACCTGCTCACGTTTCGCACGAATGACGATGCTGTTGAGCGCCTGCTGCGTCAGCGGTTTCCACACGCTGTTCTGGTGCTCTTCTGACTTGATTTGAAATTCCACCTTTCCGTTCAGCACGTTGCGACGAAAACAGTAGTGTTCATTGAGAAATAGCTCTACTGCGAGCGTTCCTTCCAGTGAAGCTGACATAGCCTCACCCTTCACGGTAAGTTCTTGTTGCATAAAAATAAGATTTTTAAGAGTTTAAGGCTAAGAGTGGCTCAATGAGTGTTTCTCATGCATCATAGCAACTGCAAAGATACAAAATTTTTTTGCGTTTTGCAAGCTTTTTGGCAAAAAAATCATCCGAAAAAGCATTTTTTTCTTCTTTTCTCTAAAGCCGTTCAAGTGAGGTTTAGGTGAGGTTCGAGTGAGGTATCCGCAGGGTAATCTCACTTGCCGAAACTCCCTGCCCGTCGCTCTTTCAGGTACTTCAGGTGAGGTATAGCACAGTCTTAGCGAAACATACCGACTTACGCCCCTTTACATACCGAGTTGCGCCCCTTTACACGGCACCTTTCGACACGTTCCCACGGTGAGAATGTCGAACCTCATACATCTTCCTTCTTTTACCTTCCCCCTCTCAAAACGGCTGTCCCTGCGTTTCGTAATGTTTATTCTTTATCATATTTATTCAGCAGTGCCATCGTACTCTCATCCGGGAACTTTTCCATGCGAGCCTTTACCCAACCGAGGAAATCTCTCTCACTTGTGAACTGAATATTGAACATTTTTGCATTGCTTTTGTTGTAACTGTTTTCAATATCAAGAATCACCTGATCTTTTAAGCCCTGTTTCAGTAGTCGCAAAGTTTCACTACTCAACATTATAACATTGGTATCATCGAAGTTTCTTGTATTTGCATAACCTCCAAAGTTTCCAATGATCTGCCTAAGGATACTCGTATCTTCGTTGGGCTTGTTAGGGACATAAATCTCCTTTCCGTAAAGAGGATTTTCTTCTCCATAAACAAGCGGTGATGAGCAACGAATTCCAGCATCTTCTACATCTTCATCGGATAATGCAGGGGGATTCCAATTATAGTAGGACATATCGATACTAACCTGCTTTATTGGCTCTGGCGTGGTTTCAAACCCAGCATAATGTCCTTTAAAAATCTCTTGAAGTTCAGCTTCACTTATTTTCATAGGTTTCCAGCCGTCATGCTCGTAGCAGAGGAGACGATTTTGCTCTTCTTGCTTAACATCACTACCGATGACAAGAATCTGAGTATCACGGGTCAACCCGTCTTTGCTCTTCTCTGAGGCTCCAAATTCTTTAACCTTCTTAACAAGGGCAGCACGATTCTTGAACTTCCCAATGAAACCAACACGACGGTCGGTCAATGGATTCTGCTGAATAATAGCACTGTCGCCAAATATGTCTAATTGAGTATTCATATCATTTTTGGAATTAGAATCTATTATAAAATTCAGTTTCACTTAAAATCTCTATATCATAGCCTTTCTCTAATAGTTTTAAGGCTTTTTTCTGTTTACTGCTCATACCATCCTCTCCCACGACTCTATAATCTTGTTGACCTACGACAAGAACATTTGTGTCTTTTGTCACTGAATCCATAGGAATACCTCCCACATCCTTAATTTTTTGAAGCAGGTCTTTTCTTACGCCATATTTGCATGTTCCTGTAAAACAAACTGACTTTCCGAAGAAATAATTATTCTCATCCAAAAGGTCGGTATTTGTTTCAAGTGACTCTATAATGGACTTGTACTTATAAACTTTCTCATTTTTTAGATGAGCCTTAAACTTGTTTGGCGCAAAGCAACCCCTATGAAAGTCGTATTTGCTTTCCAAATCATCAAGCGTACTCCCATCCATTTCCAAACATTTTAGAAGTAGCATTGCGCAAGCACGAGAATCACTATCTGCCTTGTGGTGTTGTCCCATATTGATTCCAAGATGATTCAATACGACATCCAATGAATAACTATAACATCCCTTTATTGTGTATCGGGCAATGCGCAGGGTGCAATAATAATCAAAGGTTGGATATTCCATTCCATACTTGTCAAATGCATTCTTCAAAGCATACATATCAAAAGAAGTGTTATGTGCTACTACTATTTTATTTTGTAAGTATGGCTGAACTTCTTTCCAAACATCAGGGAATGTAGGACTGTTTTTTGTATCACTGGGAGTAATACCATGTATCCAGATATTCATAGAATCATATCTGTTGCCTTCTGGTTGTACAAGCCAACTCTTAGTTTTGCAAATCTTGCCATCAATGACCTCTGTTATTCCTATCTGACAAATACTACTCCTTTCTGATGTCGCTGTTTCTAAATCAATAGCAATAAAACTATCCTTAACACTACTTGAGTATTCTAATACTACAGGAGATTCTTCGATAGTATCTCCCTTATCATCTAAACTATCATCTTCATCTTCACGATTATCTGCAAACTGGTTTATAATGTTGCTCATCTCTTCTTCTGACACATCACCATATTTCTCATGGATTTTCTTAAATAAAGCGTTTTTTACAATTTCTTCTAAATCGATTGAGAAATCTTGTATTGGCTCTTTTTCTAAAGGATGAAGATTTGCATAATCTCGACATTCTTGTCGTAAGAGTCTATAATTGAAATCCGTGGTTAACGGAAATGTTATCCAGTTTGATTCTTTTCTATGGTCAGACCTACCACTAAGTTTTTCAAATGATTCTGAAATGAAGAATTCCATTGATCCATAAGGGAAAATATAGATTCTTGCATTATCCTCGTTCATGTGGTATTTTGTTTTTACAAAATCTATTGCACTACGTAGATTTTCCTCTGTCAGATTATGAATAGAGTTATATCTGTCCTCCCTAAGCAGCAAATCTTTTCCATGGAAAAAAACAGTTATTCCTCTGTGTGATAGATGTTCCTCAAAAGTGACTCTGTCTTCGCCTTCTCCATAGTAAGGCTTATATTGTTCATAATCATCAATGATATCTTGTGAGGGGGCTTCATTAGGGAACATGTAAAAGGTATCGCCCTCTCTGAAATATTTTAATTTTCTTGCTTCCTCTTCATCTAACTTAAACGCTTTATAATATTCTGTTTTCCATCCACCATATCTAATACCTTCTATATGTTCGTCAACACTTTGCTGATAGATTTGAAAAGGATAATAGAAATCTAAGGACTTGTGTCCTGAAAGAAGATCTTTCATTGCTTTTTCACGTAAGATTCTGCGCTTCTCTCTTTCTTGTAGCCAATTATTTAGACGTTGAGCTTCAAACTCTTCTCTTTCCTTTTGTTTTTGTTTCTTAATCTCTTCTTTTCTTGCCACAGCAGCATTGTGTATTTCATCTTTAGCATCGCTGCCACACATAGGGCAACCAAATTGTAAGTTTAAAATTTGGTGTGGCAATCTTGAAAAAGCACCATGTGTGGGACATATCAACGTAACAGGCAAAGTAGAACTCTCATAAACGAATTCTTCCAAACCAAACTTGTCGCCAAACTTCTCCTTTAGCTTGGCAATGAATTTTTCGCCCTTCTCACACTTGGGACATCCTTTACCATCAAGATGTTCACGAGCATAGACTTGAAAATCGCCATGAACAGGACAAACGACGGTCACCCTATGTTCTTTATTCTTATAATCAACCTTGCTATAGTCATAGCGGTTGCCATAGATTTCTTTAGCTTCTGTTATAAACGATTCTGTAGTAACTATACGCCTACAGAGTTCAAGGCTTCTGTTATTTAAGTTTTCGTTTTGTTCTGCCATACTTTACATCTGCAACCTTTTTTCTTTCTAAATAGCAACCCTATCT
The DNA here is from genome assembly GCA_947169685.1 of uncultured Prevotella sp. Taxonomy (GTDB): domain Bacteria; phylum Bacteroidota; class Bacteroidia; order Bacteroidales; family Bacteroidaceae; genus Prevotella. The sequence continues at coordinate 21,625 of CAMVQS010000006.1, read as the reverse complement.
GGCATTTGTTGAATTACCTCGCCCAAAAGAAGTTTTCCATTGGCATGCTTATTACGCTTTATACCGTCACTGCCCCATGTTCCCCACTGTTTGAAAAAGAATGCAGCACCTTGTCTCTCTACCTGTTCTTTTATGTTGACAACCCAATCAAGCTGCATGGGACGAGCCTTTGGTCCGCTCTCACCACCTACAATAATCCAGTCAATACCTTGTAGGTCCATTTCACCTAAGTCTTCAATCAATGGTTCGCATGACAGGAACTTGATACAGGCATTCAGCGTTCTCAAATAATCAATGCGTGCTTTGGTAGCCAGACATTCCACAGTAACACCCAGCCATACATTTTGCGGAATCAGTCGAGTACTAAAGTACTCAGCCATCCGCTCTGCACGTTTGGTTAGGATCTGGTAACGATGCTGAGGACTCTTACGGATGGTAGTCATTATACGATCCACGAATTCATAAGGTACATTTTCATGGAAGATGTCACTCATAGAGCAGACAAATATATTATGCGGCTTCTTCCATTGTAGAGGCTCTTCCAGGTCATCTTCATGCAACGTCAGCCCAAAACCGTTACGATATTTCTCCAGTCGCATAGCTTTTAGGCGACGAGCCATTACTTCTGCATAACAGTGGGCACAGCCCGCCGATTTCTTGGTGCATCCCGTAATTGGATTCCAAGTTTTATCTGTCCATTCTATTTTTGTTGTTTTCATAATTCGAAATCTAAATATCTTTGACCATTTGAATCAATAACTTTTGTGGCTTTCTTCCAGAATTCAATACCTTTGTCATTTGAGGTGGCAAATAATATATCATAATAGTTTCTTATAGGAGAGTAATCAAAATGCTTAAAACCAATTCTTCTTAAGGAACTTTCATATGTCTTTCTAAAATTCTCTCGTAGCTTCTGATATTCTTTTTTTTCGCACAAAGAACGATTATCTAAAGAAGAAAAGAAATTGTCATTTCCCAAAAAACGTGCATATTTTTCTGCTCTTCTCACATCTCCAAAGGCCATAGGGATATTACGATTAAAATCTGTTTTTGTAGCGACATTAATGATTAAGTCTACATGTTCTAATGTTTTTGTCACCTTCTCAATCAATAAGAAAGGTACACTACAATCCGTGGGGTCTATTAAAACTAAATTAAGACAATTGTTTCCCAACTTTCGAAGTTCTGTACAAATAGTATCCGGACAATTATAATCACCAAATCTTGCTTCTGCTTTATAAGACAAATTCAATTGAGAGATTCTTTTATTCAATGTATCAATAACATTGTCATCATAATCATAGAATAACGCTTTATTAATATATTGAAATTGCTTATGTTTCAATATGGCAATTGCGGTTCCGTCGAATTCTATTCCTTCCTGACGATTAATGCAAATACCTGGGCCACTACATATTTCTATATAATTAAGTGGCCATCTATTTTTCATTCCGCCAGCAAATATTCCAAAATATTGATGTAAAAGATATATCTTTTCTTCTGCCCATTGCCCCACACATCGTATAGGAAGATTATCTTTAAGAGACTTTACCAAAGAGCAAGAATCATTCTCTGCTCTTTTTGCACGTTCCTCTTTATTGCATCCTGTGGTACATGCAGAGTTGACTTTTCTATCTAAATCTATTCGTGACATCTTCAGTAAAAATAAGGTAGTTGTTCTTAATTTATTTTTTTGTTGTGTGCAAATATACAAAATAATAATATAATCTCCAAGAGAAATAGCAGAAATCTGCGATTCTACGATTCTATGACTACAAGTTTTCTTTGATAACTTCAATCAACAAATAATGTTTCCACCACGTAATCTTTGAAGTCATCATCCAAGACGCACATTGTGTGATTACATTCTGGACAATTGAACGGGGTTTCATCTTGTAGTTCAGCAGGAATGGGTTTCGAAAAGTCCCACCTCATCAACACGCCTTTTGCCTCTTTAAACACATGTCCACATTTCGGACACTTAATTGTATATATCCGTGCCATAGCTTTTGCTTATAGTTTCTGTGGCAGAGGGCGAGCTATTCCTCTGGTGTTTTCTGCCAGAAAGTATAGAGGAAAAAGCCCAGTGCAGCAAAGCAGATGACGCAGACAAACTGTCCGACGAGTGAGCAGAAGCTCAAGAAGTTGAACGGGAAATAGCTTTCGAAAAGCAGACGGAAGAAGAAGGTTACAAGACTCAGGAGATTAATCACGATAAGCACTTCGACGCCAATGAGGCCAATGAGCGCAGCTTTCTTTAAACTGATATTCATAGTTCTTGATATTTTATGTTATTACTCTTGCAAAGATATCCTTCTTTGACCTGAAGGCACAAAGCGGCAGAGCCAAGCGGGCTTCACCTCTAAGCTTTGACGCCTGCCTTACGCAGTTTGCGCAGGGCTGTGTCACGTATCTGGCGGACACGTTCACGCTTGAGTCCTAACTCCATGCCGATTTCTATCATGGTCAGACGCTCACATCCTACGCCGAAATAGCGTGTGATGACAGCCTGTTCACGCTCGTTGAGCACGCTGATAGAACTCAACATTTCTTTCGTTAACGATTGCTGCTCTATGTTGGCATCGGCATATGGGGCATCCTTGTCCTCCAGCACATTGAGCAGAGTGAAGTTGTTGTTGCTCCCGATGGGCAGCGACTCGTCGGTGGAGAGTGTGAGGGGTTGGGCTCCCAATGCGGAGAGCGCATTCTCAATGCTTTGCCGGATATAGGGGGCAGCAAAGGTGACGAAACGCTTGCCGCGACTGCCGTCGAACCGTTGGGCGGCCTTCATCAGTCCAATGTTTCCTTCGCTGATGAGGTCGTCGGTGCTCAACTCTGTGGTGACGTACTGGTGGGCTATGGTTACGACGTAGCGCAGGTTGGCTGTTGCCAATTGGTCTGCAGCATGTTGGTCTCCCTGCTGTATGCGCCGAGCCAGTTGCTGCTCCTCTGCATCTGTCATCAATGGAGTGTCACCAATCTCGTCCAGATAACGTTGTAGGGCATCTCTGCCAGGCATGAGTTTCTTATTTGTAGTCATATTCAATAGTTTTAGTTGCTGCAAAAGTACAAAAATTTTGATTAAGTGAGTGCAAAAGAAACGTATTTCTTTTGTCGAACGTGAAAAATTTATCTAATAAGTGAGCACAATACAAAGAAAAAATGGGCATAAATATTGTTAAATATGTATTGTAATATAAATAGGTGTGTGGGATTTTTTGTAATTTTGCACTTCGGAAACCAAACAAAAGACTTTTAGTTTTCAACATTTAGATTATTCGAATAATAAAATAACAAAGAAAAAGTATGAAAAAGAAGATGTTATGGATTGCAGTTGTGGCTGCAATGATGGTATCATGCGGTGGAGGCGGTGGCCGTCCCAACTTTGGTGATAACGAGTTTCCCGTAGTGGCAGCTGGCACGTCGCAGGCTGACATGCAGACCACGTTCCCTGCAGTTATCAAAGGTATTCAAGACGTGGAGATTCGTCCGAAGGCACAGGGTTTCCTGACGCAGATTAACGTCAAGGAAGGTCAGACGGTCAGCGCTGGACAGCTGTTGTTCGTGATTGACAATGAGACCTATCAGGCTCAGGTCCGTCAGGCTCAGGCTGCCGTCAATACGGCTTCGGCACAGCTGAATACCATGAGGCTGACTTATGAGAATGCCAAGAAACTACATGAGAACAAAGTAATTGGTGACTTTGAACTGCAATCGGCACAGAATAACTTTGAGAGTGCACAGGCACAGCTGGCTCAGGCCAGGGCTGCCTTGGCATCTGCAAAGGAGGCTCTGTCGTTCTGCTATGTGAAGAGTCCTGCAACAGGTGTTGTCGGCACCCTGCCATTTAAGAAAGGTGCGCTCGTAAGCGGTTCAAACGTGTTGACCACCGTTTCCAATATTTCTTCGATGGATGTTTATTTCTCTGTATCGGAGAAGGATGCCATGGTGCTTTCGCAGAACGGACTGGAGAGTCTTCCAGCAGTAAAGCTGCAGTTGGCAGATGGAACCATCTATGGGAACGAGGGTAAGGTGACCAAGATGAGTGGTGTTATTGATGCTACGACAGGTTCTGTTCAGCTCATCGCATCATTCGCCAATCCCCAGAAGTTGCTGAAGAGCGGTGGTTCGGGTAACATTATCATTCCCCACATCAACACCAACGCTATCATTATTCCACAGAGTTGTGTGTCTGAGGTTCAGAACAAGAAGTTTGTCTATCTGCTGGGTAAGGACAACAAGGTGGTTTATACTGAGATTAAGGTTGATCCGCAGAACGACGGCAATAACTACATTGTCACGGATGGTTTGAAGGTGGGTGACAAGTATGTGACCAACGGTATCACCAAGCTGAACGACGGCATGGAGATTGTGCCCATCACCCCTGAGCGCTATGAACAGAAGATTCAGGAGCAGGCTAAGGCGATGACAGCTGGTGATATTGTGGGAGCAATGAAGAAGTAATTGTAAATGGTAAATTGTCAAATAGTAAATTAGTATGACTTTTACAACCTTTATTAAACGCCCGGTACTCTCGACGGTGATCTCTATCCTCATCGTTCTGCTGGGTATTATCGGATTGGTGTCGCTGCCTATTGAGCAGTACCCCAACATAGCGCCACCTACCGTTGCGGTATGGACCAGCTATCCTGGTGCTGATGCAGAGACAGTAAAGAACTCCGTCATCACGCCGTTGGAAGAAAGCATCAACGGTGTGGAAGGCATGGACTATATATCATCGACGGCAGGTGCCGGATCGGCACAAATCAGTGTGCTGTTCCGCCAGGGTATGAATGCCGATATGTGTGCTGTGAACGTCCAGAACCGTGTACAGCAGGCTCAGGCACTGCTGCCTGCTGAGGTGACGCGTATCGGTGTGACGGTAACAAAGCGTCAGACATCACAGGTGCTGATGTTTACGCTGACGTCAGATGGCCGTTATGACGACGAGTTCCTGACGAACTACAACAACATCAACATCATTCCTGCCATCAAGCGTATCCAGGGTGTGGGTGACGTGCAGTCGCCAGGTTTGAAGACCTACTCTATGCGTATCTGGCTGAAACCCGATGTGATGAAGCAACACAACCTGATGCCGTCAGACATCAGTGCTGCGCTGGCAGAACAGAACATTGAGGCAGCTCCAGGTGCATTTGGTGAGCAGTCGGACGTGGCCTATGAGTATTCTATGCGCTATACCGGCCGATTGAAAACTGCCGAGGAGTTTGGTGATATCATCATCTCAAGCGACGATGAGGGCCAGACACTGAAACTGAAAGACGTGGCAAAGATAGAACTCGGTGGACAGCAGTACAGCGTGTCGATGCGCAACAACAACCTGCCGTCAGTACTGGGTATGGTGCAGCAGATTGCCGGCTCCAATGCTAATGAGATTGCCAAGCAGGTGAAGGCCGAGTTGGAAGAGCAGGCCAAACTGTTCCCTCCAGGCATGGAGTATAAGATTAACTATGACGTTACGGAGTTCCTGTATGCCTCTATCGAGGAAGTGGTGTTCACGCTTGTGTTCACCCTCATACTGGTGTTCCTCGTGATTTATATTTTCTTGCAGGACTGGCGTTCTACGCTCATCCCGCTGATTGCCGTTCCAGTGTCACTGGTAGGTACGTTCTTCTTCCTGAGCGTTTTCGGATTCTCTATCAACCTGCTGACGCTATCGGCCTTGCTCTTGGCTATTGCCATTGTGGTCGATGATGCCATTGTGGTGGTGGAGGCGGTTCACGCTAAGCTGGATCAGGGATACAAGAGCACGTTGACGGCATCGATTGACGCCATGAACGAAATCTCAGGCGCTATCATCTCCATCACGCTGGTGATGGCATCAGTGTTCGTACCTGTATCATTCATTGGTGGTACATCTGGTTCGTTCTATCGTGAGTTTGGTGTGACAATGGCTGTCAGCATCTTCATCTCGGCTTTGAACGCCCTGACGCTGTCGCCTGCCTTGTGTGCTATCTTCCTGAAACCGCACGATAAGGATGGACATGAGCGTAAGATGTCAATGATGGACCGATTCCACACTTCGTTCAATACAGCCTACGACAAAGTATTGGACAAGTATAAGAGCCGCGTGGAGAAACTGGTGAAGAAGCCTCTGGCCATCATCATTGCTGCTATTATCGGTATTGTTGTGCTGGCAGGAACCATGCTGACCACTAAGACCGGTCTGGTGCCTGACGAAGATACAGGAACTATCTTCTGTACCATCTCTATGCCCCCTGCAACGTCAGTGGCACGCACACGTCAGGTTATCAGCCAGGTAGATTCTATCTTGGCAGCCGACCCTGCTATTCAAAGCCGTGAGCAGATTCAGGGTTACAACTTTATTGCAGGTTCTGGTTCCGACCAGGCAACGTTCATCATCAAGCTCAAACCGTTCGATGAGCGTCAAAAAGGCTTATGGTGGAAGATTTCAGGCTTGTGGCAAGGTGACGGCATCTACCGCTTCTTTCTGAATCCTTACGAATCGACAGGTGTGATAGCGCAGATTTTCGTGAAGACAGCCCACATCAAGGATGCACAGGTGCTGGCCTTTGCACCGCCAATGATTCCTGGCTTCTCTGCCAACAGCGGTGTGTCCCTTGTGATGCAGGACCGTACGGGTGGCTCGCTCGACAAGTTCTATGGCATCGTCAAGGACTTCCTGGCAGAGCTGAACAAGCGTCCGGAGTTCCAGACCGCACAAACGTCTTACAACCCCAACTATCCGCAGTACATGCTCCACATGGACGTGGCCAAGTGTAAGCAGGCAGGTATCTCTCCCTCGACGGTGCTCTCCACCCTGCAGGGCTACTATGGTGGACTTTATGCCTCGAACTTCAACGCCTACGGTAAGCTCTATCGTGTGATGATACAGGGTTTGCCAGAGACTAGAATGACGGCTGAGTCACTCAATAGTATTTATGTACGCACGCCGAAAGGAATGGCTCCCGTCAATGAGTTCTGCCGCATGGAGCGTGTCTATGGTCCTGCCAACATTAACCGTTTCAATCTGTTTACGTCTATCAATGTGACGGGAACAGTGGCCAGCGGCTATTCTACCGGTGAGGCCATCAAGGCTGCCCAGGAAGTGGCTAAAGATGTGCTGCCCGCAGGCTATACCTATGATTATCAGGGCCTGACACGTGAGGAGGCGAAGTCCTCGAATACAACAGCAGTCATCTTCGTGCTGTGCTTCATCTTCATCTACCTCATTCTGTCGGCACAGTACGAGTCGTACATCCTTCCGCTGGCAGTAGTACTCTCTGTACCTTTCGGACTGGCAGGCTGCTTCCTGTTCACCATGATGTTCGGACACTCGAACGATATCTATATGCAGATTTCGCTCATCATGCTGATTGGTCTGTTGGCCAAGAATGCCATTCTGATTGTGCAGTTTGCCTTGGAGCGTCGAGAGACGGGTATGGCGATCTCCTGGTCAGCCATCTTGGGTGCTGCAGCCCGTCTGCGTCCTATTCTGATGACGTCATTGGCAATGGTCATTGGTCTGCTGCCGATGATGTTTGCTTCGGGTGTAGGTAAGAACGGTAACCAGACGCTGGGTGCTGCAGCTGTAGGTGGTATGCTTATAGGAACGCTCTGCCAGATTCTGGTGGTGCCCACCTTGTTCGTGATCTTCCAGAGCCTGCAGGAGAAGTTCCGTCCGATGCGCTTTGAAGATGAGGAGAACACGGAGGATGTCAGCACGGAGCTGGCACAGTATGCCCATCGTCCTGTAGATTATAAAGTGGAGGAGTAAGAGACTATGAAGAAGATTTTGATATTTGCTGCCGCTACACTGCTGATGAGCAGTTGCGGACTATATAATAAGTACGAGCGTCCCGACGTGAACACTGAGGGACTGATACGTGACGCCGTCAATGATCTTGACACATTGGCCGTTCAGGATACAGCCTCGTTTGGCAACCTGCCTTGGCGTCAGGTGTTCACCGACCCGCAGTTGCAAGCATATATTGAGCAGGGGTTGCAGAAGAATGCCAACCTGCAGAATGCTGCGCTGACCGTCGAGATGTATGAGACCATGCTGAAAGCTGCAAAACTCGCTTTCCTGCCTGCCGTACAGTTCGGTTCGAACACGGGCATGGGAAGTATCAGCACACTCTACACAGATCCGTCAGTAACCACCAAGGCCTACACGCTGCCTGTTACGGCCAGCTGGACGCTTGATCTCTTTGGTAACATTCTTTCGCAGAAGCGTTCCACGCAGATGAAGCTCTTAGGCTATAAGGACTATCAGATGGCGGTCCGTGCTCAGGTCATCAGTGGCATTGCCAACTGCTACTACACGCTCCTGATGCTGGACAAGCAGGTGGAGATTGTCGATGAGATGAGCCGTATGTCGAAGGAAACTTGGGAGATGATGAAACTGCAGCACGAGTTGGGACGTGTACGTTCTACGGGTGTGCAGAGTGCAGAGGCTGCCTATCTCTCCATGCAGACGAAAGCCAATGACTTCAAACGTCAGATACGTTCTACGGAAAATGCCCTCTGCCTACTCATTGGTCAGGCTGGCCAGCAGATTCCCCGTTCTACGCTCGACCAGCAGTCGCTGCCCTCAGAGTTTGCTACGGGGGTAGGGGTACAGCTGCTCCAGAACCGTCCTGACGTACACAATGCTGAAATGAATCTTGCAAGCTGCTTCCACGACGTACAGACGGCTCGTTCGCAGTTCTATCCTACCATCACCATTGGTGCTACAGGTGCCTTCACGAACAATAACGGTGTCATCAATCCGGGTAAGTGGCTTACCACGTTGTTCGGCAATCTGACGCAGCCCATCTTTGCTCGTGGTGCCCTCATTGCTAATTTGAAGGTCTCGAAGTTGAAGTATGAGCAGGCCTTTAACAACTGGCAGAATACTATTCTTTCCGCTGGTAACGAGGTGAGCAATGCACTCGTCAACTATAACAGCTACGATGCCAACAGCAAGATTGAGGAAGAGCGTATCACCGTGCTTGCCAAGAGCGTGGAGGATACCAAGGCCCTTTATCACAGCAGCGGTTCCTCTTACCTTGAGGTGCTTACTGCCGAACAGAACCTGCTCAATGCCAAACTTAACAAAGTGACTGCCGATTTCAATAAGATGCAGGCAGTCATCAGCCTCTATACAGCATTAGGTGGAGGAGGCCGCTAACCCCCTAAGTTAGGGGGCAGGGGGTCTGAACAAGCGCAGATTCCCTATAAAGATGTCTTATTAATGGGTCTGATAAACGCTTGTTCAGACCCCCATCCCCCTAACTTAGGGGGCTTAAGAAAATGAGTGAAATAAGTCCAAGAGCCGAAATCGACCCCAGAGCGAAAATCGGCGATAACTGTAAGATATTCCCCTTCGTGTATATTGAGGGTGACGTGGTGATAGGTGACAACTGTGTCATCTTCCCCTTCGTCAGCATACTTAACGGTACACGTATGGGTGCTCGTAACAAGGTACATCAGGGAGCCGTTATCGGTGCTTTGCCACAGGATTTTGCGTTCCGTGGTGAGAAGTCCGAGTGTATCATTGGCGACAACAATGTCATTCGTGAGAATGTGGTTATCAACCGTGCCACCCACACAGGTGGAAAGACTGTTATTGGCAATGATAACATGTTGATGGAAGGTGCCCACATCTCGCATGACACTAAGGTAGGCAACCAGTGTGTCTTCGGATATGGAACAAAGGTTGCAGGTGACTGTGAGATTGATGACCTTGTTGTATTCTCCTCCAGCGTCATTGCCAATGCCAAGACCCGCGTGGGTCGTGGAGCGATGATTCAGGCCGGATGCACCTTCTCGAAGGATATTCCGCCCTATGTCATTTGTACCAAGCGTTCCGAATATGGTGGTGTCAATACCTTCGTAGGTCGTCAGCACGGAGCTGACGAAAAGGTGCTCAAGCACATAGCCAACGCCTATCGTCTGGTATTCCGCAGCAATACGTCACTGTTCGATGCTATCAACCAGATCAGGGAGCAGGTGCCTGACAGTCCTGAAATCCATAACGTCTTGAGCTTCATGGAATCAACGAAGCTCGGTATTATTGGTAAGAAGTAGAAAAAGGCTTCGTTTTTATAATGCCCGGACATGGTTGGATTCGTTCAGCGATGTCCGGTTTTTCTTTACCTCCCCGTGTCGTGATGCCTGTGGTGTTGTATTGAACCAGTTTGGGGCCAGGAACAAGGGGACCATACCATAGCACGTGTCGAGTGCGTTTACGTTGCTGTTCTGTGAACTCGTCGTTATAGCAGAAAGAGTAGTCCAAAATGTTATGGGCAACATACTCCTTCAGTGTTTTGCAGTCCTTGCGTCTGGCCAAGTCTGACATCTTGAATGAGCTAACGCCAGCATCCTGTTGTTGCTTGATATAGGCCGCGATATAGCTGACGTAGTTCTCGTAGTCACAGATGTTCGTGTCGTCACAGGCATCATCGATGTTACATTCGTCCGAAGAGAACGTGTGCAATAGTCCTAAATAATGCCCCAGTTCATGGGCAACGGTGGCAGCGATATATTGGGGGTTGAGGCTATTTCCCTCTTGCCATTCGTAGATGTATTCGTTGTTGATGCAGCATCCCCATGGTGTCGCAGTATAGGCGTAGTCGTTAGCTGCGTCGGTGGCTACCAAACTGTCCAGCGGATGAGCCATAGGTACAATGGCCATGTTTGAGATACCCATGGTGCTGTTCTTTTCGTCATCCTGCGCAAAGCGGAACACATAGACATTGATGTATTTCTTCATGTTCTGCGCATACTTGGCATATTGCCTGTTATCCTCATGCTTACTGGAAAGGAACAGCTCAGGGTCATACTCATCGAAGGTTACTTCGTGGCGAACCACACCAGGTTCCTTCAGCTCCTCGCCATTGTCGTCGTACTGAGCCAGTTCAAAAACAATGTTCATGTTGTTTTGGGCATACAGCTTGTTCACCTCAGTCAGGATTTTCGCCATTTGTCCTTCTTTCACATATTGCGATTCATCGTTTTTGTCCTTGTAGAGAATATGGAACACCACAGGCAGGTGGTATTCGTAATCATCAAGGCTACCTGTAAAGGCAGGCTGTGAAACACTGATGGTCTTAGTGGCGCCTGCAGCAGTGATGGTGATAGTACCCTGACGTGCCTCGCCAGTCAGGTTGGGACTTACCCAAATGGGCAGTCCAGCGTTGCCTTCACCGTTTTTTCTGATGGGTGCGCACCAATAGACGTCGCTTTTCGCCGTCCACTTGCCATCACACTTTACCTGTACCTTTTGCAAGCGTACATCCGAATCCCACGTAAATGACTCCGTGCCAATACTCAGCATTGTACTGTCATCACTCTTAGAGCAGCCTGTCAGCAAAGCTCCTGTAAGCAAAATTATGCTAATTATCTGTTTCATGGGTGTAAAGGTACAAAAAAATACTGTCTCCCCAACTATTTTGAGGAGAAATGTTTTGTATAACGTGTTCTCGCGCGTACATTAATTATTATTTAAGAACATAATCTTAAAAATATTAAGATAGAAACGTGAATATTCTTTCAAAGTCACGCAAATTAACATTCATTGGGTGTAAAATTATCACTAAATACGGGGTTTAGGCGTCTTTTTGTTAATTTTTTAAGGAAAATAGAATAATTTTTTTGTTTTTATTTGTTAATTAAAAAAGTATGTGTTACCTTTGCAAAACTTTATGGAGCCGAAAGACCCCTATCTCATGCTTGTATATGAAGCAAACAAAGACTTAACAAAGCTGAGACACTATTATTAATTTTAATAAATAAACGAGAGAGAATTTATGGAAAAAAGATTAACGATGTTTTTCGCCGCGTTGTTCCTGAGTTTGGGAATGGCTATGGCACAAACTACAGTTAAAGGTACCGTAATATCTCAGGACGACGGTCAGCCGATTATCGGTGCCGCTGTTCAGGTAGTAGGTACCAGGACTGGCCTGTTGACAGACATGAACGGTCAGTTCACTATTACGCTGCCTGCTGGTAAAACCCAGTTGCAGATTTCGTACTTGGGTATGATTAGTCAGACTGTTACAGCCAAGAACGGCATGAAGGTCTTTTTGAAGAGCGATGCTGCTTCTATTGACGAGGTGATGGTTGTGGCCTATGGTACACAGAAGAAGTCTGCATTTACAGGTTCTGCTGCCGTTGTAGGTGCTGAAGAGATTGGTAAGGTGCAGGTTACGAATGCTGTTGATGCCCTGCGTGGTAAGGCTGCCGGTGTGCAGATTACCAACCTGACAGGTGCTCCTGGTTCTACACCTACCATCCGTATCCGTGGTGTCAACTCTATCTCTGCAGGTAGTGATCCTCTGATTGTGCTCGATGGATCTCCTTACGATGGTTCGCTGAACGACATCAACCCGACTGACGTTGAGTCAATGACGGTGTTGAAGGATGCTGCTTCTACGGCACTTTACGGTGCCCGTGGTGGTAATGGTGTAATCCTGATTACAACCAAAAGTGCCAAGAAGGGTAAGGATGCTATTGTGACAGTAGATGCCAAGTGGGGTGCCAATGTTCGTGCTACTCCAAAGTATGAGTATATCGACAGCCCTGCTGGTTACTATGAGATGTGGTACAAGGGTCTGTACAACTATGGAATGAACAAGTTAGGCTATGATGCTCAAGGAGCTTGGCAGTATGCCAACAATGCCATGTTCGCCTCTGGCCAGAATACTTCTTTGGAATATAACGTATATAATGTTCCTCAGGGTCAGTATTTGATTGGTCAGAACGGTAAGTTGAACCCCAACGCTACACTGGGTAACGTGGTTAATGGTTACTATCTGTATCCAGACGATTGGAATGACGAGATTTACAACACTGGTACCCGTCAGGAGTACACCGTTTCAGCTACTGGTAGCACCAGCAAGGGTACATTCTACGGTTCTGTCAATTACCTCAGCAACGAAGGTATCACAAAGTCTTCTGACTACAAGCGCTTTACCGCACGTTTGAAGGCCGACTATCAGTTGAAGGAATGGTTGAAGATTGGTGCCAACATGTCTTATGGTCACTTTGACCGTAACTATTTGGGTGAAGATGGTGAGAGTGGTTCGTCTGGTAACATTTTCGCGCTGGGCTATATTGCTCCTATCTATCCTGTCTATATGCGTGATGCTGAAGGTAACATCATCTACGATGAGAATTCTAAGATGGTTCGTTATGACTATGGCGATCGCGGTTCTGTAGGGTTGGTTCGTCCATATCTCAGCCAGTCGAACCCCTTGTCTTCTAACCAGCTTGACAGGCGCAACACAGAGGGTAACACCTTTAATGGTACAGGTACGCTGGAAGTTCGTCTTCCCTATGGCTTCTCCATTACTTCAATCAACAATATCTATCTACGTGAGTGGCGTTATACCAACACCACTAATCCCTACTTCGGACAGTATTCCAACCTGAATGGTCAAGTAACAAAGGAGCACCAGCGCTATTGGACATACAACTACCAGCAGCGTATCAACTGGAAACAGCTCTATGGCAAGCACGACATTGAATTGATGGCAGGTCATGAGTACTATCGTATGCGTAACTATGATTTATATTATTATATGAACAACCAGTTCTCTCCTGAAAACGATGAGTTGGCAGGTGCTGTTGTTGCAGGTTCTGGTTCTTCTTCTCGTGGTGACTACAACACGGAGTCTTGGCTGGCACGTGCAATGTATAGCTATGATGATCGTTATTTTGCTCAGGCAAGTATTGTATATGAGGCTTCTTCTCACTTTGCACCCTCGAATCGCTGGGGTACATTCTGGAGCCTCGGTGGTGGTTGGCTTATCAACCATGAGAAGTGGTTCAAGGTTAAGTGGATTGACGAGTTGAAGTTGAAGGCCTCTTATGGTGAGAATGGTAATGACCAGATTGGTGCATATCGATACATCAACTACTACAGTATCGTGAACTCTCAGGATCAGGCTGCATTGGTTCCGGAAACACTGGGTAACCCTGACATCTCTTGGGAGAAGAACGGTAAATTCAATGTCGGTATCGACTTCTCGCTGTGGAATGGCCGTCTGACTGGTGGTATCGAGTACTATTCGAACATTACGAAGGACATGCTGTCTTACTTCACGCTGCCTGAGAGCTTCGGCTATAGCGGCTACTATGCCAATATCGGTGATATGCGCAATAATGGCGTTGAGATTCAGTTGAATGGTGATATCATCCGCAATAAGGATTTGGTTTGGAGTGCTTACGCCAACCTGACCTCAAACCACAACGAGATTACCCGTCTGCCTGAGGAACGTAAGACACAGTGGACAGCTGATGGTAAGTATCAGGGTTACAAGTCGGGCAACTTCTTCTATACGGAGGGTGAGTCTCGCTACTCATACTACACAATGAAATATGCTGGTGTTTACAATGAGGAAACATGGGAGTCTACTGGTGCTGAAGCATACGACCCCTCTCATGCTGGTGAGTCATTGTGGTATAAGTATCAGTATAAGAAGACGGATGATGGTCTTGAGCTTGATGCGAATGGGAATCCTGTCGTAGATAAACTCGGTACTACGCTTACCTATTCTGAGGCAGATTACTTCATCATTGATGATGTTCTGCCCGATGTATATGGTGGTTTTGGAACAAGTGTTAGCTGGAAGGGTCTCGACTTCTCTGTTGACTTCCAGTATCAGCTGGGTGGTAAGGTTTACGACTCACAGTATGCTTCACTCATGTCTCTGGGCTCTCGTGGTGGTTATGGCCTTCATGTTGATCTGCTCAACGCTTGGTCATCAGAGAATACAAGCACTGACATACCCCGTCTGCAGTATGGTGACACCTATATGGCCGGTGCATCTGACCGTTTCTTGACAAGTGCTTCTTATCTTTCACTGCAGAACATTACACTGGGCTACACGCTGCCAAAGAACTTCACCATGAAGTTCGGTGTTCAGAAGATTCGTTTCTACGCTGTTGCTGACAACGTATGGGTATGGTCTAAGCGCCAGGGTCTTGATCCTCGTGTATCTATCACGGGTGGCAGTGGTCAAGGTTATTACTCACCTATTCGTACCATCTCTGGTGGTTTGACTGTTACGTTCTAATGGTTTAAAGTTAAAAGGAAAAAAAGAAATATGAAAAGATATATTAAATCAATCATGATGGTAGGTCTCTTCTCACTGGCTTTGGTTAACACCAGTTGTATTGAAGAGACAGAGCCCACGGACGTGGCTACACAGGACCAGGCCGAGCGTTCCAGCTCTGCAACCAAGGCTCAAGCTATGGCCATTCCTGCCCAATTGGGTGATATGGATGATGATTATGTTGACAGGTATAACTGGCATGCCCCATTTGGCTATCCTGCTCTTCTTATTATTCGTGATATGATGTGTAACGATGCAGGCTTCCCCACCAGCAGCTATGCCTACCACTTCTATTACTTTGGTGCAAATATGAACTTGGACGGTCGTTACATATATATTGCCTACGTATGGACTTATTATTACAAACTGATTCAGGCAGCCAACTCTATTATCTCGGTGGTAAATCCTGAAACAGCCACAAAGGATCAGCTCGGCTATTTGGGTGCTGCCTATGCCGTACGTGCCATGGCATATATGGATATGGCTCGTATGTACGAGTTCCTGCCTAACGATAAGACCTCCAGTGTTAATTCTGATGGTAACGATGTACTTGGACTTACAGTACCTATTGTAACGCCCGATTTGACAGAAGAACAGGCTCGTAACAATCCCCGTGCCAAGAAGGCAGATATGGTTGCTTTCATAGAGGGCGATATTGCTGAAGCCAAGAAGTATATTGACAACATCAGCGACCGTTTGAACCGTACCTTGCCTAACTTGGCTTGTGTATATGGTTTGGAGGCTCGTCTAAATATGTGGAAGGAAGATTATCCTGCAGCAGCAGTTGCTGCCCAGCAGGCTATCGATGCTTCTGGTATGACCCCTCTGTCTGAGGCTGTTGCGCTGGACAAGGCTTCTGGTATGAATACCTATACACAATTCATGTGGTGTGTTAATTTGGTTAAAGAAAGTGATGCCGTTCAGTCGGGTATTGTCAACTTCACCTCATGGATGTCCAACCAGACCACTTATGGTTATACAGGTGCTGCAACGGGACAGTATGTTATCTGCGACAAGAACTTCTATGAGCGTATTTCTGACACAGACTGGCGTAAAAAGTGGTGGCAGGCTCCTGAAGGTTCTTCATTACGCGACCAGAGTTCCAAGAATCATATTGAATACCTTTCTGCCGAAGAGGCAGAGGCACTCCCCACCTATGCTTCTGTAAAGTTCCGTCCTGGTCAGGGTAATCAAGAGGACTACAATGTTGGTTCTGCAACCGCTATTCCTCTGATGCGTGTTGAGGAGATGTATTTCATCAAGGCTGAAGCTGAGGCTCAAAGTAATCCTGCTGCAGGTATTGCTACACTGACAGACTTCATGACCAAGTATCGTGATCCTTCTTATAGCACAAATGCAAGTACAAAGGATGAGGCTGTCGATGAGATCATCTTCCAGAAGCGTGTTGAACTATGGGGTGAGGGCCAGCTCTTCTTCGACTACAAGCGTCTGAACATGAGTGTTACTCGTGGTTACGAAGGCACACCGTTCTTCGATCGTCTGCGTCTGAATACCAATGGCCGTCCTGCTTGGATGAACCTTGTTATCTCTGTCAGTGAGTATCAGGACAATCAGGCCGTGAACCACTGGAACAATCCTGATCCTTCAGGTCTCTATACTCAGTGGAAATAATAACTGTTAAAAAGCGAAATGAATATGAATAAGACAATAAAAAATACATTTATAGCCCTCGCAGCCATTCTTGGACTGACGCTGACTGCTTGTACCGACAAGTATGAGTATCAGGCTGCAACTGCATCTGGACAACAGGTGTACTTTGACAATGTGGCCAGCAAAGTTTCATTGTCCAAGGATGCTACCACATTCAATGTGCAGGTTCTTCGTATCGCTGCTGATGAAGCTATTACCATCGCATTGACGAGCACTGACGAATCAGGTATCTTCACGATTCCTAGTTCAGTGTCATTTGCTGCTGGTGAGAAAACTGCTACAGTAACTATCGGTTACAATCCAGATGTGTTGGAGTATGATGACTTCAAGCCCATCACCTTGACACTTGCTGATGCTGACAACACCACTCCTTATGGTGATGCCCAGATTAGCTTTGCCGCTGGTATTCCTTCACCGTTTGTAACGATTGGTAAGGCTAAGTTCATGGATTCCTTTATGTTTGACGACGAGACCTACTTTGATGTTGTCCTGCAGCAGAATGAGATTGATCCAGACATTTATCGTTTGGTTAATCCCTACGATGAGATTCTGGTTGAAGGCGGCTACACGGCTGGTTCTGTGAATAAAGGTCCGTCTGAATATCTCACCTTCCAACTGCGTCATGCAGGCGAAGAGGTTGGCGGTGCTATACTGACACGTAATAATCTGGTAACATTTGAGCCGTTCCGTACGGGATACTATATCTCTAGCTACGATAGTGGCGATGCTGATGGTGAAGTCTGGGGCTTCCACGTTTCTGATGAAATGTTCCACGCGAGCTGGCATGTAGAGGGAGCTTATCTGAAGAACTATGTGGCTGCTTATCAGGAAGACGGAACACCTGGTCAGATTAACTTGGCTCCTTGGTATTATATTCCAGGCGTTGGTGGATGGAATCATTCTCAAGACGACAAACAGATTGAGATTTTATTCCCAGGATTTACTCCTGCTGACTATTCTGCAGAGATTGTTTACAGTGGTATCTTTACCGATGTAGCGGGCAGCGTATTTGCTGTAGCTAACCTGACATTAGGTGCAGATGCAGAGACTGTGAAGGCTGTAGTTGTTGATGGATCTGCTGATGCTGCGGCAGTAGCTGACGCTATTGCAGCTGGTGAACTGGAGGCTACCGATGTTGCTGCTGGTTCTATTCAGGTTCCTATTCCTGAGGACATGGCAGGTAAGTTGCAGGTTGTTGTCGTTGTATTAGATGGTGAGAATGTGAAGACTGTTGTAGCTGCTAAGTTTGAATACTATGGTGGTGGCAATAATCCTTGGCAGTCATTAGGTATAGGTTACTATACTGACGACTATATCGTCTCTTACTATGGAGAAGAAGATGAAAATGGCAATTTCATCCCCTACGAGCCTGAGACTTACCAGGTAGAAATCGAAGAGAGTACAGAGACTCCTGGCATCTATCGCATTAAGAATGCTTATGCACCTTTAGTAGTTTTGTTTGGTGAAACTGGTGGTGAGAAGGATATTACCATTCATGCCGAGGATCCCGCAGGTGTATATATCCTAAATCAGGAAACAGGTGTTGACTTCGGTAAAGGTGAGTTCAGCATTGAGAGTTATGGTGGATATCTCATCCAAAAGTACAGCAGCTATGAGCCTGCTGTCGTAATTGCCAATTTCCCAACGAGATTTGGTACACTGGAGTCGGGAGTTATCACCTTCCCCACTGTAGCTACACAGGATGGTACCGAATTCCAAGGTTATCTGTATAGAGGTGGACAGCTGTTATATTATGGTGGAACCACACTGGCTTCAAAGGTAGTTCTCCCAGGAGCCGCTCCTGCTGAAGTTGCTAAAGCTAAGCGTGCTGCAGCAGCCAGCGACTTTGCCCGCCGTTTGCGTGGAAACTTCCATCAGAGCAAGCAGGTTGAGGTCAAGAAGGAAATGATGAAGAAGTATCTCCTGCATGCGATGACTTTGAAAAAGTAATGTTCGTTAGGACTTTATACCATAAAAGAGGCGCGAGCTCACATCATTGAGGCTCGCGCCTCTTATTTTTCCAAAAGATTCGCTCACTTTTTCGTACTCTGAGGCTTTCCCTCTAATGATGCCGGCGTAAATTTTGCAGCCTATATCTTTGTGAATTCAAAAATATTGCTTATCTTTGCAGGCAATATAAAGATTCAATTCTATGAGAAAAAGACTTTTACTTACGACATTAGCCATGATGATGGCTGCAATAAGCACCTTTGCTGTGCCTGCTAAGCCAGGACTGAAAAAGAAGGTGAAGCTGAAGAATGGCTCTATCGTAGAGCTGACGTTGAAAGGCGATGAGCACTTTTCGTATTATACGGATGCAGAGGGAAATGCCTACAAACTAAAGGATAGAGAACTGATTCGATTGGCTGCCGAAGAAGTGAGCGAGCAGTGGACGGCACTGAGGCAGGAGAGGCTGGCTGTTGGTAAAATGGCAGGCAGACGGGCAGCCAAGCGTGTTGGTGAGGTTAGTACAACAACAGGCACCCAGCGTGGATTGGTTATCCTGCTTGAATATCAGGACGTGAAGTTTGTGACCCCCAATCCCCAGGAGACGTTTACTCGCTTCTTCAATGAGGAGGGCTATAGTGAGGGTGGTATGGCTGGCTCTGTGCGTGACTATTTCAAGAAGCAGAGCTATGGTAAGTTAACCATTGACTTTGATGTGGTCGGACCTTTCACTGTATCTGAAAATATGGCTTATTATGGTAAGCACTATACGGATGACTATGGGAAAGAGCATAACGACACTCACCCAGCACTCATGGTAGCTGAGGTTGTGGACGCTGCATATAAGGCTGGGGTGGATTTCTCAAAATACGACTGGGACAATGATGGTGAGGTTGATCAGGTTTTCGTCATTTATGCTGGCTATGCAGAGGCACAAGGTGCTGCTGCTGAAACTATCTGGCCGCATGAATGGTCCTTGAGCGCAGAGAATGCCACCAGGGAGCATAATGGAGTAACCATTAATACCTATGGCTGTTCGGCCGAGTTGATGAGGAATTCTGGTTCTATCATGGATGGAATAGGTACTGCTTGTCATGAGTTCTCCCACTGTCTGGGTTTGCCTGATATGTATGATACAGCAGGAGACAATTATGGTATGGGCAGTTGGGATGTGATGTGTGCAGGTAGCTATAATGGTAACTCATGCACGCCAGCTGGCTACACTTCTTATGAGCGTTGGTTCTCTGGCTGGATGGAACCTGTGGAAATCAAGGAGATGACTCGTATCACTGATATGCCTCCTTTGGCAACGAATCCAGTGGCCTACGTGCTCTATAACGAGAAGAATAAGGACGAATACTATTTGTTGGAGAATCGACAGCCAGTGGATTTCGACAAGAAACTATATGGTCATGGAATGCTTATTCTTCATGTGGATTACAGCAAAAATGCATGGAGTAATAATACTGTTAATACGGTTGCCAATCGCCAGCGAATGACCATCATAGCTGCAGATGATGACTATAGCGAGCGTTCCGCCAGTAAGGCTGGCGACCCTTGGCCTGGCACGACAGGAAACACCATGCTGGGTAACCATACTACACCTGCTGCTATTCTTTACAATGTCAACACGGATGGCACCAAGTTTATGAACAAGCAGATAGACAACATTACGGAGGATACGGAGGCTATGACGGTATCCTTTGTGGCCTGTCGTCCTGAAATGGGTATTCCTGCTAATATCGAGACGACAGAGCTTGCTACTGGTAATGGCTTTACGCTGTCATGGCCTGCGGTCAAAGGAGCTGTCGGCTATGAGATAGAATTGACTATGATTGATAAGGCCGCCAGTGACCCTAATGAAGCTTTACTGCGTGAGTATGACTTCAGCAAGTGCTACAGTAAAACGGCTGGATTTACGGATATTGGTTCGAAGTTGTCAAGCTATGGACTAACGTCGTGGACTGGTAGTAAATTATTCACAACCCCTCAAAAATTGCGTATCGGTACCTCCACTTCCACTGGCTATATTGAGACACTCTCTTGGTGGGGGGCTCCGTCATCACAGCAGGTAACCTTTGTGATGGGAGCTGACGTGTTTACCAGTGGCACCAGTGTTAAGGGCACCATGAAGTTTGAGAGTGTGAAAACTGGTGGTTCGAGCGCAGATATTGTAACAGAAAATGTGGAGTTCGAGGTGACGGGGAATAGTAAGCAGGTGTTCAATTTTACCATTCCTAACCAGAACGACTTGTTCCGCCTGAGAATCTCCCCCCAATCACAGATGTACTTAAACTATTTTGCAATTTATGATGGTACATGGACGGCAGAGCAGCTGGGTCTTAACAATGCTCCTGCACTGGCTCCACGTCGCGCAACTGTTACTACCATGTATTCTAGTGACACCAATAGTTATACGTTCACTAATATGGATACAAACAAACGCTATGTTTGCCGTGTGCGTGCGTTAGGTGAGGAGAATACGTATTCACAGTGGAGTGCAGAGCAGACCTTCGAGTTTGGTACCACAGCCATTACGGGTATCAGGACCGATGGTAATGCTCCAGTCCGCTACTTCGACCTCTCAGGGCGTGAGGTAGATGCTTCTGCCCGTGGTGTCATCATCATCAAACAAGGCAATACAACAAGGAAAGTAGTGCGATAAGTATGTGGCGGTTCTTTACATGCCGTGTAAAGGACCGTTACATGCCGTGTAAAGGGTCGTTACTCGGTATGTATCGATGCGTTACTCGGTATGTAAGTAAGAAACAATAAAAAGTGGTCAGCGAACTGACCACTTTTTATTATTCTGGCATCAGGAATACCGTGACGCTGCGGGCGGCTTGGGCGCCCATGACGAGCACCTGGGCGATGTCGGCAGTCTTCGAGGGACCGCTGATGAACGTGCCGTAGCCGTAGTCGTTGAA
>CAMVQS010000005.1 GCA_947169685.1 uncultured Prevotella sp. | reverse complement strand
GGTAGAACCACCACACGCCGTCGGTCATGAACTTACCCACGATGAACGACCAGGTCTGCTTGTAGGTGAAGGCCTTGGCATAGCTCATCTGCTCGCCCTCGTCGTTGGCGTCTTTGGGATCTTCGTCGGTTTCCACGTCCTGATTGATATAGGTAAGCTCTGCTGTATTGACGTGCTTGGACTTGTTGGGCTTGTCGTAGATGAATACCCACAGTGCCATCCAAACAAAACCCAGGGCACCGATGATAACAAATGCCATCTCCCAGCCAAATGCCTCAGCCAACGGCGGGATGCTGATGGGGGCAGCAAGGGCACCAACAGAGGCACCAGCATTAAACAGCGACGTGGCAAAGGCACGGTCCTTCTTCGGGAAATATTCGGCCGTCACCTTGATGGCTGCGGGGAAGTTTCCACTTTCACCCAATGCCAACACTGAGCGGCAGAACAGGAACAGCCAGACGCTCACGGTAGCAATGCTCAGGGCGGTCATGGAGCCTGCCTCAACGGCTTTCAGTGCCTCGATGCTGTCCAGTCCCTCCCACTGCATGGTCACCCATCCGCAGCCTGCGTGCAGACAGGCACCCAGCGACCAGACGAAGATGGCCCATAGGTAACCTTTCTTGGTGCCCATCCAGTCGATGAACTTACCTGCGAAGAGGCAGAAGACGGCATAAAGGATGGAGAACACGGAAGTGATGATGCCATAGTCTTCATCGGTCCAGTGGAACTCGGGGGCAATAAAGTCTTTCCACGTCAGCGAGAGCACCTGACGGTCCATGTAGTTTACTGTTGTTGCGAAGAACAACATCGCACAAATAATCCAACGGTAGTTGGTCATTTTCGTAGTTTGTACAGCACTCATTTCTTATAATTATTTATTTGTTTTAGCCTAATATGCATGCAAAGGTACGAAAAAACATTAAACATTAAACATTAAACATTAAACATTTTCATGTAAACGTTTACAAACACTAATCCTGGAAATACACCTTCTTGACGCGGCCGCTGACGGCAGTCAGGACTTCGTAGGGGATGGTGTCGAGCACGTCGCTGAGTACGGTGACGGGCAGGTTACTGCCGAAGATTTCCACCGTGTCGCCCTCATGCACGTCGGGAACGTCGGTCACGTCAATCATCGCCACGTCCATGCAGATATTGCCCACGTAAGGCGCCTTTTGTCCATTGACCAGACAGTAGCAGGCGCCGCGTCCCAGGTGGCGGTTCAGACCGTCGGCATAGCCTATGGGGATGGCGGCAATGAGGCTGTCGCGCGTCAGGATGCCCTTGCGGCTGTAGCCTACCGTCTCTTCCTTGGGTACGTGACGCAGTTGGAGGATGGTGGTCTTCAGCGTGCTGACTGTGCTCAGCATGCGGTTGTCGCGCGGGTCAACGCCATACAGTCCCAATCCCAGGCGGCACATGTCGAGCTGACGCTCGGGGAAGTGCTCGATGCCTGCGGAATTATCCATGTGGCGCAGGATATGATGAGAGAAGGCACCCTGCAGCTGAAGGCTGGCACGGTCGAACTTCTCGAACTGCATACGCGAGAAATTGTCGAAGTCGTCGCTGTCGGAGCCCACGAAGTGGGAGAATACCGAACGTGGTATGATGGCGTTCTGGTGCTTCAGTCGGCTGATGAGATCGTCCATGTCCTTATCGGGGTCAAAACCCAGTCGGTGCATGCCTGTGTCGAGCTTGATATGAACAGGCCAGTCGGTAATACCTTCCTTCTCGGCGGCACGGATAAGTGCCTCCATCAGTCGGAAGGAATAGACTTCCGGCTCCAAGTCGTAGTCGAACATGGTCTTGAAGGCGGTCATCTCGGGGTTCATAATCATGATGTTCTGCGTGATGCCGTTGCGACGCAGCTCCACACCCTCGTCGGCCACTGCCACTGCCAGATAATCCACGCGATGGTCCTGCAGTGTCTTCGCCACCTCCACAGCACCTGCTCCGTAGGCATCGGCCTTGACCATACATACGATCTTCGTCTCGGGCTTGAGGAACGAACGGTAATAGTTCAGGTTATCCACCACAGCATTCAGGTTGACCTCGAGAATGGTCTCGTGTACCTTCTGCTCAAGCTGCTCGGTAATGCGGTCGAAGCCAAAGGCGCGTGCTCCCTTGATGAGGATGACTTCGTCGTGTAGCGAACGGAAGGTATCGCTGGCAAGGAACCCTTCAGTGGTGGGGAAGAAGTGTTTTTCGGCAACGGTAATCAGATTGCTCTTCGACGCCATGCGGGTACCGATGCCTATCAGTTTGCTCACGCCACGCTGGACGCATAGCTCGTTGACCCGCTTGTATAACTCGTCGTAGTCCATGCCACTCTGATGAATGTCGCTTAGAATGAGCGTACGCTTGGTCTCTTCACGCCGCGCCATGAAGTCGAGGGCTATGTCCAGAGAATTGATATCGGAGTTGTAGGAGTCGTTGATGAGCGTACATCCATGTTGCCCCTCCTTGACTTCTAAGCGCATGGCAACGGGTTCCAGACGAGCCATTCGCTCACGCAGCTGCTCAGGTGTCACGCCTAAATAGAGGGCTGTAGCGGCAACGGCTAACGAGCATTCCACGCTGGCCTCATCGATGAAGGGGAGGCTGTATAAGGTGGAGGGTGGAAGGTGAAGGGTGGAGGGTGAAGAGTGGAGGCTGATCTGTATCTTATCGCCGACCAACTCTTTGTGCCAGCCGATGCGCTGTCCCTTGAAGCCACTACGACGGATGCAACGGCTGACAAGGTCGTCGTCAGCATTGTAGATAATGACCTTGGCATCATGGAACAGCAGCAGTTTCTCCATGCATTTCTCTTCCATCGAGCGGAAGTTCTTCTGATGGGCAGGACCCAACGACGTGAATACGCCGATGGTGGGCTGAATGATGTCGGCCAGTGCCTGCATCTCACCTGGCTGACTGATGCCTGCCTCAATAAGTGCCACGTCGGTCTGCTCGTTGAGCAGCCACACGGAGAGGGGTACGCCAATCTGTGAGTTATAGCTCTTGGGTGAGCGTGTCACGTTATGGTCGGGCGACAGCACCTGATAGAGCCACTCCTTCACCATGGTCTTGCCGTTGGAGCCCGTGATACCCACTACGGGGCAGTTGAACTCGTCGCGATGGCGTTCGGCCAGTCGCTGCAGGGCTGCGAGTGTGGAGGGGACGACGAGGAAGTTGGCGTCCTTGTAGTCCCTCGAGGGGAGAGCTTCCACCACGAAGTTCCTGACACCTCGACGATACAGGTCCTCTATATACCGATGGCCGTCGTTGCGGCTGCTTTTCAATGCAAAGAATAATGTTTCTTCAGGGAAACAAAGGGAACGACTGTCAGTCAACAGCCATCCTATTTGTGCGTCGGCAGTGCCGATACGTCGTGCTCCAATGAGCGTTGTGATTTTTTCTATTGAGTAATTCATGTCCGATGTGTCAACTTAACGGTGCAAAAGTAGGACTTTTTTCCGTAACGTCCAAATTCTTGGAAGAATCTTTTGTTTTGTGGTAACAATTATTTATATTTGCACCCATAAAACCTAAAATGAAACAAGAAAACAACTCATTCGACAAGAAACGCCGCGCCGCAGGTGCCCTGCTGGGACCGCTGTGTGCTGTCGTGCTGTGGATGCTGCCTATTGAGGGAATCAATGAGGAAGCCCATCATCTGCTTGCCATCATGGCCATGGTTGCCGTGTGGTGGATTACGGAACCGGTACCCATTGCCGTTACCTCGCTGTTGGGCCCAACGCTCTGTGTGCTGCTGGGTGTGGCTCCGATGAGTGACGCCTTTGCCAATTTTGCCAACCCCATGATCTTCCTGTTTATGGGAGGTTTCCTGCTTGCCAAGGCCATGATGGTGAACGGGCTGGACAAGCGGATTGCCTATGGCATCATGTCGATGAAGTGGGTGGGTGACTCTCCACGCCGCATCTTCCTTGCCATCGGGTTGGTGTGTATTATTTGTTCCGGGTGGGTAAGCAACACGGCAACCTGTGCCATGATGTTTCCCATATCGCTGGGTCTCCTGGAGACTATTCGTGACATGATGGCGCAAAACGGGAAAATCATTGACCTGAAGAATTACAAATATGCCACGGGGCTGATGCTAATGACGGCCTATGCCTGCTCCATAGGTGGCGTGCTGACACCCATCGGTACCCCGCCGAACCTCATGATGATGGGGTTCCTGGAACAGCTGGCACCTACTGCTCCCACGATATCGTTTTTCGACTGGATGGTTTGGGGCGTAGTGGCTATGGTTGTCTTCTTCATCGTGGCCTCCTTGGTATTGATGTGGATGTTCCCTGCCGACGTGGCACGTATTGAGGGTGCTCAGCAGATGATACGCCAGCGGGCTGCTGAACTGGGAAAATGGACCCGGGCGCAGAAGAACACGGTGCTGGCGTTCAGCGTAGCTGTTGTGCTGTGGATACTGCCCAGCGTGCTGAGTCTGATCTATGGCCCGCAGTCGTCTGTCATCAAGTTCTACGACAGTCATGTGCCCGAAGGACTTGCTGCGATGGTAGGTGCCCTGCTGTTGTTCTTCCTGCCTGTAGATGCGAAGAAAGGTGAGATGACCATGACGTGGAAAGACGGACTGGAAGGTATAGACTGGAGCACGTTGCTGCTGTTCGGCGGTGGACTGGCACTGGGTAGCCTCATTTACTCCACCGGTCTTTCTGACTGGGTGGGCGGAGGCATCAAGGACCTGCTGGGCACTACGCCGTCAGAGTGGTTCTTCGTAGCGCTTTTCTGCTTCGTCACCCTGCTGCTGGCGGAGTTTACCTCGCATACTGCAGCCATTAACCTCATGGGCTCTATTGCCATTAGCACAGCCGTTTCGATGGGCTTCAGCCCTGTGCCTGTGGCTGTCGGCATCGCCCTGTCGTCGTCATTAGGTTTTATGATGCCTGTCTCCACCCCTCCCAATGCCATCGTCTATGCCTCGGGTATGGTGCCTATCACGAAGATGGTCAAGTCGGGCTTCATTATTGACGTCATCGGTGTCTTTGTCATTACTGTGCCTATTGTTATCTGGCTGGTAAAGGCTGTGATGGGAGTGTAATATAATTGAGAATTGAAAATTGATAATTATGATTATGGAACAAGAGAAGAATAGTCTGGTCAGCGTCAGCATCAAAGACCGCGTGTGTTTTATAGAAATGCAGAACCCCAAGAGGCTTAACTGCCTGAGTGAAGAGATGTGTCGTGACCTTGTACGTGCTCTTGACGAGGGATACCGCAGGGAGTGTGTGGCCATTGTCATCAAGGCCCAGTGCAGCCACGGCGTGTGGAGCGCTGGTCACGACATCCGTGAGTTGCCGCAGGACGGCAGCGACCCGCTGGCCTACGACGTGCCTATGGAACGTATGCTTCATAAGATTCAGGAGGTAGCCATTCCTGTCATTGCCTGTGTTGACGGTACGGTGTGGGGTGGAGCCTGTGACCTGTGTCTCAGCTGTGACATGATTATCGCTTCCGACAATGCCACTTTTGCCATTACTCCGGCCAAAATCGGAATACCTTATAATGCTTCGGGACTCCTGCACTTTATCAACCAACTGGGACTGAACAAGGCCCGTGAGATGTTCTTCCTTGCCACACCCATAGAGGCAAACGACGCCTTGAACGTCGGACTGATCAACCGCGTGGCACCCCGTGAGGAGCTTGACGCTGTGCTCGAAGAGCACTTCCTCGTGCCCTTGCGTCGTAACTCCGTGCTGAGTATCAGCGCCATCAAACGGCAGTTCCGTATTCTCTCGAAGTCTTCTGCCGTGATACCCTCTGAGAGCTTTGAACGCATTAATGCCTATCGCACACGGGTATATCAGGGCGCCGATTATTTGGAAGGCATACATGCTTTCCTGGAGAAGCGAGATCCTCAGTTTACCGGCAAGGCGTCGGACCTGGACACTACGAAGTATTGATGTAACACCATCCTATGGAATTCAGGACAAGGATAGACACGGGCAAGGCCGGCTTCGAACTTCAGCCCTGTGACGAGGTGCTGCTGGTGGGTTCGTGCTTTGCCAACGAGATAGGACAGCGGTTCAGGGATAACGGTTTCACGGTAACGGTGAACCCCTATGGCACGATGTACAATCCTGTCAGCATCCTGCATACCCTGGAGAAAATGGGTGGGGAGCTTTCTTCGTTCAGAACGGTGTTCCTGACGCTGGGTACGAACCATGTCTATCGGCTGAAAGAGACGGGCGAGATTGTCGATAACTGTGAGAAGCGTCCTGCTGCCCTATTCCAGGAGGAAGAGCTGATGGTCAGCGAATGTGCGGCATATCTGCAACAGGCCGTAGAGCTGTTGAAGTCCCACCATGCTGAGGTGCAGGTGGTGCTGACGGTCAGTCCCATCCGCTACAGGAAATACGGCTACCACGAGAGTCAGCTGTCGAAAGCCACGTTATTACTCGCCATTGACAGACTCTTACATCTTACATCTTACATCAGACATCACCTGTCCTATTTCCCTGCCTACGAAATACTGATGGACGAGCTACGCGACTATCGTTTCTATGCTACCGACATGCTGCACCCCTCGGAGCAGGCAGTGGATTACGTTTGGGAACAGCTCACGGACTGGTGTTTCTGTGCAGAAGCCAAGACGTTTATGGAGGAATGGAAACCCATACGGGAAGCCTTGCAGCACCGTCCGTTCCACCCAGAATCGGAGGAATACCGTCGGTTCATGGAGAAGACACAGGAACGTCTGAAAGCCTTCAGAGAGAAATACCCTCTGAAGGGCCTGAACGATGAAGGCTGAGTCGGCTCAGCTTCTGCTAACCTGTAAGCCTTTCTTTGACAAGGTCATATCAACGAAGCGGGCATTGGGATTGTTCCGATGTTCATTCAGTAGTGTTTTGATACGTGCAGCAGCCTCAGGGTCTTTTGCCACCATATAAAGGTAGCCGCCACCCCCTGCTCCAGGCAGTTTGTAGCCCCAACAAAGGTCATCTACGAGACTGGTCAGTTCCTGAACCTCTGGAGGATTGGTGCCGCTGTCAAGGAGCTGGTTCTGTGTCCATGTCTTGCGGATGAGCTGTCCCATCTCCTGGAAGTCCTGTTGCTGAATGGCTTCGTACATATCGAGTGTATGCTGCTTCATGTCGCGTAGCATCTGCAGCTGTTCGTGCTGGTTCAGGAACATCCTGCGCACAATCTCTGCCAGGATGGTCTTGGCTGTGCGGGTGATGCCGGTATAATATAATAGGTGACAGGGAGCATATTCCGGTTGTGTGAACAGGGCATCGGGCAGCCAGCGGACAACGGGCTGTTGCATCCAGCCAGCCTCTGTCTGTAGCAGTTTAACGCCACCGAGCACACCGCCAAACTGATCCTGCCAGCCGCCACCCGTGGTGAGCAGTTGTTCCAGGATAAGTGTCTGCTGGCCTATTTCGTTCTTATCCCAGCCCAATCCGCAGAAATCATTGAGTGCGCCCAACACGGTAGCGGCAAGGATGCTGCTCGTTCCCAGTCCGCTGCCGGCGGGAACAGCCGACAGCAGTGTCAGTTCGATGCCACAGCCGAAAGCCTCCAGCTGGGCACGGAGCGTGGCATGCAGGGCCTGAGGACGGAAGCCTGCCAGCACCAATGCTGCCTTGGGGATGGAGAAGGGCGAGCCCACTTTGTTATATTGCAGGAGCTGCTCGTAGGTCTCTATCACCTCTGTAGCTCCCAGGTCAATGCTTCTCAGGATGACATGTGGTTCACGAGATGGTTTGACGTAAGCCTGCAAGGGTGGCTGGCCGTTCAGCTCAATGGCTAGGTTTACCACGCTGCCGCCCTCCATCAGACAATAGGGTGGGGTGTCCGTCCATCCGCCTGCTATGTCAATGCGTACAGGAGAACGTGCCCAGACAATCTGGTCGTCGGAAACACTCTTCCTGCCCCTTGTGGCCTGTGGCTCGCTGTCTGTAAGACCTTCTCTCAACAAACCGAAGGCGCGCTCGCTGTCACCACGGAACATGGCGTTGCTGATACGTGTCAGGAGTGGTGCGTCAGCAGGCAGTTGCGGTGGCAGTGGCAGTTGCTCCTCATGGAACGTCTTGGCAGCATCGTCAAGGTCAAGCTGGTAGAACACGCTGTGCTCCCAATTACGGGCTAGTGCAGACCAGTTTTCACGACGAAAGGCCTGTCGTTGTGCAAACAGGCGGTGCAGGTTGACACGTGTGCATATCTCGTCACTATCTACACGGTCGTCTATCCTGTAACGCCGCACCTCGTAGTCCTTTTCGCCTACAGGAACCACATCGATACACTCCCCAGGGGCAAGGTGTATCTCCCAGTCGTTCTCAGGCACACCCGTCACGATGTTGTCCTGCGTCAGCGTCCAGCGTTTGCCTATGTAGCTGTTCTCAATCCAGATGTTTTTGTTCTCCGCTGCAAATGGGTAGTCTATGACGGAGTTCTGCACAAAGATGCTGGGCTGTGGCTTACGGTCACGATGCATAATCTGACGCTGGTCGTACACAAGGTTTTGTAGTGTCAGCGTCGAACTGATCATCTCACGACTGGTTCCGAAATGGTAGAACTCGCCTCCAGGCAACGGCACGATGGCCACCGAGAGTTGCGACAGCTCCTCGTCAGGCAGCGTGGGATGAGTGCCTAACGCACAGCCGAACTCTGCATAGAGGTCATAGAAAGTTGAGTGTTGAGAGTTGAGAGTTGAGAGACTTTTGTTCAGAGTGTTTATACCACTCTTTTTCATTAGAAGCTCAACGGCTCGGTCGCTCAACAGCCAGATACCGATGTCGGTCAGGTAGAAATGCTGACGCATCAGTCCGCTCAGTGTCTCCACCGTCGGCTTCTGCAACATCTGCTTCAATACTTGTGGCGTGTGGCGCTCACTGACAAATACCCCGTGGTTCTTGGCCACCGAGGCATCGAGCCACAAACCATAGCATATTACGTCAGCCTGTGGGACTGGGGGCAGCTTCTGGGTGGAACGAATGAGGACATCACCGCTGACTATCATCGTGTTCAGTCCTTCAGGGGTCATATCCATGATACGCTCATATAGTGGCAGTTGTAATGACAATAGGTCTTGGGAGAGTCGTTGGCCACGTTCCCAGCGGAACACCGGAACAGGCACCAACAGCTTGCTAGACGGGGCATACGACGGCAGGCGCTGGCTGCGTCCTCCTGCATGCAACAGGATACGCTTCTCCTTTGCAAGCCAAGTGGAGAAGTCTGCGGCTCCTTCGTGGCGACAGGCCTCTTGCAACAGCCATGCTGTTCCTCCCCCGCTGCCCAGCTTATGGCCTACAGGGTCACATGTACAGAAATATTCGTCAGTTTTCAGTCCGGTCACATCATGGAAGCAGCCCACGAGGTTGGGCGGAAGTGATAGCAGTTTCTTCATTGTCAGCAGTATTTTCCGTGCAAATATACTCAATAGTTTTGAGAACGTACGGTATCACCTTGTTTAATTAATGTTAAACAAACGGGTGCGACTCCATGGTTACTCCTATTTTTTGTATATTTGCAATCTATATAGTCTGATAAATATTACCCGTTATGAACAAAAACGAACAGAACGGCATGGTGATGAGGAACGGTGTCAGTTACCTCGTGCCCTTTATCCTCATTACTACGTGTTTTGTACTGTGGGGATTTGCCAATGACGTGACAACGCCAATGGTAAAGGCTTTTTCCAAGATATTCCGTATGAGTGTCACTGAGGGCGCCCTGGTGCCTGTGGCTTTCTATTTTGGCTATTTTGTGATGGCATTCCCTGCTGCTTTGTTTATTCAGCGTTATTCCTTCAAGAGTGGTGTGCTCGTCGGCCTGATACTTTATGCTATTGGTGCGTTGCTGTTCTTCCCTGCCAAGGAGATGGGCATGTTCTTTCCTTTCCTGTTGGCTTACTTCATACTGACCTGTGGACTGTCGTTTCTGGAAACGTCATGCAATCCGTATGTCTATTGCATGGGTAGTGAGGATACGGCGACGCGGCGTCTGAACTTCGCACAGGCCTTCAACCCTATTGGTGTGTTGGCAGGCTCTTTTGTTGCTATGCAATATGTACAGGCTCGCATGAGCCCCATTGACTCCCATGCTCGTATGTTGCTCAACGACCAGCAGTTTGAGATTGTCAAGGAACACGATCTTGGTGTACTCATTCAGCCCTACGTCTATATTGGTGCCTTCATCCTTATCCTGTTGCTGTTAATATGGTTTACACGTATGCCCAAGATGACGAGTACCACTAGCAATAAGCCCCTGCGTCAGTCGCTGAAGGAGCTTATACATCTCAAGAACTACCGAGAGGGTGTGATGGCACAGTTCTTCTACATTGGTGCGCAGGTGATGTGCTGGACGTTCATCATCCAGTATGGTACCCGTCTTTTTGTCAGTGAGGGAATGGACGAACGTGCTGCCGAGGTGTTGTCGCAGAAGTATAACATTGCTGCCTTGGTACTGTTTACCATCTTCCGTTTTGTCTGCACCTACTTCCTGAAGTTCGTGACTCCAAGCCGTCTGCTGACTGTACTGGCTGTTATAAGTGTGTCTGCCGTTGCTGGTGTCATACTGTTTACGGATATCAATGGCCTTTACTGTCTGGTAATTGTCAGCGCCTGCATGTCATTGATGTTCCCCACCATTTACGGTTTAGCACTGCGTGGTGTGGGTGACTCGAACGTGAAGGTGGCCAGTGCCGGACTTATCATGGCTATCTTGGGAGGCTCGGTCTTTCCACCATTACAGGCAGCCCTCATCGACCTGAAAGTGTCGGTATTAGGACTGCCTGCAACGAATGTGTCGTTTATTGTTCCGCTTATTTGCTTTGCTGTTGTGGCGTGGTATGGTCATCGGGCTTACATGCGCCATGACGTCTATCACGAAGTGTAAAGAACACGCCTGCCACTATGATGAGCAGTAGCACGCCGTACGACAAGTAAGCGATGGTCTCTGTGGTCTTCACCGACTTGGGGAAGAACGAGAGTATTACCTCATGTCTGCCGGGCTTAACCTGTAGGGCACGCAGTACGTAGTTGACGCGCCCTAGCTCTGCCTCCTGTCCATCGATGGTTGCCGTCCAGCCAGGATAGTAAATCTCCGAGAACACCACAACGCCACCCTTTCCGGAGTTGACCGTATAGGTGAGCTGGTTGGGTTCGTACTTGTTGAGCGTGACAATGCTCAGCGTGTCCTGCGGGGTACTCTGGCCCAGCACGTCGGCAAACTTTTTGTCGGCTACTGCTTCATGACGCAACGGCAGACTTCCCAATGCATCTAGCTCCTCGTTGGCATTCTCCACATAGCTTACCTTATCTACAAACCATGCGTTGCCGTATGCCTGGAAGTTGCGCTGTGGCACTGGCTGGTTGTTTACTGCGGTGATGATATACTTCGTATTGAGCATGTTCAATACGGGTGCCAGACTGTCTATTGACAACTGGTTCAGGTCGTAGCCCACCTGTGGCAGTGCAATAAACAGCGACTGCATTTCTGGCATGATATAAGCATCTATAAGTTCCTGGTAACGGCGGAGCTTAGCTGCATGGTATCCACCGATGCTCTTATGGAAATAAGAAGTCTCGTTTTCGTTGAACGTGTTGGAGGTCATGTTCAGCACACGATAGTCCGGTTCCTTGTCCTGCAGGATCTGCTCGTCGGCATAGGTGGGCTTGATGGGGTTCTCGCGTTCTGCCTTGGGCACGAACATCTCGTCGTTCAGGTAACGCTTGTTCACCTGCCACATATCCACCAGACAGAGTACACAGAGTGCAATGACGAGCCATGTGGCACGTAGCTTGCCCCAGCGATAGAGCAGCAGACAGATAACACCTATTAATATGATGAGCAGCGAGCGCCAGCAGTCAGCCACAAACACTGCCTTGTGCATCTCCTCCAGCGAGGGCAGCAGGTGTCCGACAACTGCCTGATACTGCTGCATGACGTCGGGATGGTCTGTCAGTAGCTGCACAATCTGTGCGTTCATCATATCTACGGTTTGGGCATCCTGTGCAGAGCTGAAGTTAAAGAATAGGTCAGGTATCAGGGCAAACAGCAGACAGAACCCGCCCGTAAGTGCAAGCGAAATATAGAAATACTTTGCTTTCTCCTTCAGCACCTGCGGCTCGTCAATCACTTTCTTCAGCGCCAGCATCGCCAGCAGGGGAATGGTGAACTCGGCAATGACCAGAATGGATGCTACCGTACGGAACTTGGCATACATCGGTACAAAGTCGAGGAACAGGTCGGTCATTGGCATGAAGTTCTTACCCCATGACAGCAGAATACTCAGAATGGTAGCAGCCAGAAGTGCCCACTTCATGGGACCCTTTACAAGGAAAAGACCCAGCACAAAGAGGAACATGACGAAAGCTCCCACATAGACGGGACCGGCCGTCATAGGCTGTGTGCCCCAGTACTCGTAGAAGTTGTTATAGGGGTTCATCTGGAATACCTGTCCAAAGAAATCCTCTACCTGGTCATCGGCATGTGCCATTGCTGTCTCATCCTGTGAGATGGGTACCGAGGCACCACCCTTTGTGTTCGGAATGAGTAGCGTCCACGTCTCGTCCAGTCCGTACGACCATTGTGTGATGTAGTCACGGTCCAGTCCGCTGCTGGTTTGGTTGGCATTGTTCTCTTTGACCAGCTCACTCTTGCCTCGCATGGTCTCCTGTGAGTACTGCCATGTGTGGTAGAGGTTCGAGAGGTTCAGACATATACCAATCAACGCACCGGCTGCGCAGACACCAGTCGCCTTCAGCACGTGATGCCAGTCTTTCTTCTTTGCACCTTCAATGATGAACGCTATGACCATGGCCACGATGACAAACAGGTAGTAATACGTCATTTGCACGTGGTTGGCATATACCTCGAACGCTGCAAAAATAGACGTCACCACAAGTCCCCACAGGTATTTCCCCCTGTAAGCCAGTACGATACCTGCTATCATAGGTGGCAGATAGGCCAGTGCCATCACCTTCCAGATATGGCCGGCAGCAATGATGATGAAGAAATAGCTGGAGAATGCCCAAACGATGGCTCCCAGCATGGCTAGCCACTGCTTGAAGTTGAAGGCCCTGAGTAGGATATAGAAGCCCAGCAGGTAGGCAAACACGTACCACACATTCTCCGGCAACCACAGATGATAGGCATTTACTGCCGTCTGTAGCGTGTCCGTCGAGTCATACGATGGTGCTGTCTGGTACGTTGGCATGCCACCAAACAAAGCATTTGTCCAGCGAGTACGCTCGCCTGTGCGTTGCATATACTCCGAAGCCTCCTGGCCTGCACCTATACCAGCCGATGAGTCATGACGGAACAAGATACGATCCTCAACGTCAGCTGGATAGAAATAGGCAAATGCTATCACAGCGAATACTACTACTGCCACCACATCAGGCAGCCATTTCTTCCAATTCTTCATAACATGCATATTATTTCAGGGGGCAAAGGTACAAATAAGTACGGAAAATGCAAAAAGAAAACGCGTTTTTCTTTTAGAGACGCAGTCTTAGGGATGCTATTTAGAAAACAAGAAAAGCGCCCGGGCCTCACGGCTCAGGCACTTCAACGTAATATGTAAAAAATGATGTTGTGGAACGCCCGGGCCTCACGGCTCAGGCGTTTCTAAATATTTAAGTATAATTAAAAGCACTGTCTGCGATGAACAGGCAGTGTGCCTAAGGGGCCCTATCGTGATGGCAGGCCCCTGTGTTTCTTTACACACACAAACGCAAAGCACCCCGACGTTGTGTCAGTAAGTGTGAGAACGCTTGCGTTAAGCCGAGAGCAGAGTGAAAGCTTGCTTTCATACTCTGCCGAGGCGAAGCCTCAGAGATCGCTTGTCGCACTTTAGTGCAACGCTTTTTCTTTTATGTTATCCCCGCCACCTGTGACAGGCGGCGGGGATGGTGAGAGGTTCAAATCTTACTCAACTGGGCAAACGAGGCGTACCGAGCCCCCGAACTTGCGGCCGCCCGAGCCCGTGGTATTCAGATTGTTAGACCTGAAGGTCACATCTGAGGCGCTGGCCGCATGGTACTCATTAGAGGAATACGACGTCCAGTATTTGCCGGCGACACCGGGATTGTACATCGTCGTACCCGAACGGTGGCCCGCAGCAGGCAGAAATACACAGCCTTTGGTAGCAAGGGCTGTCCACTGAGCCGAGGTACACTTGGTCCCGGCCTCCCACGTGCTTACGTTGTTGACTGTACCAACGGTGGTAACCTCAGACAATGCGATGTCGACGCCGTCTGGGAACAGGATCATGCCGTTCACGCCATCAGTGCCGTTGTCAGTATTAATGGTGGCGTGGGTGTAGCGAGCCTGCGTGGTGCCGAACACGGTGCCGCCAGTGGTGCGGGTATTGAATATATACTTCCACTCTGCTTTGGTCAGCGTGCGCCAGCCATCGCCAATGGTGTTGCCCCAGTCACTCTTCAGGGCTTCCTGGTCTTTGGTGCCATAGCCGTCAGCTTGCCTGGAATTTGCAGAAGAGTTGATACCATACTGGGCAACACCCGTCCACGTGCTTCTGTTCCATAATGTTTACCTTTTTATTTGTTAATAATAATGTGAACTGTCACACGTAAGAAGGTAAGCACAAAAAAGCGCAGACCTCCATATTCCACTCAGGTCTGCGACAACCTCAACTACCTATGTATAGTCTGCACCTTGTAAGGGGTGCATACAAATGGTAGTCATCTTCGCTCTTTTTCTCTTCGAGGTCGCAGTTCGAGTGGAAATTTGAGCAAATAAAAAGTTATGACAAAACAGCTTTTACACCATTCGTCAGGGGCAAAGGTAGGCATTATATTTGAAACTGCCAAATATTTGGGCGAAAAAGTCTTAATAATTTTTAAGTGTTTGGTTGACATCAAAGAGAATAAAAACCGTAAATTTTATTTTCGCGTTTTTATCTGTCATTCTGCAAGACTATTTGATTTACAGCGTGTTATGCCATGATAGATGTAGTGGCGGAATGATGGATTTTGGGGCAAAAACGACGAGAAACGGCCCTTTACATACCGAGTAAAGGCTGCTTACATACCGAGTAACGCCCCTTTACATGGCGGGTAAAGGGTGCTTACATGGCGAGTAAAGGAAAGATACGTTTCAGTGTTGCTTATGCATCCGCAAATACCTTACCATCGTCGAGGGTAATCTGCAGCTTAGCGTACTCTGAGTGGAAATCATTTCTCAGGCGGTCCAGATATCGGGCACTCTCCCATTTGCACATCGGGAGGTCGTGCAGCAGATAGTTGCCGCAGGACTCTGGTTGCGTGGCAGGTACTTCCGTCTGCGTGAGAATCCACTCCAGGCACTCGATGGTCAGGCGTCGCATGTCCTCGACGCTGTATGTCCCCGTCATGACGATATACATGCCCGTGAGACATCCCATGGGGCCAACATAGACCACATCGTCCTTCACCTCACTGTTGCGGAACCACGTAGCCATCAGGTGCTCCAGGCTGTGCATGGCAGCAGGGGCTACGGCGGGCTCCTTGTTGGGCTCGGTGATGCGCAGGTCGAACGTTGTGAAGCCTTTATCTACACGTGAGACATAGATGCCGGGCTTCAGGTGGGTATGATCGATGGTAAAACTTTGAATGACTTCCATTGTTCAGCTGAGAGTTTAGGGCCGAGAGTGTTAGAGGGACTCCACGAAGGTCTTGGTGACTTGGAAGGAGTTTTCGGCAATGGTATTCCAGAAATCGTGATACTGCGAGGCGTCGGTGTCGCGCAGGGGGATGTCGCTGATGACACGGAACGAGATGAACCTCACCTTATTAATATAACACGTCTGGGCAATGGCTGCCGACTCCATATCGACGGCCTTGGCCTCGGGGAACTTCTCGATGATGCTGCGCATCTTCTCCTTGCTATCTACGAACCAGTCGCCAGTAACGATGAGACCGGCATGAATTGAGAATTGAGAATTGAGGATAGAGAATTGCTGTGCCTTCTCAAGCAGTTCCTTGTCTGCCTTGAAGCGGACGGGCATGCCCTGCACCTGTCCGTACTGCGTGGTGTTGTCGATGGCTGTACCGCAATATACGTCGTGATAGCAGAGCTCTGCGCTCACCACCACATCCTGCACATTGATATCGTCACCATTACCTCCTGCGCAACCGCTGGAGATGATGATGTCAGGATGAAACTCATTGATCATGCGCTGTGCACCCAGGGCGGCGTTCACCTTGCCAATGCCGCATTTCTCCACACGTACATTGTCGCTGTCGAACAGCTGCTTGAGCTGTCGCAGCTCTTTGTCCATAGCTACGATAATACCTATTCTCATTGTTTTGCTGCTTTTTTACGTTGGTCGTGGTCGAGGATAATCTTACGCATACGCATGCTCTGGGGCGTTACTTCCACCAGCTCGTCTTCCTTGATGTACTCCAGACACTCCTCGAGCGACATGACGGTCTTGGGAATGATGCGTGCCTTTTCGTCTGATCCTGAGGCACGTACGTTGGTCAGCTGCTTGGCTTTCGCCACGTTGACAACAAGGTCGTTGTCATGTACATGTTCACCAACCACCTGACCGCCATAGACATCTTCACCTGGGTCGATGAAGAACTTACCACGGTCCTGCAGCTTGTCAATGGAGTAGGCGTAGGCCGTACCCGTCTCCAGCGCAATCATCGAACCGTTGACACGACGTTCAATGTCACCCTTGTAAGGCTGGTACTCCTTGAAGCGGTGGGCCATGATAGCCTCACCCTGGCTGGCTGTCAGCACATTGGTGCGCAGTCCGATGATGCCGCGTGACGGCATGTCGAACTCAATATTCACACGGTCACCCTGCGACTCCATGCTGGTCATCTCACCCTTGCGGCGTGTCACCATGTCAATCATCTTCGAGGCGAACTCCTCAGGCACGTTGATGGTCAGCTCCTCAATAGGCTCATTCTTAACACCATTTATTTCCTTATAAATAACCTGTGGCTGTCCGACCTGTAGCTCGTAGCCCTCGCGACGCATGGTCTCGATGAGTACGGAGAGGTGCAGCACGCCACGTCCGCTGACCACCCACTTGTCGGTAGAGTCCTCAAACGGGTCAACACGTAGGGCAAGGTTCTTCTCCAGCTCCTTCTCCAGACGGTCGTTGATATGGCGTGAGGTAACGAACTTGCCTTCCTTGCCGAAGAACGGTGAGTCGTTGATAGTGAAGAGCATCGACATGGTGGGCTCGTCAATGGCAATGGGCGGCAGCGGCTCTGGGTTCTCCACGTCGCAGATGGTGTCGCCAATCTCAAACTTCTCCAGACCGATGACAGCACAGATATCTCCACACTCCACTTTGTCGGTACGCACGTGGCTCATACCCTCGAAGGTGTGCAGCTCCTTGATCTTCGTCTTCTCCTGTGAGCCGTCACGATGGCAGATGGTAATCTGCTGGCCGTCAGTCAGTGTACCACGATGTACACGACCCACGGCAATGCGGCCCGTATAGCTTGAGTAGTCAAGGCTCGTGATGAGCATCTGGGGCGTGCCCTCCAACTGCTGCGGAGCAGGGATGACCTCCACAATCTTATCTAATAAGTAAGTAATGTCGGTCGTCGGTGTGTTATAGTCCTCACCCATCCAACCGTTCTTAGCCGAGCCATAGACCACAGGGAAGTCCAGCTGGTCCTCGGTGGCATTGAGCGAGAACATCAGGTCGAAAACCATCTCATACACCTCTTCGGGACGGCAGTTGGGTTTATCCACCTTGTTGACTACAACGATGGGCTTCAAACCAATCTGCAATGCCTTCTGCAGCACGAAACGCGTCTGAGGCATAGGACCCTCGAAGGCATCTACCAACAGCAGACAGCCGTCGGCCATGTTGAGCACGCGCTCCACCTCGCCACCGAAGTCCGAGTGTCCCGGAGTGTCTATAATGTTAATCTTCGTTCCTTTCCAGTTGATACTAACATTCTTGGACAAAATCGTGATGCCACGCTCACGCTCGAGGTCGTTGGCATCCAATACCTGACTCGACAGGTTCTGGCCCTCACGGAACAAATGGCCTGCCAGCATCATCTTATCGACCAACGTTGTCTTACCGTGGTCAACGTGTGCAATAATTGCAATATTACGGATATCCTGCATTGTATTTTAC
Source organism: uncultured Prevotella sp. (assembly GCA_947169685.1). GTDB lineage: Bacteria > Bacteroidota > Bacteroidia > Bacteroidales > Bacteroidaceae > Prevotella. The sequence continues at coordinate 43,370 of CAMVQS010000005.1, read as the reverse complement.
TTTTTCGGCTGCAAAGGTACGAAAATTTTGATTAAGTGAGAACAAAAGGAATATATTTCTTTTGTCGAACGTAAAAAATTTATCTAATAAGCGAGAAGAAAACCAAAAGAATTTTGAGTTTTCTCGAGTGATAGTAGCTATAAAATAGCGTGTAACCCGTCCGAGTTACACGCTATGGATAGATATAGTAGGTAAATCCCATTTTATTTGAACAGTAACTGTGCAAACTGATAGAGGCTGCGACGCCAAGTCTGCCACTCGTGAGCCGTGCCAGGTGACACGTAGCTGTAGGCATTGATACCAATAGCCTTCAGGTTGGTGGCAGCATTACCTACGCTGTTTTCACCTTCTGCCATTCTGGTCTCTCTGCCACCAGCACTCATGAAGAGCACCTTGTTGGTCTTCTTGAAGTCGGCAGCGTCCTTCAGCTCGTCAGTATTGAAAGTGCCACCGCTGAACATTCCAACATAGGCAAACGTCGTGGGGTTAGCCAGCGTGATGCTGTGTGTCTGCATGCCACCCATCGACAGGCCTGCCATAGCACGGTGCTCTGTGTCAGCAATCACACGGTAGTTCTTCTCTACCATTGGGATGATATCCTTGATCAGAACGTCTTGGAAAGCATTGAAACCACCGAAGCCGCGACGAGGACCACCCTGTGGAGGACGCTGACCCTGAGGAGGACGTTGGCCGTTAAAGCCGCCAAAACCACCCTGACCAGGAGCAGGGTCGCCAGGACGACGAACGTCGAGACCATTGTCCATGAAGATGATGAACGGCACAGCCTTGCCCTCGGCAATCAGGTTATCCATGATGATACCTGTCTTGCCCTGAGCGCTCCAGCCAGTCTCGTTCTCACCCATGCCATGCTGCAGATAGAGCACGGGGAACTTCTTGGTGGGGTTCTTGTAGTACTCGGCAGGCAGGTAGATGTATCCGTGACGCATTTTCTCTGTCACCGTTGACCAATAATAGACCTCGTTGATAGAGCCCTGAGGCACATTCTTCACCGTGTAGAACTCCTCGTCGGCTGCAGGAACATCAATGCCGCTACCCCAACGGCTGGCACCATAGAAGTATCTGCTGCCTGGGTCGGGTACAGAAGCACCGTCAATGTTCAGCTGGTAGTAGTGGAAACCTTCGTCCTGAGGAGCTGACGTGCCAGTCCATACGCCGTTCGCGTCCTTGGTCATCTCATAGATTTTACCGTCGATGTCGAGACCCACGAACGTAGCCTTGGGTGCCGAGATCTGTGCACGGACCATACGCTGCGAGTTCACCATGGGGTACTGCTTGCCGCCCTGATTGGTTGTTGCAGGCTTGAAGTCCTCAACAACATCCGTAACTACTGAAGGAACAATGGGGTTCTCTCTGGGAGCTCCAAACTGAGCTGATGCCGTCAAACTGGAAAGAGCCATCAGCGAAAGAATGATTTTTTTCATAATGCTTTAATAGTTGATATTACTTTTGCCTATTATGACGTTTATTCCATTCCATAGTTCAATACGCTTCGCGATAGTTATAAAACATTAACACTTGTCTGCAACAAAAAACGTGCAAGTCGGATGACCTGCACGCTTTCTTATTTTGAATCATAATCTTATAATAATGATATCTATCTGCAGTTTACCTATGCCTTGCCTCAGTGGAAGTTGACTGTTGGTAATCGTGTGATGTTCTACAGCTATAAACTGTCGGATGCTGGAATCACTCAAAAGCATGCCGATACCCGCGACAATGCGAATGCCTGTGTCATCTATGTACCCGATAGCCGTCATCAGATACAAATGGGCTATTATCGTAAATACTATAATCCTTCCTACCAGTCTCTCTTTATGAATGTCCATACGCTTTCTGATGAGGAATGGGCGATTACCAAGGGAGAGTTGGTGGAACGGACTATTCATCAAATGAAGCTGTCTTATGCCTATAGCAGGCAGAAGTTGACGGTGCAGACGGAAGCGAGTTATTATACGATTGAAGATGGCGAAAATTTCACGCAACTGGGCGCATCGGCTTACCGGAAGACAAAATGGCTGAGCCTGACAGGAGGAACCAATCTCTATATAGCTAAGAGTGGAACCTATGCTTCATTCCGATGGGCTCCCACTGCTTATCTTCCTCATGCATGGCAGATAGGCATGCAGCTGGTCTATTATACAAAGAATTCACCCACTCGCGAGGCAACAGGCGAACCGCTATATGGCTGTCTGTCTGTGAACAAACAATTAGGCAAGAGATGGGATTTGAGCGTTGACTGGCATGACATGTTTGATGCCATCTGTGGTAATGTAAAAGTAAACAGACATGCTGTCAACTTGAAGTTGTAGTATAGATTTTAATCATAAAGGAGAAAAAGCGTATGGTAGGTATTGAATTGGATATGATACAGAGTGCTGGCATAGGTGCTTTAGCCCTCATCGCTGGTATGATATTAACGAGAAAGGTTGCTTTCCTCCAGAAATTCTGTGTGCCGTCGCCTGTAAGCGGTGGTATCATCTTTTCGTTGATGACCTTGGCATTATATGGGTGGTGCGATATTGAAGTTTCGTTCGATGGCACATTGAAAGATGTCTTTATGCTGGCATTCTTTACCAGCGTTGGTTTTCAAAGCGACTTGAAGGTCATCAAGAAAGGTGGCAAGCTTCTGGTCATCATGCTTTCTCTGTTGGTGGTAATGATTGCCATGCAGAACCTGATGCCCATGGGAATTACGCGGCTCATGGGTGTTGACCCGCTAATCGGTATGGCTGCTGGAAGCATATCAATGACTGGCGGACATGGCACGGCAGGCGGATTCGCAAGTGTGCTTGAAGGAATGGGACTGCATGGTGCAGGAACCATCGGTATGGCTGCTGCAACCTTTGGTCTGATTGCAGGTTCTATGCTTGGCGGTCCGTTGGCTGAGAAGATTATCCGCACGAAACTGACGCACGAACAGATGCAAGCACCAGATGAAGAGATTGACCCCGCTATGGCGGGTATCGAGAGCGATGAGGCTTCCCCCACAGGTCGTACGAAGCGTGTCAGCACGAACGAGCAGGAGTTTCAACAGTATGCAAAGGCTACTTATTGCATTATCCTGGTCATGGGTGGCGGCACGTTGTTGAGCTGGCTGTTTGCAAAGACGGGTATCACGTTCCCCACCTATTTTGGTGCCTTGATCTTAGCAGCTATTGCCCGTAACACCATAGGATTCGTCAGCTACAAAGAAGACGGTAAATGGAAGAAAGCTGAAAGGCTGCTTGATATGGAACGAATTATCAGTGTAGGCAACATCTGCCTGTCTATGTTCCTCGGAATGGCCATGATATCCCTCAAGCTTTGGGAACTTCAAAGTCTGGCCCTTCCATTGGTCGTCATTTTGGTATCTCAAGTATTGATGATGGGGCTATTTGCATTCTTTGTAGCCTTCCCTATGTTGGGCCGCAACTATGATGCTGCCGTCCTGTGTGCGGGAATGTGTGGTTTCGGTCTTGGCGCAACCCCCAATGCCATGGCTAACATGAGTGCTGTATGTTATAAATACCGCTATACGGTCAAGCCATTCCTCATTGTTCCAATCATTGGCGCTATGTTCGCTGATTTCATCAATACAGGAATGATCACCCTCTTCCTTAATATGATATAAAAATCGTGCAGGCCAATAGTGGGCTGCACGATTTCTTTGCTATAAGTTTTTAAACTTTAATCAATTACTTCACCTCCTCAAAATCAGCGTCCTGGACGTCGTCGTTGGGGTTCGACTGGGTCTGCTGTCCACCCTGGTACTGCTGTTCTGCATCCTGACCAGGCTGAGGACCTGCCTGCTGTCCCTGGGCGTACATCTGCTGACTAGCCTCTTGCCATGCGTTGTTGAGGGCAGCGATAGCTGTGTCGATAGCTGCGGTGTCGCCAGCCTTGTGTGCATCCTTCAGTTGCTGGAGGGCTTGCTCAATAGCGGGCTTCTTGTCAGCAGGGATCTTGTCGCCAATTTCCTTCAGCTGGTTCTCGGTCTGGAAGATCATACTGTCTGCCTGATTCAGCTTGTCGATACGCTCGCGTTCCTTCTTGTCGTTCTCGGCATTCTGCTCTGCCTCGGCCTTCATGCGGTTAATTTCATCCTGCGAGAGACCTGACGATGCTTCGATGCGGATGGCCTGCTCCTTGCCTGTAGCCTTATCCTTGGCGCTGACCTTCAGGATACCGTTGGCGTCGATGTCGAAGGTTACCTCAATCTGAGGAATGCCACGACGGGCAGGAGCAATGCCGGTAAGGTTGAACTGGCCGATAGACTTGTTCTGTGCGGCCATGGGGCGCTCGCCCTGCAGCACATGGATGGTCACCTCGGTCTGGTTGTCGGCTGCAGTAGAGAATACCTCGCTCTTCTTGCAGGGGATGGTGGTGTTGGCCTCAATCAGCTTGGTCATCACGCCACCCATTGTCTCGATACCCAGTGTCAGCGGGGTAACGTCGAGCAGCACGATGTCGCCTACGCCGCCTTCCTTGTTCAGGATGGCACCCTGGATAGAAGCACCTACAGCTACTACCTCGTCGGGGTTCACACCCTTCGAAGGCTCCTTGCCGAAGTAGTTCTTAACCAGCGTTTGTACAGCAGGGATACGGCTTGAACCACCTACGAGGATGACCTCGTCAATGTCGCCAGTTGACAGCTTGGCATCGGCCATAGCCTTCTGACACGGAGCCAGACAAGCCTGGATGAGGTCGTGTGCCAGCTGTTCGAACTTAGCACGTGTCAGGGTCTTCACCAAGTGCTTGGGTACACCGCCAACAGGCATGATGTACGGCAGGTTAATCTCGGTAGAGGTTGAACTTGACAGCTCAATCTTTGCCTTCTCGGCAGCCTCTTTCAGACGCTGCATAGCCATCGGATCACTCTTCAAGTCGGCACCCTCGTCGTTCTTGAACTCCTGTACGAGCCAGTCGATGATAACCTGGTCGAAATCGTCACCACCCAGGTGAGTGTCACCATTGGTAGAGAGCACCTCGAACACACCACCGCCGAACTCCAGGATGGAGATATCGAACGTACCACCACCGAGGTCGAAAACAGCAATCTTCATATCCTTGTTGGCCTTGTCAACACCGTATGCCAAAGCGGCAGCCGTCGGCTCGTTGACGATACGGCGAACGTTGAGGCCTGCAATCTGTCCGGCCTCCTTCGTGGCCTGACGCTGTGAGTCAGAGAAGTAGGCGGGAACGGTGATGACAGCATCTGTCACTTCCTGTCCGAGATAGTCCTCGGCAGTCTTCTTCATCTTCTGCAGCACCATAGCGCTGATTTCCTGCGGCGTATATTTGCGGCCGTCGATATCAACACGCGGATAGCCGCCTTCGTTCACTACTGAATATGGTACGCGCGAGATTTCCTTCTCGGTCTGCTGCCAGTTCTCACCCATGAAGCGCTTGATGGAGTAAACGGTCTTCTTGGGGTTGGTGATGGCCTGACGCTTGGCAGGGTCACCAATCTTACGTTCACCGTTCTCTACAAAACCAACGACTGAAGGCGTTGTACGCTTGCCCTCGCTGTTGGCAATTACTACGGGCTCGTTACCTTCGAATACGGCAACGCAGCTGTTCGTTGTTCCTAAGTCAATTCCAATAATCTTTCCCATAATTGTATTATTTTTATTATTAATATTCGGTATAAATATGCGATTATTCGCTGCTAAATCATAGCAAAGCGCGTGCCAAATAAATTTTTTTGAAGATTATGGTGACATTTTGGCACAAGTATCAAAAAAAAAATGTAACTTTGCACGCAAAACCGGAAATTAAAACGTTTTAATAAACCAATCATTATGAAAAAAATGGTTTTGACGGCTGTAATGGCCTTGTCTGTTTTAGCTGTAGCGGCGCAAGATTCGTACATTGTCAAGACGAAGAATGTAAGGAAAGTTACTCCGACAGTTAATGCAACGACTGCAACGGATGCCACTCCTAATGAAAACACGAGTGAGCCCCAAAACTTTGTTACCAAGAACTTCAAGTATCGCAGCATGTGCGACTGGCAGGAAGGCATGAGGTTCATGGTGATTCCAGAAAAGTATGACCTTATCGTCAACACGTTCTGTGATGCTGCGACGGGTAAGGAAGTTGGAAATGGTAAGCTACGCCATAAAATTATGATTTACAAGAATCATACAACAGGTGCTAATGGTCGTGAGCGTGTGAACTTCATCTGCCTGGATGACAACCGTTCCTATTATTTCGAGTTGCCTCACGGTTCTTTCGAGGACTATTGCTACGGCAAACTCGGTGTTCCTACACTGGCATATCTAGAGGATGTTGACAGGGCACGTGAACTACTGATGGGTCAGACGCTGATTACGCGTCAGCCAATCTTCTACATTGACACGCAATATGACGGCGACGGTGTGGAGGAGGTTACTATTCCTGAGAATACGGAAGTTGTAGTTAAGGCTATTGGTGTTGGCACCCGCAAATACCCCGTGAAGATTATCGTTGAAGATCCCAAGACAGGAAAGGAGTTCTTCCAGAATGTGGTCATGAGCCGTACTAATAACGGTATGCGTGACGACGAGCTGGATGTGGATAACAAGAAGTTCTTGTTCCTTAACTCGTTTGACGTGTTGACAGGTACGGTAGTGGTCAGTCAGGATTACCAGCAGTATATTGGCAAGACCATCTTTACGAAGTACGCCACAGAGATGGTATCAAAGGGTGACGGTAAGATTCGTAAGGTTAGGGTTCCGCGTCTGACGGAGTTCATCATTGACGCCATTGCCCCACAGGTAAACAGCAACTATGTCACAATGACACTGACAGAGGCTGAGTCTCGTCGCGTATATCAGAAGGATGTGACGTTCATCAATGAGAACGTGGCAGGTGACATCGATGGCTACAAGGAAGACTATTTCGGTTATCTGTTTGGTCTCGGTGAAGGAAAGTTGCGTAACTCTACGCCTGAGACACGTGCTATGATTCGTCAGGGACGTGTAGCTGTAGGCATGACTGAAGAGGAAGTTGAGTTGGCTCTGGGTGAACCCGATACAACGGTTGATGGAAACAACGGTCGTGTTGACTGGGTTTACAAGCGCTCTAAGAAATTGCTGATTGTCCAGTTCAACAATTTGAGAAAGGTTATTGGTGTGAAGACACAATAAGAAACAAAGAAGACAAAAAGAAAGAGCGTTTCAAAACTGAAACGCTCTTCTTTTTTATGCCTTTACTGAAATGGCTTGCTTGATCTTGGCCTCAAGCTCTTCGCAAAGTTCTGGGTTGTCGGCCAGCAGATTCTTGACTGCATCACGGCCTTGTGCCAGTTTCTGGTCTTCATAACTAAACCATGAGCCGCTCTTCTTGATGATTTCATGCTCAACAGCCAAATCAACCAGTTCGCCAGTCCTCGAAATGCCTTCGCCGAACATGATGTCGAACTCTGCCTTGCGGAAGGGAGGAGCCACCTTGTTCTTTACCACCTTGACCTTCGTTAGGTTACCCAAGACGTTGTCGCCGTCTTTGATGGCAGTGGACTTGCGGATGTCAAGACGAACGGATGCGTAGAACTTCAGGGCGTTACCACCTGTGGTTGTCTCAGGATTACCAAACGATACGCCAATCTTCTCACGCAGTTGGTTGATGAAGATGCACGTGGTCTTTGTCTTCGAGATGGTAGAAGTAAGCTTACGCAGGGCCTGGCTCATCAGACGGGCATGCAGACCAACGGCCGAGTCACCCATGTCGCCTTCTATCTCCTTCTTGGGAGTGAGTGCTGCCACTGAGTCGATGATGATGAGGTCGATGGCACTCGAACGGATAAGCTGGTCGGCAATCTCCAATGCCTGTTCACCGTTGTCCGGCTGGGAAATGTAGAGGTTGTCAACGTCAACACCCAGTTTCTCTGCATAGAAACGGTCGAAGGCGTGCTCCGCATCGATAAAGGCGGCAATGCCACCGTTTTTCTGTACCTCTGCGATAGCATGGATAGCCAGCGTGGTCTTTCCTGACGACTCCGGACCATAAATCTCGATGATTCGTCCACGTGGGTAACCTCCCACACCCAGTGCTATGTCCAAGCCAAGGGATCCTGTGGGGATGACTTCGACGTTCTCGATTTTCTCGTCGCCCAGTTTCATGATGCTACCCTTGCCGTAGTCCTTTTCGATTTTCGACATGGCAGCCTGCAGGGCTTTCATTTTCTGCTCTAGTGGAGACAGCTGTTCTGTTTCTTCTTTTTTTGCCATAGTATAATTGTTTTTAGTTTATAATTCCAAGTTACCGTCGAATACCTCATGCCAGGGAAGGCCTTGGAGGTTGAGCTGCTCCATGAACGGATCGGGGTCGAACTCCTCGACATTGAAGACGCCTGGTTTGCGCCAGATACCCTTGACAAACATCATGGCACCAATCATGGCAGGTACGCCCGTGGTGTAGCTGACACCCTGCATGTCTGTCTCCTCGTAAGCAGCCTGGTGCGAACAGTTATTATATATATAATAGGTACGCGCGACACCGTCTTTCACACCCTTGATGCGACAGCCGATGCTGGTCTCACCGTCGTAGTTCTCACCGAGGTCCTGCGGGTTGGGCAGTACAGCCTTTAGGAACTGCAGAGGCACAATCTTCACTTTGGCAGTGCCTGTACCGTCGGCCAATGGTGCTTCGTATTCCAACTCGTCAATGCGGCTCATGCCGATATTCTGTATCACGTCGAGATAGGTAAGATACTGCTGTCCGAAGGTCATCCAGAAACGTGCCAGCTTAATGCTGGGATAGTTCTTCACCAGCGACTCCAGTTCCTCGTGGTGCATGAGGTACGACTCACGTGGGCCGATGTTGGGGTAGGTGATGGGCTGGTGCACGCTGAGCGGCTCCGTCTCTTTCCACTCACCATTCTCGTAGTACAGACCCTTCTGGGTAATCTCGCGGATATTGATTTCGGGGTTGAAGTTAGTGGCGAAGGCCTTGTGATGGTTACCGGCATTGCAATCCACGATGTCCAGCTGTGTCATCTCGTCGAAGTGGTGCTTGGCGGCATAGGCGGTGTAGATGCCCGATACGCCCGGGTCGAAGCCACAGCCGAGAATGGCGGTCAGTCCAGCCTGTTCAAACTTCTCCTTATAGGCCCACTGCCAAGAATATTCAAAGTGCGCCTCGTCTTTCGGCTCATAGTTGGCAGTATCCAGATACGAGCAACCGCAGGCCAGACAGGCATCCATGATGGTAAGGTCCTGATAGGGCAGGGCGAGGTTGATGACCAGCTCGGGCTTGTACTGGTTCAGCAAAGCCTTCAGCTGTTCCACGTCGTCGGCATCCACCTGGGCGGTCTCTATTTTTAGAGGTGAGGGGTTAGAGGTTAGAGGTGAGTGGTTCGTGGTTAGAGGTGAGAGAAGACCTTTCGCCTCTATTGCCTTTACTATTGCATCACATTTCTCCTTGCGGCGGCTTGCAATGATAAACTCGTCGAACACGTCAGCGTTCTGTGCAATCTTGTGGGCTGCTACGGTAGCCACGCCACCGGCGCCAATCATTAATACTCTTGACATATTCCTAATTTACAATTTAACGATTTACAATTTACAATTTATTTCCTCTGATTTAATTCCCATCGCTGCCATGAGCGAGAAACCAAGAATGGGCTGGTTGTAGCGGCCGTTGACGACTGGATGCATGGTGAAGACGTTGATAACCTTGTCCTTGTCAATCTGCGTACAGTGCAGGTCCATGAGCACTTGGTCCATATACCTGTCATCGCTGATGAGCATCAGGTTCTTCACCTCCGCCTGACGGTACAGGTGTCGCATGGACTCCATGAACAGACCCTCCATGGTGGTCATCTTCTCCACCTGCACGCAACTGATGCAGAACTCGCCGAGGTCGTCCTTGAACGCCTTTCCGTCCAGCTCCTGAGCATAGTCGCCTGGCATGAAGTTCTCCAGCCTCGGCTTAGAGTGTAGCAATATGACTTGAGTCGTTTCTTGCTCCTTGCTCCCAGCCCCTTGCTCCTCCTCTGGCCTTATGCCGCCGTCCAGCGCCACACAGTCAATCCAGCGGGCAAGGTCGGCCTGCGGAATACGACGTTCCAGCATACGCTCAAAGTTCACGATGAGGTCAAACGCCACATGGTCAATGTGGTCTCCGTCTGCCAGAATGACATTCTTGCTCCAGGCCTCAGGTATCTTTTTATTGTTCATAGCTGCAAAGATACAAAATATTTATCAATTATCAATTGTCAATTATCAATTATTTCGTACCTTTGCAACAAATTTCTTAAACAAACTCTGAAAATGACAACATTAACGATTCTCATTGTAACACTTTTCGTTGTGGGCTACCTCTGCATAGCCCTCGAAAGCTTGACGCGAGTGAACAAGGCAGCCATTGCCCTGCTGATGTGCGTGGGCTGCTGGACGCTGCTCGTCATGGGCCCAGCAGACTATTATCCGACAGTGGCTCCCGACAGTTTGATGCACCACATTGCCGAGGTCATTGAGCACCATTTGGGCGATGCCGGCGGCACGCTGTTCTTCCTCATGGGTGCCATGACCATAGTTGAGATTGTCGATTCCAACGGCGGTTTCAACTTCGTGCGCGACACCATCAAGACCCGTTCCAAGCGTAAGCTGCTGTGGCGTGTGGCGTTCATCACGTTCTTCCTGTCGGCCATCCTCGATAACCTCACCACCTCCATCGTCATGATCATGGTGCTGCGCAAACTCGTGCAGAACCGCGAGGAACGTATGATCTACGCTGCGCTGGTCATCATTGCCGCCAACTCGGGCGGTGCTTTCTCACCCATTGGCGACGTCACCACCATCATGCTTTGGATCAAGGGCGTCATCACCACCGGCGGCGTGCTTACCGAGATCTTCATCCCCTCGCTGGTGTCGATGGTGATCCCAGCCTTCATCATGCAATATATGCTCGAGGGCAAGTTTGATAAGCAGCAGAACCTGCCCAAGGCCGAGGTCAGCCACTTCACGCAGGCACAGCGTACCACTATCTTCTGGCTGGGCGTAGGTGGCCTGTGCTTCGTGCCCGTCTTTAAGACGCTGACCCACCTGCCGCCGTTCATGGGCATCCTGCTCGTGCTGGGCATCCTGTGGACCGTGACCGAGATATTCCATTACAACACTGCCGAAGACGACACGATGGCGAAGCGAGTCAGCGACCTCCTGTCGCGCATCGACCTCTCCACCATCATGTTCTTCCTGGGCATCCTCATGGCTGTGGCCGTGCTGCAGGAGGTGGGCGTACTCACTGCTCTGGGCGAAGGACTCAACGAAGCCTTCTCTGGCAACTATTACCTTATCAACGGCATCATCGGCGTGCTCTCGTCCATTGTTGACAACGTGCCCCTCGTGGCTGGCTGCATGGGTATGTATCCCGTGGCTGCCGAAGGTGCTATGGCCGTCGATGGTATCTTCTGGCAACTCCTGGCCTACTGTGCCGGCGTGGGCGGCTCCATGCTCATCATCGGCTCCGCTGCTGGTGTGGTGGTCATGGGACTCGAGAAGATCACCTTCGGCTGGTACATGAAGAAAGTAACGTGGATAGCCTTCGTCGGTTATCTGGCCGGCATCCTCGTCTATTGGGTCGAACGCATGTTGTTATTCTCGTAACTTAACCAATCAGATTGTTATATATGGAACAGCAATCATTACTTCAGCCAGGAACACTGCTGCGTGGCGGTGCCTATCGTGTAGAACGTGCACTCAGCTCGGGCGGTTTTGGAAATACGTACGTGGTCATGAATCTGAACTTCGATGAGCTATGGGCCATGAAGGAGTTTTTCATGAAAGGCGTCAACCTGCGCGAGGGTAATGCTGTGACTGTCAGCGTGCCAGAAAACCGTCCGTCGTTCGATGCACAGCGTGACAAGTTCAAGAAGGAGGCACAGCGCCTTTGGAAACTTAAGAACGACCATATTGTCAAAGTACACGACCTGTTCGAAGAGAACGGCACCGTGTATTACGTCATGGACTTCATCGACGGCGAGTCGCTGGGCGAACGTCTGAAGCGCTTGGGACGTCCTCTTACAGAGGAAGAAGTGGAGCCTTTGTTGCGCCAGACGCTCGATGCCTTAGAGGTTGTGCACCGCCAGAAAATCTGGCACCTTGACATCAAGCCTGCCAACATGATGGTTGACAAGCAGGGACTGCTGTACCTCATTGACTTCGGCGCCTCGAAGCAGTTGCACACCAGCGATGGCCATTCCGTGGCTACGTCATCGGCTTTGGCATTCACGCCAGGCTATGCCCCGTTGGAGCAGACTGACCAGAACTTCAAGCTCTTCGGCCCGTGGACAGACCTCTATGCATTGGGTGCCTCGCTCTATAAATTGCTGACTGCCGATACTCCTCCTTCGGCCTCCGAGATTATCGCGATGGGTGGTCGCCCGCTGTTTCCACCTGTCGTCAGTCCGCGTATGCAGCATCTTATTGCATGGATGATGAATCCCGCTTACACACGGCGTCCACAGTCGGCAGCTGACGTTCGTAAGTTCCTTGATACGCCCTTTGTGGAGGAAGACGAGGCAACGGTTGTCTATGAGCCGAAAGTGGAGCCAAAGGAGGAAACTGTGATAGCTACTCCTCAGCCAGAGCCAGAACCAGCTCCTCTACCCAAAGTAGAGCCAGAGCCGGAACCAGAACCTGTTCCAGAGCAAGCTCCAACTTCTGCTTTTGCTCCAGTCTCAGAACCCGAACCAGAGCCCGAGCCCGTCTATGATGAAGACGAATCTGAGTCAAAGTTCCCTTGGGGTACCATTATTGGTGTGATTATGGTTATCGTAGCATTCGTTGGCGTGGGCAGTTTTGGATATATGATTCTGAGTGGAAATAAGGCTGACAAAGAAGTCGTACCAGCATCAATGGAGCCTGCGCAGACGATAGTCACTATTCCCTTTACATCCACTCGTAACGAAACAGGACAATACACAGGTCCTGTTGATGAAGACGGCAAACCGCAAGGTGAAGGTAAAGTGGTGTTCGACAATGGCAACAGCTACAGCGGCCCGTTCCTGCATGGCTTGATGCAGGGAGAAAATGCTACCTACATTCTCAAGGAAGGATCGCGTTTTGAGGGTACGATGAAGGCCGACCATTTCCATGATGGAACTTATACCGCCAAGGACGGCAGTCGCTTTTCAGGTATCTTTGATGAAAAAGGACAGCCCCAGACAGGCACTTGGTATGATAAGAATGGTGTGAAGATAGAGGATGTGTAGTGGTGACGCAGCAAAAAATTTTGCTTGTCCTTGCATTTTTCTTATAAAAAATTTGCAATCGGCCTAAAAATTTTGTATCTTTGCATCATCCCAAGGACAGTAGGACAGTAGGACAGTAGAATTCCGAAAAAGAGTCATGCGTACGTACGCGCACGTACGCATAATATTTTTATAAATTAACTAATTTACTGTCCTACTGTCCAATAGAAAAATAAAAATACAGATACAGTAAATACAGATGGTTTTATAAACCCTACGCGTACGTGCACGTACGCGTGATAATTCTTAATATTTTACTGTATTATCTGTATCTGTATGTATTACCTACCGAGTAAAGGCCCTTTACATGGCGAGTAACAACTGTTTACATGGCGGGTAAGGGCGCCTTACACGGCGAGTAAAGGTTCTGCAGTCCAGAATGCTCCAAAGAAATATCTAAAAACATTTGGCATTTCGTCTTTTTTGTACTATCTTTGCCAACAGAACTATAGAATTACGCGTATGAAAACCATCTTGAAAATCCTATTAGCAGTATTTGTGCTGTCGTTGACTCCCACCACGTACGTCTGTGCACAAGGACATATTGAAACGCCCGCGGAGCGCAAGGCGCGGCAGGAACGTGAAGCTGCGGCAAGGCGTAAGAAACAACAACAGGAGGCAGCTGCCAAGCGTCAGCGTGAAGAGGCGGAACGCAAGAGGCGTGAGGCTGAAGAACAAGCTGAATGTGAAGCCAGACTTCGTTCTTGTGGATATTTCCAAGAGGGATTAGCTCAGGTCAAGGATGCTAACGGAAAGTATGGCTTTATCGACAAGACAGGCAAGATGGTTCTTCCCAGTCTGTGGCAGGCAGCTTTTACTTTCAGCGAGGGTCTGGCTGGGGTTCAAGACGACAACGACAAATGGGGCTATATTGACAAGACAGGTAAGGTGGTTATTCCCTGCCAGTGGAAATATGCAGGGTCTTTCAGCAAGGGCTTAGCTGTGGTCGTGGACGTCAGCGGAAATAGGTATAAAATTGACAAGACGGGAAAGATTGTGGAGTGAAGTTCCTTATCTGGCATAAAAAACTCCGCATTTGCTTTGCTGTTTAACAGAAATATGTTATATTTGCACAAGTAACTTAAAACTATAGTATTATGAAAAGAATTATCAATGTATTATTAGTAGCCAGTGTGCTGTCGTTAGTTCCTGCGACGTATGCATGTGCACAGTGGAAAATGCGAGGTAATTACAGCGAGGGCCTGGCTGCTGTCAGAAACGACAACTGGAGGTGTGGCTTTATCGACAAGACGGGAGAGCTGGTCATTCCATGCCAGTGGATGAGTGCAAGATCTTTCAGCGAGGGTCTGGCTGCAGTCACGGACGACAATGACAAATGCGGCTATATTGACAAAACAGGCAAGTTGGTTATTTCCTGCCAATGGGATATGGGCTGGGAATTCAGTGAGGGCCTAGCTCCAGTCAAAGATTCTAACGGCAAATGGGGTTATATTGACAAAACAGGAAAGCTGATTCTTCCTTGCCAGTGGAAAAATGCATGGTATTTCGATGATGGTTGGGCTGTTGTTAGGGATGCTAGCGGAAAGAAGGGTTTTATTGACAAAACAGGCAATGTTGTCATTCCCTGCCAGTGGAATGATGCAAGTTCTTTCCGCGATGGTCTGGCCGAGGTCGAGGACGCCAAAGGTAAGAGTGGCTTTATTGACAAAACAGGCAAGGTTGTTATTCCTTGTAAGTGGGAAATGAGTTGGGGCTTTAGCGAGGGTATTGCTCCAGTCAAGAACGCTAAAGGCAAGTGGGGCTTCATTGACAAAACGGGCAAGATGCTTATTCCATTTAAGTGGAATGATGCATGGCGTTTCCATGAGGGTTGTGCTGTTGTTGCGGATGCCAGAGATAAGTACGGTTTTATCGACAAAACAGGCAAGGTGATCATTCCATGCAAGTGGAAATCTGCTTATGAATTCTACGAGGGTCTTGCTGCTGTTCAGGACGCCAGTGAGAAGTGGGGTTATATTGACAAGACTGGTAAGTTGGTCGTCCCCTATCAGTGGAAAGATGCAAGTTCTTTCAGAGATGGTATGGCTGAAGTAAAGGATGCCGACAACAAAACGTATTTTATTGATAAGACGGGTAAGGTTGTACAATAAGTAAATATTTACGTTTATGAAAACAATAATTAAAATCCTATTGGCAGTCTTTGTGCTGTCGTTCGTGCCTGCGAAGTATGCAAGTGCACAGACAAAAAAGTGGAGTTATCAAGGCATATTCAGCGAGGGCATGTCTATGGTCATTGATGTCAATGAAAAATGTGGATTCATTGACAGAAGGAGCAAGTTGGTCATTCCCTGTAAGTGGGAATATGCAAATCCTTTCAGCGAGGGTTTTGCTTTGGTTAAGGATGCTAACGGCAAGTATGGCTTTATCAACAAGACAGGCAAGTTGGTCATTCCCTGCAAGTGGGGAGGTGCATGTTCTTTCAGCGAGGGTCTTGCTGCTGTTCAGGATGCCAACGACAAGTGGGGCTATATTGACAAGACGGGTAAGGTGCTTATTCCCTGTCAGTGGAAAGGTGCAGGTTCTTTTAGCGAGGGCTTGGCATATGTAGAGGATGAAAACTACAAGTATGGTTTTATTGATAAGACTGGCAATCTTGTCATTCCCTGCCAGTGGGGATTTGTAGGATCATTTAGCGAAGGCTTGGCTCCTGTCCGGGACTCCAACGGCAAGTGGGGCTTTATTGACAAGACAGGCAAGGTGGTTATTCCCTGCCAGTGGGAATGGGCACATGCTTATAGCGAAGGTCTAGCTGCGGTTAAAGATGCCAACAAAAAGTATGGCTTTATCGACAAAACAGGCAAGGTTGTTATTCCTTGTAAGTGGGAAGATGATTTATCGACGTTTTCTTTTAAAAATGGTTTAGCAGCAGTTAAGGACGCTCACGGCACGTGGGGCTATATTGATAAGACAGGTAAGGTGGTCATTCCCTGCAAGTGGAAAGAGGCAAGTGAGTTCAGCGAGGGTCTTGCTGCAGTTCAAAATATTAGTGACAGATGGGGCTTTATCGACATGAAAGGCGAGATAGCATTTCTATGCAGATTTATAAACGTAACACCCTTCCGTAATGGTAGAGCTTCGGTCATTGACATCAACGGGAAAACGTCTTTTATTTACAAGACAAGAAAGGATGCAAAATAAGAAAATAGTATATGCCTATGAAAACAATTGTAAAAAATCTATTGGTAGTCGTCGTGCTGTCGTTAGTACCAGCTACACATGTTTGTGCGCAGTGGAAATATCTGGGTGAATTCAAAGATGGCCTGGCTCGGGTTCGGGATGCCAACGAAAACTGGGGTTTTATCGACAAAACTGGTAAGGTGGTTATTCCGTGCAAATGGTTTGATGTAGGATCTTTCAGTGAGGGTTTAGCTCCTGTACTTGACTTTACTGTATTCAAGCGGGGCTTCATTGACAAGACAGGAAAAGTGGTCATTCCCTGCCAATGGAAGAATGTCGGTTTTTTTAGTGAGGGTATGGCTGTGGTCGTAGATGCCAACGATATGTATGGCTTTATTGACAAGACAGGTAAAGTGGTTGTTCCCTGTCAATGGAAAAAAACAGGGGCTTTCCGCGAAGGTGTAGCCGTGGTTACGGACACCAATGGCAAATGTGGTTATATCGATATGACAGGAAAGGTAGTCATTCCCTGCCAGTGGGTAGCTGCGTTTGATTATAGTGAGGGACTGGCTGTGGTCATGGATGCTAATGGCATGCGGGGTTTTATTGACAAGACTGGCAAAGTGGCCATTCCCTGCAAGTGGAAAAATACAGGTGCGTTCCATGAGGATTTATCTGCAGTCCAAGATGCCAACAATAATTGGGGTTTTATCGACAAAACTGGCAAGGTGGTCATCTCCTGTAAGTGGAAAAATGCACATAATTTCAGTGATGGTCTGGCTGCGGTCCAAGACGTTCAAGGCAAGTGGGGCTATATCAACAAGACCGGCAAGATGGTTATCCCTTGCAAGTGGAAAATGGCAGTTGATTTCAGCGAAGGTCTGGCTGTGGTTCAAGATGCCAACAGTAAGTGTGGCTTTATTGATAAGACTGGCAAACTTGTCATTCCCTGCAAGTGGAATGGTGTAGGGCCTTTTAGTAATGGTCTTGCTCAGGTTGTAGATGCCAACGGAAAGTGGGGTTATATTGACAAGACCGGTAAGGTTGTAAAATGATAAGTCTATAATGAAGAACATTGTAAAAATCCTATTGGCAGTATTGACCGGCAGTCGAGCCTGCTCACGTTCGGAAAAACGAACAAGTTTGTTTTTCTCTTTCTTAATCGCAGCCTTTGTACTATCGCTGACTCCCACAGTGTACGTCTGTGCGCAAGGACATATTGAAACGCCTGCAGAACGCAAGGCCCGGCAAGAGCGTGAGGCTGCGGCGAAACGGAAACGACAGCAGGAGGAGGCTCGTAAAAGACGTGATCAGGCAGCAATGGAGCAAGCGGCTAATAAGAAGTGGATATTTCAAAATGATTATATCGAGGGTCTGGCTATGGTCTCTAACGGCAAGATCGGTTTTGTTGACGAGACTGGCAAATTGGTTATTCCTTGTCAGTGGTATCGTGCAATGGATTTTGAGAACGGTATAGCTTGGGTTGCGGATGCAAAAGACAAGTGGGGCTTTATCGACAAGACTGGTAAAATAGTCAGTCCCTGCCGATGGAAAAATCCAGGGGTTTTCATCAATGGCTTTGCTGAGGTCGAGGACTTCAACGGGAAAAAGCATAAAATTGACAAGACGGGAAAGATAATAGAGTAAGATTAACGGGATGATCCATTGTTGGAGCATCCCGTTAAACTATTTCAGCCAATAAATTACTTCCAATACTTATCAAGCAGACTGCCTTTTTTGACATAAGGCCTAAGGGCGTCACGATCCACGAAGACGTATTCCAATTGGTTCTCTGTCACCTCGTCTGTAGGGATGTAAAAGTTGATACCCAGCTCTGATATCTCAAAGCTTGCACTAGGATAGACATGGTAATCATAGTCAGTCCCTTGGGGATGACGTGTGCGAAATTCCTTTCTCATGAGTTCTGTTATGGCATTTTCGTTTGCTTCCGTCATGGCAAGCAAATCCTCGATGGTCAGCAATTGTCCAGTGTGGCAGTCGAAGACAAGATTGCAGACCTTGTACCAGCTGTTGCCTATAAACTCAGTCTTTTCTAAGAAAAACTGGAAGAAAGGAATATCGCTAACCATCGGATTAGCTGATGCACTTTCATTCAACTGACCAGAGTATTCTACCAACCATTGGAACAAAGGTTTGTAACGGTCTCTTTCTGATTCGTCCATAAAGGCAATCATTTCCTCTAAGTTGTCGAGCATTTTCGTCTCAAATAGGGCAATAAGTTTCTGATAGTTTTTGTCCCCTTTCTGGTATTGTATTCCCGTCGCTTTACTTATGACAGTGTCGCGTACAGCTGTTAATGCCCTTTTGTAGGCTTGGGGTACCTTGTCAATATCTGGCAGATTCAAACGGATGTAATAAGTGAAGAAACCTTCATACTGTTTGGTGAGCGGGTGGTTCCTATCTGGTTTAACCTGCTTGCTTACGTTCAGTGTACGTAAAACGCTCTCTTGTGCATTGACGGGTAATGCCATGAAGGCCAACATGGTCATTACAATCATAAATATAGTTTTCTTCATAGTAAAATGGTTTTGTTTGCAAAACTACTAATAAATCTTCATATATACAAATTATTTTCGAATAATTACTAATCTTGTCGTAAATTGTTGCAAAAATAAATCATCCAAAAGTTTTGCACTTTCGTTTATTTTCTTTATCTTTGTGGCAGATTAACTAAGTCGGCTTATGAAAACAAAAGTAAAAATCCTATTAGCAGCATTCATCCTGTCGTTAGTACCCTCGACGCACATTTGTGCACAGGAGCTAGTGATGGAATGTTCGTATAATACTATAGCCCAAAACCTGAAGTGCCTAATTGTGGTTTCGAAAGAGAAGAGCGAGTGCATGGTAAAGACTGGTAGTATGTCATGTCACTATGATATTGAAGTGAATATGATGGGGAAAAATGTCATATTCTATGCTACAAACCCCAGTATTTCATCGTGGGTTAATGTTCTTTACATTATGGGAGAGAACGATAGAAACATTATCTTCGTGCCGTCGTATCCAAGCGGAAATAACAGCTTTCCCTTGACATATACGACCATCGATGAACAGAATTATGCAAAGAAAAAGCGTGAGTATGGCATTGGTCAGCGCTCATCTAAAAATAGCGAAAAGTGATACTTAACTAATTAGAAAATATATGATGGAAAAGAAAACGAGAAACATTCTGATTATTGTGATTTGCATTGTGGTGCTGTTGCCCTTAGTGCTGATTCTTTTAGGTCTGGGTGCCTTCATCTTTGGCGATATCATGCGCTCTGGTGATGGAGAAGGTATTGGCAACTTGCTGAAGTATCTTGGTATTGCCATCATCGTTATCGGCGTTCCTCTTACGCTATTTCTGACCAGAAAGAAGGAGTAACTATGTTTATGTTTTGAATAAAAGGACAAGATTGATGTGACAGGTACTAGGTCTCTGTCATCAGGTTCCTGTTATCACTTGCACCGCCGATGACAGGAACCTGTCGCAGGTGTTACAACCCAAGTCTCCTTAGATATTCCATTGCAGAAGCATGTCCCTGTGCGGCAGCTTTCTTCCACAATTTCACGGTCTGCACATTGTCCTTGGTCACACCCGTACCATTGTAATAGCATACACCAAGATTAAATTGACCATCGGCACACCCTTGCTCGGCCGACTTGCGATACCATTCCACGGCCTTGGAATAGTCCTTACTTACCCCAATCCCATGTTCATAGCATACGCCCAGATTATATTGTGCCTGAGCATGTCCTTGCATAGCAGCCAAGCGAAACCATTTCTCTGCCAGTGCCACATCCTGTGACACACCAATACTGTTATAATAGCATATGGCCAAACTATATTGTGCTTCAACATATCCTTGTTCGGCCGACTTACGATACCATTCCACGCCAAGAGGCTTATTTGCGGTTACACCAATCCCCTTTTCAATGCATACGCCCAGATTAAACTGTGCCATAGCATATCCTTGCTCAGCCGACTTGCTCCACCACTCCACGGCCTTGGAATAGTCCTGAGTAGTACCAATACCCTTATAATAGCACAGTCCCAGATTATATTGTGCCAGGACAAGTCCCTGCGCGGCAGCCTTCTGCCACCACGCGACTGCCATTGTTTCATTCTTCGCTACGCCATTACCATCAAAATAGCATATCCCCAACTGATACTGAGCATTAGCATCGCCAGCGTCAGCTGCAGCCTTATATTTACTTGCCTGCGACCATGCAGATATTGGACATAACATCACCAAAGCCAGCAACGTAGCAAGTGTGATGATTTTCATTTGGAAGGAGTTTTTTTTCATAGTTACCTAAATTCTGCAGCACTTTAGTTAAACTTTCTTTATAAGCACCTGAGTAAAAAGGATGCTCAGGATTTGGTCATGTCAGTTTTTCACTTACCCTAGTGCTGCAAATCAAGACAAGTAAAATCATCAATGACATGGCAAAGGTAAGCATAAATCTGAGAAAATCACCGCTTTTGGCGGAATATTTTTCGTTTTGGACAAATTTGACTCTATTCTGTCCCCTTTAATAGACTCCCACCCAGGACTTCGAGACTTGACGTGAACCTGGTACCTGTCATACTTGGCAATCTTTCATGGCAAAGTTTATTCCTGCTTGCAGGGTGTCTTCGTGAATGTTCTTGCTGTGCGCTGCCTGTAAGTGTCAAGAGGGAGAACAGCAGTATGGAGAGAACAGTCTTCTTCATGATGACTTCGTTTAGGGTTTTACTTCTTTGATGTCGCAGGGAATCCAGAACCAGAAGGTGGAGCCCTTGCCCACTTCCGACTCTACGCCTATCTGTCCGCCACAGGCTTCAACGATAGCTTTCGAAATGCTCAGTCCAAGACCTGTTCCCTGCACGTAGTCGTTGAGTTTGACAAAACGTTCGAAAATGCGCTCGTGGGCTTCCTTGGGAATGCCGGAACCAGTGTCCTCGCAGTAGACGAAGAGAGTTGAGAGTTGAGAGTTGAGAGTTGAGAGACTTTTTTCTTCAACCTTATATCCCACGCGGATGTGTCCCTGCTGGGTGTATTTGACGGCGTTGGTGACGAAGTTGGTAATGACCTGTCCGATGCGGTCTTTGTCGAGCGTGGTGAGCAACGTTGCATAGGGATTCTCCTTGATGAATTTTACGGGCTCCGTCACGCGCTGTGCCAACGACTCGCAGAAATCGTCAAACTCACGGGCGAAATCCACCTCTTGAGGACTCATGGTCAGTCCGTTGCTCTCGATGCTGGAAATGGCCAGGAAGTCGTTGATGAGTCGTAGCAGCATGTCGCAGTTATTGCGGATGATACGCATCATCTCGCGCTTCTCCTCTGCACCCTCTACGGCCTGTAGCAGGTCACTGAATCCTACGATGGCGTTGAGTGGTGTGCGTATCTCGTGTGTCATGTTTGCCAGGAATACACTCTTCATGCGGTCGGAATCGTTGGCACGCTCTGTCTCGCGCTTCAGCTGTTCTTGTTCGTCAATGAGGCGTGTGATGTCGCGTATCAGTCCGAAGTAGCCCGTCTGCTCTCCTTTGTCGTTGTAGCTGGGAATGCTGTTGATGTCGTACCAATGTACCTTGTCATCCTTCACAAGCAGGTTCTTGAAAGGACGGGTAATAATGCCTACATCGGTTTTCTCCTCTACCTTCATGGTCAGGCGTCTTTTGGCCATCTCGTTCTCGTCGGTCTGTAGCGTTTTACTGAACTCGTCGAGTGTCATCTTGGCCACGGGGTGGTGCAGGTCGCTGAGGAACTCTATCTCCTCACTATCGAAGGATGAGTGCCATACGTGCATCTTACTGTTCTCGAGCAGATAGCGTAGCTGCTCTTCGTAGCGTCGTATCTCGTCGTTGGCCTTTTGTATCTGTTTGTTGTTGAGTCTGCTTTGCAGGTAGAGGTTACGCTCTTCTGTGACGTCACGCACAGCCATCGCAATATACTTCAGCTTGCCCTTGTTGTCATTGATGGGGTGTACGCGCACTTCGAGGTATTTGTTCAGCTGGCGTTTCGTCATCTCCAGATTGATGCAGAGCCACGACTCTTCCACGTGGTTGCGGTTGATGTTGAACTGGGCAAAGTCGAAAATACAGCTCTCGTAATACAGCGGGTCGTAACGGCTCTCGAACTGGCATATGTCACGCATCATCTTGTTACAGTCGATGAGGTAGCCGTCGGCATTGTAGAACGAGATGCCGATGATGGAATCCTCGAATATCAGACGGTATTTGTCGGCCATCGCGTCTTCCAGCTGCCGCGTGTGTTTTTCTTCCGTTTCGTTCGCCATAGTAAAGATGATGTGCGAGGGTTGTCCCTCGCTGTTGTGCTCAATAATGGCGTGGTTGCACACAAGGTTCCAAATGGGCTCACCGTCTTGGTAGTTAACGTTGAACCGGTATCTGAGTGTGTCTTCCTGCTTCTCGCCCTTGCGTAGTCTCTCAATGAAGGCGGCAAAGTTTTCCAGATCATCAGGATGTACCATCGACGTGGCCATACTGAGAGGCAATCCGTCGGCTGGCAGTTGGTGGCCATATACGTTATAGAACGTGTCGCTACTGAGGTCCAGCGCCACGATGCGGCGGTCGTTCAGGGTGAGGGCCTGCTGCATGGTGTCGTGGGCTTTCATTGCTTGTGCCGTCACCTTTGCGACACGTTTTTTTGCAATGTAATATACAGCCACAACGACAATGATGATGAAGAATATGATCATCACCAAGGAACTGAAAAGCATTGTGCTTGAATAAGTCGTTGTATCCATAACTGCTGTCCTCCTTTTTTACTTTTTGACAAGTTCACAAGGTATGCTGACCCACACGGTAGTGCCTTTGCCCAACTCCGACATGAAATCGATGGTACCACCCATCAGCTCCACCAGTCCTTTGATAATGGGCAGTACGAGCCCTGTGCCACATTGTTTCTCATTCTGATCGCGGTTGAAGCGTTCAAAGATGTGAGGTAACACATCAGGGGCGATGCCAATGCCCGTGTCCTCAATGGTGATGTTAAGTGCGCCCAGGCGGTACTCGTACTTGGCACGTACCATACCTTCGTTGGTGTAGTAGATGGCATTGCCTGTCAGCATTTCGATGACCTTGCCCAGCAACTCTTCATCTATGATAACTTCCAGGTGCTCATAAGGATTCTCCACGATGGTCTTAATCTCTGGCTTGGTGTTGCTGCTCCAGCCTATGTGACAGTGGGCAACAAACGAAGACGCGAAATCTGCGGGCGCCACCTTCGGTTCAATCATGTGGGCATCAATGCGTGAGAGGTAGAGAATGTCGTTGACCAGCGCTAACAAGGTGTTGGAGTTCATCTTAATTTCGTTCACAAAGACTTGCTCGTCCTTTTCATCATGCTGCTTTTCAAACAGCTCTGCAAAACCCAGTACGGAAGTCAGGGGCGTGCGTATCTCGTAGCTCATGTTGAGCAGGAACGTATTTTTCAGCTTCTCGGCCTCCAGTGCCTTTAGCGTCTCGCTCCTTAATTTCATTTCCGTTTGTACAAGCTTGGTGTCATTACGGCTCAGTCCGAAGTAGTGGGTGATATGTCCTCCCTCGTCATGCATGGGAATACCGTTGAAGTAGAGCCATGTGTTCTGTCCGTCTTGTTCTTGGAAAATGGTTTTCAGGCGAGCATCCACGTTCTTCAGACGACGGTGATCCATTTGGTGTAGCAGCCGACGTGCAGTCTTTCGCTGCGACTCGTCAATGCAGTCTATTGCACGTATCTGCGACAGGTTGTGCTGGGGTTTGTTCAGGTCGCTGGTTATCTGTAGCGTGTGGGAATCCGGCAGGTAGTTCATGATGCGGCATTCGGCCATTTGCAGAGCTAAGTTGATGTTTTCGATGTAGTCTTTTACCTGCATGGTGGTCTCCATTAGCTCCTTCATCGACTGTTCCTGTAGCCTGAACGTCTCCACCATCTCCGTGATGTCACGTCCCTCCATGAACATGCCCAGCAATTCGCCCTGCTCGTCGCGGACGGGGTAGAGCATCGTCTCATAGTACATCTTGCCTTCCAGTTCTACGCCCTCGCCCTTACGACCCTCTTCTTCCAACTGCTCCATGTCCATCATGGTTGTGCAGTGGATGGTGTTAACCGTATTGAAGTTAATATCGACGAAGCCGGTCATCTCGCTGATGTGCTGGCCTGAGTCAATGAGTGCCTGCTTGTCCTTGATGCGGAACGAGGCTGCCGACCGCTCGTTGATGTCTGTCAGTATGCCGTCTTCGTCGTAGTAGGCCATGTCCACGAGCGACGAGTTGAATACCGTCTGGTAGTTGATGAGCTCCTCGCGTTCTCGTTCCCGTTGCTGTTTCTCGTCGGTAATGTCACGTTGTGAGCCAATGATGGTGGTAGGATTGCCGTCCTCGTCACGATGCTGTACGGAAACCTTCACCTCGAAGCGTTGCTGTTTGATGCCGGCAGCTGTCGTTGGGCCTCGCATCTGTAGCGTTACGCTTTCTTTCTTTCCGTCGCGGATGGCAAATATCTCGTTGCGCAGCTCCTCGAAGTCGTCACGGTCGAAGAATCGTGAGAAGTCAATAGGTGTGAATTCTGTGCTGTCGAATGCACCATCCTCGTTCATTCGCTGATATCTGCGCGTGGCTACGTCGTAGGTCCATACTCGGGTGTTGTCAACCTTCAGAATCAGCGACAGTCGGTTGTTGGCAGCATGTACAAACCCCATTTCGCGCTTTTCCATCTTACGATACAGACGGTCATAGAGCGCCAACGCCAATGTGCTTACCAAGACGATGATGAGGGCTGTCCAAAGCATCGTGGTAAACGATGGAAGTGAGGCGTTAAGTACAAGACTTGCAAACGGGAGAATGTCTGTCATAGGCTTTCAGTTTCGTCAATATCTTTTATATGGTGATTTCGGCAGAGCCGTAACAGCGATGATGGTCCTTGTCGTAGATGACACAGAACTGTCCTGGTGCTACGCCGTGTATGGGCTTGTCGCTCTCCACCCGCCAACCGTCATCCTTTACCAGCCTACCACTGTGGAATTCTGGCGTGTGGCGTATCTTGAAGCAGATGGCCTCGCTGTCGGGCGCTGCTGTCAGCCAGTGCAGGTCGTGCACCTTGAATGTCTGTTTGTAGGCTGTCTTAGGGTCGTAGCCGTGGCTCACGTAGAGCACGTTCTCCGCCATTTCCTTCTTGACGGCAAACCACGGACCGCCGCCGAAACCCAGCCCATGGCGCTGGCCGATGGTATGGAACCACAGCCCCTTATGTTGCCCGATTTTTCTCCCAGTCTCCAACTCCACTACGTCGCCAGGCTGCTCGCCCAGATAGCGGCGCAGGTAGTCGTTGTAGTTGATTTTTCCCAGGAAGCAGATGCCCTGCGAGTCCTTGCGCTTGGCGTTGATCAGATGTTCGCGCTCGGCTATCTGGCGCACCTCGTCCTTCATCATGTGTCCGATGGGGAATAGGGCTTTCTTGAGTTGCCAATCGTATATCTGTGCCAGAAAGTCCGTCTGGTCCTTTACAGGGTCAGGGCTGGTGCAAAGCCATTTCAATTTACGATTTGACAATTTACAATTTACAAATTCCTCAATGTTCTCTTCCTCTGTTGTAGCGTAGTGGCCGGTGGCAATGAGGTCGTAGTCCTTGCCTTGCTTTTCGTTGAAGGCTCCGAACTTGATGAGGCGGTTGCACATCACGTCAGGATTGGGCGTCAGTCCAGCACGTACCTTCTCCATGGTGTAGCGCGTCACTTGGTCCCAGTACTCTCGGTGGCAATCGACGACCTCCAGTCGGCAACCATATTTATGGGCAACGGCTGTCGCCATCTCCATATCCTCTTCGCTGGAGCAGTCCCATTCCTCCTCTTCCTCTGGGCCAATCTTGATGTAGAAGCAGTCTGGCTTCAGTCCCAGCTCTACCAGCTGGTGTACCACGACTGCCGAGTCAACGCCACCCGACAACAGTACAGCAATCCGCTTTCCATCAATTTCTTCTTTCTTCATGTTGGGGTCAAAGGTACAAATAAGTATGCAAATAACCAAGAGAATCTTGAGTTTTTTCTTATTTGATGTCGAATAGAAAGCGATTTCTTTGTTCGCAATGTTAATCGTTGTTAATGTTTCTTGGTGACATATTGCAGAAAGGAATAAACTATTTACCTTTGCGAGAATGTCAATCATACAATAATGAATAAGAACATCAAACAGTTCATGTTGGGTGCCGTAGCATTGCTGACGGCATCGACAATCAACGCGCAGAGCCTAAATGGTTCCTTCGTAGGAAAACTGAACGCAGGACTGACTAAACTGACCATTGTACTGAATATAGCCGACGATGGAACTGCTACGATGGAGAGTCCTGACCAGACAGACCAGAAGATTCCGGCCAAGGTTGACTTTCTCTCGAAAGACTCCGTAGCCGTCAGTGTTGCGATGCTGCGAGCCTCCTATCAGGGACGACTGGTGGGTGACGAGCTGCAGGGCACGTTCAAGCAGGCAGGCTTCTCGCTGCCCCTGAACCTGAAGGCGGGGACGTTGGAGCGTCGCCGTCCGCAGGCCGTTACAGCTCCATTGCCTTATCCGACCGAGGAGGTGACGTTCCGCAACGAAGCGGACAGCGCCACGCTGGCAGGAACGCTCTCTGTGCCTGCAGGTGCCAAGACCGTGCTTATCATGGTTTCTGGCAGCGGACAGCAGAACCGCGACGAGGAGCTGATGGGCCACAGGCCCTTTGCTGTCATAGCCGATTATCTGGCACGTCACGGCATTGCTACCCTCCGCTATGACGACCGTGCCACGGGGCAGTCTGTGGGTGGTGACGTGGCCAATGCCACCAGTGAGGACTTTGCCCGTGATGCTGCTGCCGGCATTGATTTCCTACGTAAAGATAAGCGGTTCAAGAAGGTGGGAGTCATTGGCCATAGCGAGGGCGGACTCATCGCTTTCATGCTGGGTGCACAAAAGAAGGTCGATTTCATTGTCAGTTTGGCAGGACCTGGTGTCTGCGGTGACTCCATTCTGCTGAAGCAGATGCAGTTGGGCAACCCGGCCGGACAGGAACTGACAATGGAGAAGGTACGCGAGACCATTGCTGCCCAGCACAACGCATGGCTCAACTACTTCATGAGCTACGACCCCTCGGACAACATCCGCAACACAAAGTGTCCCGTCCTGGCGGTCAACGGCAAGAAGGACGTACAGGTGGATGCCGAGATGAACCTCGGTGCCCTGCGCCGACTGTTGCCTAAGAACAAGAAGAACTGCCTCAAGGCCTATGACAACATGAACCACCTGTTCCAGCATTGCACGACGGGCATGCCCGGCGAATACGGACAGATTGAGGAGACCTTCTCAGAGGAGGTGCTGAAGGACATCGCGGAGTGGATAGCAAAACTATAAAAAACAACAAATATGGTAGAACTAAAGAACGAACAAATCAGTATTGTAGTGACAGAAATGGGAGCAGAGCTCCAGAGTATTAAAGACGCAGCGGGCAGAGAATACCTGTGGCAGGGCGATCCCAACTTCTGGCCGCGTCGCAGCCCCATCCTGTTCCCGCTGGTATGCAGCGTTGAGAACGACACGTACCGTGTGGAGGGCAAGGAGTATCACCTGCCACGTCACGGTTTTGCACGCGACATGGAGTTTACACTCATCAGTCAGTCGGACGACAAGGTGACAATGGCTCTGCACGAGTCAGAAGAGACGCTCAAGAACTATCCCTTCTGCTTCAACCTCGCTGTTACCTACAGAATCGAGGGTAACAAGCTACATGTCATCTGGCACGTGGAGAACACGGACACGAAGGAACTCCATTTCCAGATTGGCGGACACCCTGCATTCAATATGCCTGGTGGTAAGACGGAGGGACTCATTAAAGTCGATAATGAAGAGCCGATGGACGTGCTGAAGAGCTATGCAGACGGCAGTCACGATATGGTGGAGATTCCACTCGAGGCTGACATGGGCATACTGGAGCTGAACAACGAGTTCTGGCGTAACGACAGCGTGAAGATTCACAAGAGTCAGACGCATCGTGCCATGCTGCTGGATACTGACGGAGAGCCTGCTGTGACCGTTGACTACAAGACACCTGTCTGCGCTTTCTGGAGTCCCTACGACAAGCATGCACCCTTCGTGTGCATAGAACCGTGGTATGGCATTGGAGACCCTCGCGGCTACAATGGTGAGTTCAAGGACAAACCCCTCATGAATCACCTACTGCCAGGCGCCTCGTTCATGTCGAAATACACCGTCACAATAGGATAATAATGTCTTACCCAGAAAAACGTTTTTTTTATTCAACGTTTTTCTGGGTAAGACAATTCGGCAGACAGGCAGGCTTTCAGATGCTCTACTAATTCCATGGGGACTCTGAAACGGAGGTCGGTGCTGTGGGGGGTGATGGCCTCGAGGAAGTGGGGCAGCTCTTCTTGATAGACGTGACGCATGCGGTTGTTGAGTGCATCGTTGCCGATGCAGGAATAGAAGATGTTGGCATAGCGGTCACAAAGTTTCACGAAGGGCGCGTAGGGCGTCTCCCTGATACCGCGATAATATTTTTCTCCTGCTCGTTCTGCACGGGTACGGCCTTTGTCGTTGGTCAGCGCATAGACAATCTCTGCTGCCATAACCGACTGCTTTTCGTCCATAAACTGACGTGCAATCTTCGTCACGTCATTATATGTGAGACGAGCATCTTCCATGCTGTCATGATAATATGCTCCGAAGAAGAGGGGGAGCACATCGTGTTCGGAGGCACACACCAGATGACCGAAGTCGCGGACGGCCTGTACCACCATGTCAAGATGATAGCCATAGGGGTGGGTGCCGGCATAGGTCTGATTTACGCTTGCATGCAGGTCATAGGCCGACTGACGCATCTCTGCGATAGACGCGGCATGCTGCTTTTGGAGTGCTAAGAACTTGTCTTCGGTCATCATATTGTTTGTTCATGTCGGTCCGTCTTCATCAAGATTAGACCTATTAATATCCAAAGTATTTCGCGTACGCGGCAGATGATGCTCACGAAAAAGCCCAGGGCAGCGGAGTCGTAATTGGCTCCCAGCTTGGTGGACATGCCGATGATGGCGATGGAGAGCATAAAGCCGCCTTCCTGTACGCCGAGCTGCATGGGCAGGAAGCCGATGAGATTGGCAAACAGGGTGGTGAAGGAGAGTATCAGGACGGAATAGAGGAACGTCAGGAACAATCCTGAGAAACCGCCGCCACAGTCAACGCCGAAGAGCAGGAGCATGAAGAGCACCTCCAGGCTCTGCACGATGCGTGAGCCATACTCCAGGAACAGGCTGCTGTAGAAAGCACGCTTGTCCTGCTTATGGAGGGCAGCTATCTGGGCATCGATGTGCTGCAAGGTCTCCGTGTGGCGCTCCAGGAAACGTGCGCTCCAGCCTTTCAGGCCAGGAATCTTTCCCAGCCACTTGATGACTTTCACCACCAGGCCGTTCTTGTAACCTCTGGAAAAAATGTAGAAGGCAAGCAGGCAGAAGACAATAGCTGCTGCCAGGCAGATGCCGATGGCCGGTGTCATGGGAACATAGTCGATGACGGCGAGTGCCAGATAGAGGAAGATGGAGCTGAACCACAGCCAGAAGTGGGCGAAGAAATGCATCATGGCATAGAGGATAACGGACGACGTGGCATGTTCCTTGCTGACGTCCTTCGACAGTTCCAGGATGCGGTAAGGCTCACCTCCAAGTCCACCTACGGGAGTGGCATAGTTGAGTGCATAGCCTGTGATGGTGAGACGGAAGATACGCCAGAAACCTACGTAATGGTCGTTCTCGTCGGTGTTGCTCCTAATGATCCGTTCCCAGGCCAAAGCATTCAGCCCATAGACAAACACCCAGATGCCGATGATGGGAATGAGCCAATAACCGGCCTTGGTGAGCTGTTCCCATAGTTCGGCAAAGCTCACGTCGAACGTCAGAATCATGACGATAACGGCAGCCACGCCAATCACGAAGAACAGGTTATTCAGCCTCTGCTTTGTCCACTTCATATTGTCTTAGAGTTTGTCTGCCATCTGCTTGCAGAAGCTTTCGTGGCGGTGGTTAACATAGAGATAGAGCAGCCCCATGCCGACGATTTCCCACACGAAAAGGGCCGCAGGCACGTCGAGCAGGCAGAACAGGAAGAGCCAGAACTCACGGAAGTTGAAGGTGAGCAGGCCGTTCCACTTGATGACGGGCAGCGACTTGGCGCGGAACTCGTCACGGACGGACTGGGGCACATTGTCGATGCTGCCATATTTCTCGCGCAGCTTCCTCATGAGACGCTGGAACTGCGGCGTTGCTTTCTCCTGCTTCTGTGTGTAACCGATGTATGACTTCTGGAACAGACGCTCCACCCAAGGGGTGTCTTTGGTCATCTGGTCATAAATCTCCTGCTGGCGGGCGGAGTTGTCAAGTTCGCTTCCCTTCTCACCCTTCAGGAAGAACAGATGCACCTGAATGTAATAGTCGGCCAGGCGCTGTTGGCCTGCCAGTCCTGCGATGCCGGAGATGAGTCCGAGCACGAAGACTACGGCTGTGGCGATAAGCACGTTCTGCTCGTTTTTGTCTATTCCCAACAGGTCGAACTCCAGGTCGTGATGCAGATAGAAGCGATAGACCAGCAGCACATAGATGGGGAGGAACCAGGCAAAGCCTGCCACACCGTCGAGGATGCGTCCCATGCGGCTCTTCTTGCCCGTCATGCGTGCCAGCTGGCCGTCGGTGCAATCAAGCACGTCAGCCCACATGAGCAGGATGATGGCAATCACGTTATAGATGACTCCCCACGTAGGACTGCCACTAAAGTTGTCGCCATAATGGAAGCTTCCCTGCGCAAAGAAGAAAGCGCTGGCAGCGCCTATGATCATGGACCAGATAGTCACCGTGTTGGGGTGGATGTCGAACTTGGCAAAGAATACTGCACAATAGTAGCAGAAGGGACGGATTACGTGCAAGTCGAGCCAGTCCTCCGTTTCTGCAGACTTCAATGTCTGATAATATTTCTCATTCATTGCTTAATGACATTTAGAATATTGGGTGCAAAGGTAATAATAATTTACGAATTACGATTTACGAATTACGATTTTTTAGTGATAGAGCAACCAGCCGAGGTAAGCCAGATAGCCGACGAGGAGGACGGAACCCTCCCAGCGCTCAACCGTGTAACGGGTGAAGGAGAACAGCCATACGAGGAAAATAGAACCCAGCATGACGCCCATATCGACCAACGTGATGCCTTCGAGCTGTAGTGGGGTGATGGCGGCTGTAGCACCCAGGATGAGCAGGATGTTGAAGACGTTGGATCCGATGACATTGCCAATGGCGATGGCCGACTGTCCCTTACGGGCTGCTACGACGCTTGTGGCCAGTTCTGGTAGTGAGGTACCGCCAGCCACGATGGTGAGGCCGATGACGCTCTGGCTGACACCCAGAGCTGTCGCCACGTTTGAAGCGGAATCAACAAAGAGGTTACTGCCAAAGACAAGACCTGCCAGTCCTAACACAATATAAGCTACTGAAAGCCAAGGGTTCTGCTGCTTTACAGAACCTGCGTCTTCTGTCTTGTTTCCCTTTGCCTGCCACAAGGTGTAGGCCATGAATAAAGCGAAGCCCACCAACAGGATGATACCATCGAGGCGGCTGATGGCGGAATCGATACAGAGCAGAAGCAGCAACACCGATGCACCTATCGCGAAAGGAATATCCTTGCGGACGGTGGAAGGGCTGATGACCATCGGGGCCACCATAGCTGCACAGCCCACGATGAGCATGGTGTTCATGATGTTGGAACCCAGCACATTGCCCACAGCCATGTCTGACGTTCCGTTCAAAGCAGACATCAAACTGACAAAGAACTCTGGCATGGATGTGCCACAGGCCACGATGGTGAGGCCAATCACCATTTCAGGTACACCGAAGCGACGTGCCAGTGCACTGGCACCATCGGTCAGACGGTCAGCGCCTAACAGCACCAACGTCACACCTACGATAATATATATGAAATCCAGAATCATTCGTCAAAGTCAAAATCGTCGAAATCGTCAAAAGCAGGACCGATGAACTCATCGAGTGCACGACGCTCCTTCTTGGTGGGGCGGCCTGTTCCTCGGGCACGGTTGACGAAGCCGCTGATGCGGTTCATCTCCAGCAGTTCGTACTGCTCAGGCGTTGTTACGTTCTCGTAAATCTCAGGTATGAGCTTGGCTCCCACACGCTGCTCGATGGTCTTCAGGATTTTGAACGAAT
The DNA here is from genome assembly GCA_947169685.1 of uncultured Prevotella sp. GTDB lineage: Bacteria > Bacteroidota > Bacteroidia > Bacteroidales > Bacteroidaceae > Prevotella. Next base: position 10,765 of record CAMVQS010000005.1, on the reverse strand, counting down.
AGGTGACGGGCGGCTTTCGCACGCTGACCACCTCGCCAGCTTTGACCATACGCGAGGGTTTGACGTTCACGCCATTGATGGTGACACGTCCGTTCTTGATGGCGTCGGCAGCAATGCTGCGTGTCTTGAAGATGCGCGCAGCCCATAGCCACTTGTCTATTCGGGCTTCTTCTCCTGACATGTTTTTGTTCCCTTTCCTAATTTATTATACTGATTCATCGTGACGTCGATGCCTGCCAGCACAAAACTCTTGATGATTTCGACACCCAGTTCGATGGCTGGCTGCAACTGCTGCAGCTGTTCGTCGCTGTAGCGACCCAGCACCCAGTCAACCTGCATGCCCTGAGGGAAGTCGTTGCCGATGCCCATACGCAGACGGGCATACTGCTGGCCAATGAGCTGCTGGATATGTCCTAAACCGTTATGTCCGCCGTTGCTGCCACTGGCTTTCAGACGGAACTGGCCTAACGGCAGGGCTACGTCGTCGCTGATGACAAGCAGACGCTCCTGGTCGATGCTCTCCTTGTTGAGCCAGTAGCGTACGGCATTGCCGCTGAGGTTCATGAAGGTGGAGGGCTTGAGCAGGAATACTTTCCGGCCTTTCAACGACGTTTCGGCAACAAAGCCATAACGACGGTCGTCAAAAACAATATTGGACGCCTTCGCGAAAGCGTCCAATACCATGAATCCTGTATTGTGGCGGGTCATGTCGTACTCTGCGCCGACATTGCCCAAACCGACAATTAAGTACTTGTCCATGCTTTTCTGAATTACTCAGCAGCCTCTTCTGTTGCAGCAGCAGAACGAGAAGCACGTGTAGCCTTCACTGAGCATACAACAACCTCGGGTGAAGTTGCAATCTCCAGTCCCTCGAAGCTCAGTTCACCGACCTTGATGCTCTTGCCGAGCTGCAGGTTGGTAACGTCGATATCGAGCACCTCAGGAATCTGCTTGTAGGGAGCAGTAACGTTGATCTTGCGGATTGACAGGTTGATGCGACCACCATCGCGAACACCCTGTGCCAGACCGTTCAGCTTCACGGGAATACCAACAGTGATGGGCTTGTTCTCGGTTACCTCGTAGAAGTCTGCGTGCAGCAGAGCATCTGTCGTAGGATGGAACTGCAGCTCCTTGATGATAGCCACGTGAGTTGTACCGTCAATGTTCAGATTAACTACATATACGTGGGGAGTGTAGATAGCCTTGCGAATCTCTGACATAGGAATAGCGAATGCCAATGCCTCGGGCAGACCATTCTCACCCTTTTTCTCTCCATACAGGTTGCAGGGTACGAGACCCTCTTTGCGAAGCAGCTTGCTGGCCTTCTTGCCACTCTCGGCGCGCTTCTGACCGTTCAATGCGATTTCTCTCATAATTAAATTGTGTTACTCTAAATTAAGTTGTTAATACTACGTTTTTGCTTAATTCACCATCACACGGTGCCTAAAAAGCGGGTGCAAAGGTAATAATAATTTACGAATAACCATTTACGATTTGCGTTTTTTTTCAAAAAAATGTTGTTTTTCTTGCATAATTGGGGAATTGTTCGTATTTTTGCACTTGATAAGAGTATCAAATAGCTATTTGAAGGATTATGATTAACCGCGAAATTATTAGGATTAAGATAGTTCAGTTAACCTACGCGTACTATCAAAACGGAAGCAAGAACATTGATTCGGCTGAAAAGGAGCTCTTTTTCAGCCTGTCGAAAGCTTATGACCTCTACAACTACCTGCTGGTGCTGATGGTGGCTGTCACCAAGGAAGCTCGCAAGTATCTGGAGGTGGCCCAGTCGAAGGCTCGTCGTGAGGGGACAGAAGAACCTTCAGGCAAGTTTGCCTTTAACCGCTTTGCCTTGCAGTTAGAGGAAAACCAGATGCTTAACAACTTTCTGGAAGTACAGAAAAAAAACTGGGATGACAACGCCGAGTTTGTTCATACCCTGTACAACCAGATTGTAGAAAGCACCATTTACAAGGAGTACATGGCGAGTGAAGAAGACTCGTACGCGGCCGATCGTGAGTTGTGGCGTAAGATTTACCGTACCTTTATTCAGGACAATGAGGCCTTGGACGGGGTGCTGGAGGAACAAAGCCTGTACTGGAACGACGACAAGGAGATTGTCGATACGTTTGTGCTGAAGACCATCAAGCGCTTTGACGAGATGAACAAATCGAGTCAGGAGTTGCTGCCTGAATATGACAGCGAGGAGGATAAGGAGTTTGCCCGTAAACTGTTCAGGGCTACCATTCTGAATGCTGACGAGTATCAGGGCTTTATGAGTGAAGCTTCGCATAACTGGGACTTCTCACGACTGGCTTATATGGATGTTGTTATCATGCAGATTGCCATCGCTGAGATGATGACCTTCCCTTCGATTCCCATCAGTGTGACCATCAACGAGTATGTGGATATTGCCAAGCTCTACTCCACCCCACGCAGTGGAGGCTACATCAACGGCATGCTCGACGCCATAGCCCGTCACCTTATTGCTACTCACAGGATAGTGAAAACAATTAACAATAAATAAAATTAATCAGTAATTAAACGTAAAAAAGATTATGAGTCCGAATACACAAATGCTCATTATGATGGTGGCTATCTTTGCCATCTTCTATTTCTTCATGATTCGTCCGCAACAGCAGAAGCAGAAGGAAATCCGCAAGTTCCAGAACTCGCTGACAGAAGGTACAAACGTCTTCACAAGCGGAGGAATCTATGGTACCGTCAAGAAGATTGACCTGGCCAATAATATTGTCGAAGTGGAGATTGCCAAGGGTATCACTATCCGCGTCAACAAGAACTACGTGTTCAAGGATGACGCCAGCACTCCTGCTAAATAAAAGATAAAACGTGGGCGGCATCAACATCTTCCGCTTTGTCAGGGACTTCTTGTTCAGTAATATCAACAAGCAGTTCCTGACATTCTTGTTCTTCCTCGCACTCTCGGGTATTTTCTGGATGATGACCACACTCAACGAGACCTACGAGAAAGAACTGAAGATACCTGTGCGCATTACCCAAGTTCCAAAGAATGCAGTTCTGACGTCGGACGAGGTGGATACTATACGTGTTACCGTACGTGACAGGGGATGGATGTTTTTCTCCTATCTCTATGGAAACAGGTTGAGTACGATTAATGCTGTTTTCAAAAACTATAATCGTGGCGAAGGCTATGGCTTCATTTCTGCCGCTGAGCTGCAAAAGCTCATTCATGCACAGATTCCGAACATGACGTCGAAGATTACCTCCATCAAACCTGAGAAACTGGAATTCTTCTATAATGACGGAGTCCACAAGCGCGTGCCTGTCAGATGGAGCGGACGTGTCATTCCAGAACATCTTTATTTCATTTCCCAAGTTCAATACTGGCCTGACAGCGTCGATGTGTATGCCCCGGAAGAGCGGCTTGACAGCATCAAGGTTGTTTATACAGAAGCCTTGAACTATGCCAACTTCCGTGACACGCTTATTGTCGATTGCCACATGGCAAAGATGAAAGGCGTGAAGTGCGTGCCGGAGCAAATCAAGGTGGGATTCTATACGGACGTGCTGACAGAGGTGAGTATGGATGATGTGCCCATCGTTACCGTCAATGTTCCTGAAGGTAAGGTGTTGCGTACATTCCCAACCAAGGTGAAGGTGAGTTTCGTCACGGGTGTCAGTCAGTTCCGTAATCTGCGACCTGAGCAGTTTCTGGTCATTGCCGACTACGATGAAATCAAGGCCAAGCCTACAGACAAGTGTAACATATACCTGAAGACTGTACCACATGGTATCAGTCGTGCCAAACTGGAAGTGAAGCAGGTTGACTATCTCATTGAAGAAGGCCAATGAAGACCGGTATCACAGGAGGTATAGGAAGCGGAAAGAGCTATGTGTGCAAACGCCTGGAAGCCAGAGGTTTTAAGGTATATGACTGCGACGCAGCAGCCAAGCGACTGATAAGGACGTCATCCGAGATACAGCAGCAACTGACACAACTTATCGGCAGTCCGCTCAACAAGGCAGCAATGGCGAAGTTCCTGCTGCAAAGCGAAGAGAATGCGAAAGCAATTGATGCTATTGTACATCCTGCCGTATTCCGTGACTTCGAGGAGAGTGGTATGCAATGGATGGAAAGTGCTATCTTGTACGAGTCGGGAATCAGTCAACTCGTAGATACAGTCATCGTGGTAACGGCACCACAGGAAATTCGCATACAGCGTGTCATGCAGCGTGACGGTATCACCCGTGAGAAGGTGCTCGAATGGATGCAGCGCCAGTGGCCACAGGAGGAGATTCGCAGGCGTGCCGACTTTGAAGTTGTCAATGACGGCATAGCCGACATAGACGAGCAAATAGATGAAATACTTATGAAATTAAACAATAAGAATTAAGAATTATGTCACAGACTATTTTAGCTATCTCGGGCAAGCCGGGACTCTACAAACTCGTTTCACGAGCCAAAAACAGCCTCATCGTAGAGGCACTTGACGATACCCACCGTCGTATGCCGGCCTTTGCAACAGACCGCATCACGTCACTGGGCGACATCGCCATGTTCACAGAAACAGAAGACATCGCACTCTATAAAGTGCTGAATGCCATCAAGGGACTGGAGGGCGGCAAAGCCACCAGTATCGACTACCGTAAGGCCAGTGGTAAAGAACTGCAAGACTACTTTACCAAGGTGCTGCCCGAATGGGACCGCGACCGCGTGCACAACAGCGACATCAAGAAGCTGCTGCAGTGGTACAACCTGCTTGTTGCTGCCGGCATGACCGACTTCGACGAGCTGAAGCCCACCGAGGGCGACAACATCGACGACCGCGAAGAGTAAAATCCACGTAGAAAGGAGTCGGCTTGCAATCGCTGCAAGCCGACTCCTTTAAAAAGACTTAGCATCTACGAGAAAGAATCTCTTTATCTTCTCCGATATTATCTCTTATCCAACTCTCAACAACATTATCATAAGAGCCACGATTGCATTCGAAATATCTTACTAATATTTCCACATCATGGAATGTAGTAATAGATATAGAAGGGTATTGCAACATATGATTTTCACTTTACACGATTCTTTTTTAGGAGTTCTTTATAATGCTGTATTCCTTTTTCTTCATTAAGTTCTTTAATACTCCTATTTATAGCATCTAGGACTTGTATTAACGTAGTCTGAGCGGTAATAACACCTGAAATTGGAATCTTAAAAATGATAGGTTTATTATTGCCTATTTCTGAATACGAAATACTAATTATAACATCACTTTTTTTAAAACTATCTATATACGAGTCAAAACAATTTTCGTGGCGTTCTTTCTCTTTCCTTCGTATAGAACGAGTTACTTCTGCTGGATATAAATAGAATAATTTTTCTTCATTATGTCCTAAAGAAAAGTTTAAATTATTCAACCAATTAATGTTCTTAGCAACCAATTCATTATTTAATAATTCAGGATCAGAGCAGTCCGTTTTTAAGCGTATATTGGTGGCGGTTCCTACTCCATAATTCTTAACACGCAAACAGTAACAAATTTCATTATACCATTCACCCTCTTCATGATTGGCTTGTGAATCATATTGTTTTTGGACTACCAATTCAATAGAAGGATACACACAAGGGCTATTTTGGCTTTTAGTTAACTTTAATGTTTCAAATGCGATAATTGCCATTACTAAAGAACCAAGTGAGCCAGTATATGTTCCCCAAAAAATGAGCCATGTGTCAGCATTACCAGCAAAATTCCAATATGGCCATTTAGGCAATATGACTAAAAAACCTATAATAAATGGGAGAGTTACGACTATAATTATTAACCACCTATTCTTATTAAAACTAAATATTTCTTGCATATTCTTCTCTTGCTATTGGTGTGACTGCTCCTACGATTAAAACTTTGAAAACAACTCATTACAGATATCCAATGCATCACAGCACATTGAGCGGAAATACTTGAATTGTTCATTCTGGTACTCAATTAATGCTTTGCGGTGCTTATCACTGGATGCAAAATCGTGTAGAGAATAGCATCCTTGGCATGCTTTTAGGTCTAAAACTATCAACTCACTCTGCTCTTGATTGATGAGCACACCATAATATAACCACTTATTACGGTTATCTTGATACGAAAGCAATTTCTGCTCTAGACTGCTTGGCAGGTTTTGCTTGATTTTCTCCTCAAGGAGATTGTATAGTATTTCCTTTCCCATAATTATTTTTTTCTGCAAAGATAGAGAATCTTTTTGCAATTTCCAAACCGAACGATTAAAAGTCCGTTTACTTTTTCTCTATTATTGCGATTTCCTCGTCCGTCAGTCCATAGAGCTGATAGACGAGGCGGTCGATCTCGGATTCTAAGGCGGAGGTGTCGGCAGAAGGGTCATTTCTTTTAATTTCTATCGCATTCTTCACCAATGCAATTAATAAGCATTCAAACGTTCACACAACTGGTGATATTGGGGATTGTCTTCTTTCCTATCATCTGTATATATAAATTGTAGATCAATGTTCTTTTCTATTTTTGAAAGACTTCCGTTATAAGCCAGTTCTTTTTTTATTTGGTTCTCAGAAACAAGATTCTTACAAATAATAGTCAAATGCTTATCCTCTTTTCTTCCTCCTTCCAACTTTTCAAAGTAGTCTTTGAAATAGCAATAATCCATTCTGTTTAGCGAATGACCAAAGAAAATCACTTCACTAGCCGTTTCTAGATTTTGAAGAAATATCTCTGACAATAGATTAATATGGGGCTTATACATAAAATCCAACTGCAGGTTTCTCTTTTTGTTTTCTATCTCTCTACAGCCAAGTTCTATAATGTTTTGATTTAGTCCACCATGAACAAGCAAGAACCTTCCTTTTGGTTTAGGCAATCTACAAAGATCATAACAATCTGTATAGTTAAAAGATAGAGTATATATATAATTCTCGCTCATAACAAGTCGCTTTGACAAATCAAGGGCTAGAGAATTCTCATTTAGCTTAAAATGCTCGGATTCATTTTGGAGATATTTCCTTAAATATTTTTTCAAGATGTCAAATTGGAGCCTTATTAGTCCAATTTGAGCATCATTAAGATTAGTTTTTTCGTGAACGAAATGGTAGATTTCTTCCTCAACATTAAACCAGTTTTCTTTCTCTTTTGCCGCTTTCTGGAGATAGTCAATAAATGCTACATGAAAGATTTGCTTGATAGTTGTTCCTTCCATATTTACAAAATCAATCCATTCTTGATTTTTGTTTTTTGCAAAATCACAATACCTGGACCTTAACCCTAAATCAAGGTCATACCCATTTCCTAAAACAAATGTAACTTGTTTCATCTTACTTTTTTATGATTGCTCTACAATTTTGATTTCTTCTTCCGTCAGACCATAGAGCTGATAGACGAGACGGTCGATTTCGGATTCTATTCAGGCTTGCCTTCTTCTATCTTCAACCCAAGGTGATAGTAGTCTGAGATTCGATGTAGGTCTTCTGTCTTGGTTCCATTGCTGATGTTCGAGTAGATGTACCAGCCATCACATTCATGTTGCCAAATGCGACCTGGAACTGTGGGACGCTTGTTTCTGCTGACAAGATTGAAACCATTGCCATGCAGGATACCCACTTCTGGAATTCGCTCCAAACCAATCTTTCGCAGAGCATCAATAAAGGTGTCAATGGCTTGACGATGCCAGATGACTGTTCCGTCAGGGAAAGTGATACGCATACCCTTCGTGGTATTCTCTATGTGCTTTGTGGGCTCATGAGGTTTCACCTCCGTTGGTTCCTCTTCGCTCTTTACAGGCGTACTGCTGCGAGGTGTCAGCGTCTTGGCGCCCATAATCTCACTTATCTTTGTCTTACGGCTTAAAGCTACGCTGATAGGCTCACCAGGATGATACTCCACTACGAGCACCAAATCACGTTTGATAGGTTCCAAGCGTGGTGCAATATCATTGCCCAATGCAGGCAATATCTCTTCCTTGATAATACCCTCCTCCAGTTCCTCCACTTGTTGAAGAACATCCTTACTCAACTTCACTCCCACTTCGCGAGAGTTCTCTATGATGCTGTATAGTTTTTCAAGTTTGGTCATATGTTATGTTTATTCTAAATTTTTTATGCAGAGACTAACATAATCTCCATCAGTAACCAAATCAATATACCTAATTGGAACTTTATTCTTTATTAGCTTTTTTAAAAGTTTTGTATCTGTACTATACGGATTTTGTACATAGACACAAGAAATTGCTTTTTTTATTGATATTGATGACTTAGAATCTGATACAATACGAAATTCGTTTTCATATTCCCAGTGTTTATGCTTACTAAAAAACACTTTATCTTTATTATCAATAATAGCAGTTCTTATTTCTTTATCGGGCTCTTTTGCAAAACAAGATGAGGAAATCGTAATAAATGGTATGTTGACATCATAGTTTACATCCCCAGGTATGTAGCCATTCTTCCTTTCTAAAAGTTTTTCTTTGTCGAATTCTATACAGACCCCTTTTTCATTTTTTGCATATTGCCCCCACATCATAGACGAAAGACACCCTTTTGTTCCATCTTTGAAATCATTGCAAAAGCTGATTTGTCGAAATTTAGCAATTTGTTTGAAGATAAAATCTATAGGATCTCCTATCTGCTTCCTAATCTCTTTAGAGACACCGCTATTAGGACCAATATCTATTCCACAGAACTTCTGCCTTTCATACAAATCGTTCATATTTTTGTACTCTCCAAGCAAAAGTTCTTCTGACAGCCATATCCTAATGAAAGCTTCAAGTGTTGTATAATGATATATGTTCATAATTATGTCAATTACTTTTAATACATTTCAACTTTGAGTTTAACATCTAATAGCTTGGCAATTCTTTCAAGTAAGTTTTTTTTGCTCTTTGTTGGCATGTGAGTACACGCATACCAATGGTTGTCCAAAGCACTTAATTGCATTCTATAATCCTTCGATGAAACAACCAAAGGAAGCCCTTCTATTTTTACATCTTTCATTTCTGCTATTTTTTTAGGGCCAAGTATTCTTAATACAGAAAGAAAGGTTTCCGTAGAGTTTTTTTCTTTTACTAGCTTACCATTAATCTTTACTTCCAGTATTTTGGCTGGTGACTTTGTTTTCCTAATTGATTTACTCATATTTGTTTATTCTTTTTATTTCGTTTGAATTCAAACCAAATAGTTCTGATACAATGGAATCTATTTCCAATTCAAGAGATGCCGTATCAGAAGAAATCTCTTTTCTTTTTTGTTCCGATATTTTTGAAGCCAATTTGGATAGTTTTTCCATTGTTTCTTTACTTACATTGGGAATAGGGAACGAAGCTAGTTCATTAATTTTAAATTGTGGAAACAGACCACGTTGAAGCTTACCGAATTTCTGGGCAAACCAGAAAGAGATTGGCCTAGAGTTTAATATCGACAAAATATAATACGGGTCACATCTCATATCAATAATATTCATAGAATTCAAATCATTGATATAGGTATCATGTGTTAAAACCGCATTAATGCAGTATGGGGGCTTGGATGGTATTTGTCTTACTAATATTCTAACAGATGAAAACAAATTCCAATTCCTTCGTGGTTCAGCAAGATGATTTCCATACCGAATGTACTCCTTGTTTTCCCAAGTTAGGATATAGCGTTTTACATCAGAACCTTCTAGATATTTGTAATAATCATCTCCCCGTTTTGTTTTAGAATGGAATACCCTATTTATTTTTTCTTCTTTACTTTGTGCAGGATGACCTTTTCCAACTTGATAGGCTTTAATTCCACATTTAACCTGAGCATAAAAACTTAAAGGTTTTGAATGCTCTTCCATCTTCAATATAATATTATAATTATCATCACCTTTAAATAATTCAATATTTATAATAAAATCTTTTTGTGAAAGAATTACTTGCTTAGAAACTTCTTTTATTAATTTAATTTTATCAATCTGTATAGCTTCATTAAGACGAATTATCTCGTCGTTTTGGTCTTTTGAAAACACCAAAATACTACTATCAACATCTGCATTTTCAAATACTTGTTTGTAAAAATTGGTAACAGCAATATTAGAATGGCTTAGGATGTATTTTCTAAAGTCCTTGTTAGTATTTATTGTCATCCAGTTGTTTGGAATGATATATGCAAAAGAACCTTTATTATTCAACAAATTTACGCCCTGCTCTACGAATAGATGATAGAGGTTAATTTGATATTTTGCTAAGGCAAACTTCTTATAATATATCTCCTTGTCTTCTTGGCTCATTCCTTTCTCTTCACTGTTTCTGGCAAAAACGTATGGCGGATTGCCTATCAAAATATCAAATCCACCTTGTGAGAACACATCATAGAACCAAGTATGCCAAAGCATGAATTGGTTATTACCTGATAGGTCGAGGTCACCAAAGTCAACGTTGATGCTTTGCTCGGAAAGTTGCTTCTTTACATTTTCAACAATCTTTTTGCGAAGTGATTGCTTCTCATGATGGTCTGTACAAATGTAGTATTTTGCAAGCATCTTACGCAAGTCGAGACGATAAACATCAAGCATACTATCGAAAATGGATAGCATACCTGATTCATCGGCTTTTTTCTCTGTCATCGTTGAAAGGTCAACACCCTTGTATTGCTCCAGTAGTGAGTTCCCTTGCATAATCTTGAAGTCGAGGTTGGGCAAAGCCTGCGGGGTTTCCTCATCAACAATGAGAGAAAGCCAGAAGCGGAGGCGGGCGATGTCAACGGCACCACGCTCGATATCTACACCATAGATATTTTGCTGGATGATGTGCT
>CAMVQS010000004.1 GCA_947169685.1 uncultured Prevotella sp. | reverse complement strand
AGCCTTGCCGCTGAACCACTCCTCCAGCTGCTTGGCCTGCTCGGGATGACCCTTGGCCCACTCAGCCTTCTCAGCGTAACGCTCAGCTACAATCTTCTTCAGTTCCTCACGACGCTTTGCGTAAAGCTCCTGTACCTCGGGGAATATCTGGAACGGATTTTCGGGATCAGCACCCAGGTTCTTCATGGTCTGCACGAAGTTGTCGCCGCCAAGAGGAGCTCCGTGTGTAGCGCAGTTGCTCTCGTAAGAAGAACCGTCAGCCTTGCGGGCACCCTTACCCATGATGCAATGTCCGATAATCAGCGAAGGACGCTCCTTCTCTGCCTGTGCCTTCTTGATGGCCTCACGAATCTGGTCAACATCGTTACCGTCAATCTTCTGAACGTACCAGCCCCAAGCCTCGTACTTCTTAGCGGTATCCTCGCAGGTAACCACCTCTGTACGGGTAGAGAGCTGAATGTCGTTAGCGTCGTAGAACATGATGAGGTTATCCAGTCCCAGGTTACCGGCAATACGGCCTGCACCCTGAGAAATCTCCTCCTGTACGCCACCGTCAGAGATGTAAGCGTAGATGGTCTGGTTCATGACGTTGCCCAGACGAGCCTTCAGGAACTTGGCTGCGATGGCAGCACCAACAGCAAAGGTGTGACCCTGTCCGAGGGGACCAGAAGTATTCTCAATGCCACGCTCAATCTCGCGCTCGGGGTGACCAGGAGTTACAGAACCCCACTGACGCAGGTTCTTCAGGTCTTCCAGCGTGAACTTACCGATAAGAGCCAACTGAGAGTAGAGCATCGGAGCCATGTGACCTGGGTCGAGGAAGAAGCGGTCGCGACCCTCCCATGCGGGGTTTTCGGGGTCATAGACGAGGAACTCGCTATAAAGCGTGTTGATGAAATCGGCACCACCCATAGCACCACCGGGGTGTCCTGACTTAGCTTTTTCAACCATTGCCGCAGCAAGGATACGAATATTATCCGCTGCGCGATTCATTACTTTGTTGTCGTTCATAATAAGTTTTATTATATTAATCAATAAATTTATCTGCAAATATACTCATTTTCTTTGAAACGGAGGCCATTTCTTTCAGAATATTTGTGTATTTGAGTTTTTTTTGCGATATTTGTAACCTGAAACTAACAAAACAAACAAAATTAATATGTATAGAAGAACTTTTTTTCTTGTGTTGGTATTGTTGAGCACCTTGACCATCACGGCTCAACAGCGAGAGACCATCCGACTGAATGACGGTTGGCGATTTGCCTTGGGACATGTGGATATGGCTCGTGACTACACGCATGGTACCGAGTATTTTACTTACCTGACGAAGACGGGTTTCGACCACAATAAAGGACCTGCTAACGTGAAGTTCGACGATTCGAACTGGCAACAGGTAACGCTGCCCTTCGACTGGGTGGTGGATTTAGGCTTCAGCGGCGAGGCCAGCCATAGTCACGGATATAAGAAGGTGGGCTGGAAGTACCCAGAGAGTAGTGTGGGCTGGTATCGTCGTCATCTGACTGTTCCTGCCAGCGACTGGGGCAAGCGTATCAGCGTGCAGTTTGACGGCATATTCCGTAACTCGCAGGTGTTCATCAACGGACACTATGTGGGTGGTGAGCCCAGCGGCTATGCCACGCAGGTCTATAATCTGACGGAGTACCTGAACTATGGAGGTGATAATATATTAACGGTACGCGCTGACGCTTCGATGGAGGAGGGTTGGTACTACGAGGGTGCCGGTATCTATCGTGATGTGTGGCTCGTAAAGACTCAGCCGCTGCACGTGGTTCCTTTCGGCACATTTATCAGTTTCGATATTTCCGAGAACCACCAGTATGCCACAGCAAAGATAGAGACAACGGTCAGGAACGAAAAGCCCGAGACTTGTCAGCTCGTTATTCGTCAGACGCTGAAAGACGATAAGGGGCAGACGGCGGCAACGGCAGAGAGCACAGCACAGCCGTTGACAGCAATGGCAAGTGTAACGGTAGAACAGCGGCTGAACGTCAAGGATCCGCGCCTGTGGTCGTTGGAACAGCCTACGTTATACACGCTGACTACGGAGGTGCTGGCTGACGGGCAAGTGACAGACCGCTACGAGACAAAGACGGGTATCCGCTCGCTATGTTTCGACGTGCAGAAGGGAATTCTGCTCAACGGCCAGCCTATCATGGTGAAGGGCTGCGACTTGCATCAGGACCATGCTGGCGTTGGAACTGGTATTCCTGACGGGTTGTGGCTCTATCGTGTGCAGCAGCTGAAGAAGTACGGCTTCAACACCATTCGCAGTTCGCATAATCCCGCTACGCCAGCCCTGCTTGACGTTTGTGACTCGTTAGGCGTACTGATGATTGACGAGACCCGACTGCTTGGTACGGCAGACCACCAGTTGAATCTGATGCAACGCATGATAGAACGCGACCGCAACCATCCCTGCGTCATGCTCTGGAGTATCGGTAACGAAGAGTGGGGCTGTGAAGGAAGTGAGACGGGCGAACGCATTGCCCGAAAGATGGTATATGAGGCACACCGAATGGACCCCAGCCGCCTGACCACTTATGGTAATTCCGGTGGTTACGGCATTGTGAAGATGACAGATATTCACGGCTACAACTATATTGTGCAGAACGATGTGGTAAACCGTCACAGGGCACATCCCGACTGGTTTGTAATTGGTACGGAGGAAACCAGTGGCTGCGGTACGCGTGGCGTGTATTTCACAGACTCCATCAAAGGCTGGATGCGCTCCATCAACTACCAAGGCGAGGAACGAACGAATGGAGAGAAGAACGTGATAGAACGTGGATGGAAGTTCTACGACGAGAATTCGTGGGCTGGCGGCCCCTGCTACTGGACAGGCTTTGACTATCGTGGTGAGCCTAACCCAATGGTATGGCCTGCCACAGGGTCACAGTTCGGCATCTTAGACTACTGCGGATTCCCCAAGGACGAGGCTTATTACTTACAGGCTTGGTGGACGGAGGAACCTGTACTTCATTTGCTTCCTCATTGGAACCTGCGTGGACACGAGGGAGACAGCATCGAAGTGTGGGCTTACAGCAACTGTGAACGCATAGAGCTGATACAGGACGGTCGTTCGCTGGGCACACAGGCTATGCCGCATAACGGTCACTTGGTTTGGAAAACCGTCTATAAGCCTGGACGATTGGTGGCCAAGGGCTACCGTCACGGTCGTATGGTCAAGAAGACCATCGTGGAAACAACAGGCGAGGCTGTACAACTGACTGCCGATGTCAGCACAACCACATTACGTCGGAACGGCGAGGATGTGGCAGTCATCGACCTGACGCTGTTGGACAAGAAGGGGCATTTTGTGCCTGATGCAAACGAAGAGATAACAGTAAAAGTTAACGGCCCCGCTATCGTGCTGGGCTGGGGTAATGGTGATCCTGGTTTCAAGGACATTGAGCGTCCTCAGGAAACCGACTGGCAGCAGGCAAGCCTGCGTTCGTTCAGTGGTCGTGCTCAGGTCATCATCCGCAGCAAGCAGGGTGACGGTGCCGTTAACGTGGAGGTCTGCCTCACGAAAGGAGGCAAACCACTCTTATTGAATTTTTAATACAACAATGCTCTTGGCAGGTAGCTTCACGGTGAGAACGCCCTTTTTCAGTTTGGCATCCTTAAACTCACGTGGAGCTACCTTGTCAGGATTTGCAAAGTCGTTGTAATCTGCTACATTCTTGGCTGTAAGAATCTGTCCGCTGACGGTCTTGGCGGTATAGCCGTCAAGGACAATCTCCAATGTCTGGTCCTTGTCAAGGCTGACATTGGTCAGCGAGACTGCCATACTACCATCAGTAGCTTTGGCTGCAGAAACAGAGAGAAGCGGGCAGGGACGATAACCTGCGTCGCGAGCACCTTCCTTTTCCTTGAAGTAAGCCTTGCTGACCTGCATGATTTCGCTTTCGTAATCGACAGGCAGATAGGTTGCTTCCTGGAATGGAGTGTACATCCTGAATACATGGTAGGTCGGTGTCAGCACCATGTGGCCTGTTCCTTCCTGATCGGTAAGAATCATAGACTGCAGCACATTCACTACCTGTGCGATGTTTGCCATTTTCACACGGTCCGTGTATTTGTGGAACACATTGAGCGAGAGGGCTGCTACGAAAGCGTCGCGCAAGGCGTTCTGCTGGTAGAGGTGTCCGGCTATGGTGCCCGGCTCCTCGTCCCACCAGGTGCCCCACTCATCGACGAGCAGTCCTATCTTGCCCTCGGGGTCTTTCTCGTCCATGATGGCCTTGTGTTTCTTGATGACCTCCTCAATCTCCAGGCACTTGCCCAGCGCCCAGTAGTACTGGTCGTTGTCGAACTGGGTGGCAGAGCCCTTCGGGCCTTCCCATCCGGAGCAGGTGTAGTAGTGCAGGGAGATGCCCTGCATGCGGTTGCCCACCTTGTCCATCAGCACCTTGGTCCAGTCGTAGTCGTAGTCGCTGGCTCCCGAGGCTATGCGGTAGAGCTTGTTGCCCGTGTAGTCGCGCAGGTAGGTGTTGAACTTGCGGAACTCGTCGCTGTAGTACTCGGGTGTCATGTTGCCGCCGCAGCCCCAGGCCTCGTTGCCTATGCCGAAGTACTTGACGTGCCAGGCCTTGTCGCGACCGTTCTGGCGGCGCAGGCGTGCCATGGGCGTGTCGCCGTCGCTGGTCATGTACTCTACCCACTGCGCCATTTCCTTGACCGTTCCGGAGCCTACGTTACCGCTGATGTAGGGTTCGCAGCCCAGCATCTCGCAGAGGTTCAGGAACTCGTGGGTGCCGAAGGAGTTGTCCTCGATGGTGCCGCCCCAGTTGTTGTTACGCAGCGAAGGACGCTGGTTCTTGGGACCAATACCGTCCATCCAATGGTAGTCGTCGGCAAAGCAGCCGCCTGGCCAGCGCAGCACGGGAACCTTCAGGGCTTTCAGCGCCTCGAAGACATCTTTGCGGTAGCCGTTGATATTGGGGATAGGGGAGTCTTCTCCCACCCAGAGTCCACCGTAGATGCAGGAGCCCAGATGCTCAGAGAACTGTCCGTATATCTCCCTGTTAATCTTATACTTGCCTTGGTCTGCATGAATTGTTACTCTATTCTGAGCCGAAGCTGAAATGGTAGCAACCAATGCGATAGCTGTTGTTAAAAGTATTTTCTTCATAGTCAATACTTACTTTTTATTTTTAACAGCACATTGTTCAATCGCAAGTCCGCGTTTGTAATTCTCAATGTACTTTTCGAAACCTGCAACATCCTCGGCTGTAGGAGCGATAGAAACGCCTGTATTGCCTGCGAAGACTACATCCTCAAGATAGTCGGCAAGGTTCTTGCCGTTCTTGTTAATCAGGTAGCCAGCCAGCAGAGCGATACCCCATGCGCCACCTTCACCAGCGGTCTCCATGACAGAGATGGGTGAGTTCAGTGCGGCAGCTAGCATACGCTGACCTACGCCGGCAGTCTTGAAGTAGCCGCCGTGACCAGTGATACGGTCAACCTTGATTTTCTCGTCTTTAAACAGGATGTCGTTACCAATCTTCAGCACACCAATGGCACCATAGAGGTTGGCGCGCATGAAGTTTGCTAGATTGAACTTGTCGTTGGCTGAGCGAACGAAGAGGGGACGACCGTCAGCCAGACCTGTGACAGGCTCGCCACTGACGTAGTTGTAAGCCATCAGACCACCACAGTCGGTATCGCCTTCCAATGCCTTGTTGAACAGCTTGCCGTAGAGCTCGTTCATATCGACGGGTACGCCCAGCAGCTGCTGATACTCCTTGAAGAGTCCCACCCAGGCGTTGATATCGCTCGTACAGTTGTTGCAATGAACCATAGCCACGAGGCTTCCGTCAGGAGTGGTCACCATATCGATCATCTCGTAGGGCTTGCTCAGCGGTTTCTCCAACACGATCATCGAAAAAGAAGATGTACCTGCAGAAACGTTTCCTGTGCGTTGCTTGACAGCGTTGGTAGCAACCATTCCCGTGCCTGCGTCGCCCTCAGGAGGACAAACAGGAATACCAGCCTTCAGGTGTCCGCTGACGTCAAGTTTCTTGGCACCTTCAGGAGTCAGGAAACCTGCGCTCTCGCCTGCGTTCAGGCTCTTGGGAAGGATGTCGAGTAATCTAAAGGGTAAACCTTTAGACACAAGGATTTGGTCGAACTTCTTCACCATCTCAGCATCGTAGGTCTTGGTGGCGGGGTCAACGGGAATCATGCCCGATGCATCACCCACACCCAACACGAACTGACCTGTTACCTGCCAATGCACATAACCTGCCAGTGTGGTCAGGAATTTGATTTCTGACACGTGCTCCTCGTTGTCAAGGATACATTGGTAGAGGTGGCTGATGCTCCAGCGCAGGGGGATGTTGTAGTTGAAGAGCTTAGAGAGCTCGGCAGCAGCCTTGCCCGTATTGGTGTTACGCCAAGTGCGGAAGGGCACCAGAATCTGCTGCTGCTCGTTGAAAGCCATGTAGCCGTGCATCATGGCTGAGAAACCGATGGCTGCAAGACTCTCAATCTCGCAGTCGTACTGCTGTTTCACATCCTTGCGCAGGTCGGCGTAGCAGTCCTGCAGACCTTTCCAGATAATGTCGATACTATAGGTCCACAGTCCGTCAACCAATTGGTTCTCCCATTCGAAAGCACCTTGTGCAATGGGTTTGTTGTCCTCATCAATGAGGACGGCCTTTATGCGGGTAGAGCCAAACTCGATACCGAGAATGGCCTTACCTGCTTCAATTGTCTGTTTTGCGTTCATAATTCTCAATTGTCAATTCTCAATTAGCGAAGTGCTTTATTCAACATGTAATAAATCTCGTTGTTCTGCAGCTGCTGCTTGAACTCGTAGGTCTTCGTGTCCTTGTTAATCTTGACATACTCGATGCCCAGCATCTCGGCGAAGTCCTCCCAGTACTCCTCGGTGATGTCGTAGGAGAAGGCAGAGTGGTGCGTGCCGCCAGCCAGAATCCAGGCTCCGGCGCCAATCTCGAACGTAGGTTGCGGAACCCACAGGGCGCTGGCAACGGGCAAGTTGGGCATGGGCTTCGGCTCGATGCATTCCACTTCCTGAGAGATAAGACGGAAGCGGTTGCCGAGGTCCACAACAGTAGCCTTGATGCCACGACCGGTCTTTGAGGTAAACACTAGACGAGCCGTCTGTTGCTTACGAATGCCGATGCCGAGGAAGTGAACCTCCAGCTTGGGCTTATCGGTAGCGATGAGCGGACAAACCTCGAGCATGTGGCTCTGCAGGCAAGAAGACTGTGTGCCGGCAAAGTTCAAGGTGTAGTCCTCGAGGAACGAGCAACCGATAGGCATTCCCTGCTGGATAACCCATAGTGAACGATACAGACAAGCTGTCTTCCAGTCGCCCTCAGCACCAAAGCCGATGCCCTCGGCCATGAGTCGCTGCGAGGCGAGTCCTGGAATCTGGTCGAAGCCGCAGAAGTTGGGGCCGTCGATGTCGGCGTCGCCCAGATCGTCGAAGTTAGTGGTGAAAGCAGTAGCTCCCTCGTCCTTCAATACACGGCGCAGGGCAATCTCAGCCTTAGCGGCGTTCTTCACCTTCTCCCAATAAACCTCCTCGCCGCTCTCGTCAATCTTGATGGTATAGAGCTTCTTATACTCCTCCACAAGGGCGTCGGCTTCGGCGTCGGTCACTTTCTTGAAGTACTCCATCAGCGAGCTGACGGGGTAATAGTCAACGTGGTATCCCAGACGCTGTTCAAACTCTACTCGGTCACCGTCGGTAACAGCCACGTTGTTCATGTTCATACCGAACATCAGACAGCGTACCTGACGGGCATCAGCCACACCTGCAGCCACGCGTGCCCATACGGCAATCTTCTTCTGCACATTCTCATCCTTCCAGTAACCGCAAACCACCTTACGGGCAATGCGCATACGAGTGCAGATGTGTCCGAATTCAATGTCGCCATGAGCACTCTGGTTCAGGTTCATGAAGTCCATGTCGATGGCGTCCCAGGGAATCTCGGCGTTGTACTGTGTGTGGAAATGGAGCAGTGGCTTCTGTAACGCCTGCAGGCCCTTAATCCACATCTTTGCGGGTGAGAAGGTATGCATCCAAGTGATGATACCCACACACTTCGCGTCATTATTGGCAGCCTTCATTACGTCCTCTACTTCCTTGGAGCTGTTGGCTGTTCCTTTATAAACTACCTTAATGGGAATAATACCACTATTATTCAGGCCCTCAACCATTTCCTTTGAGTGACCATCAACGGCAACTACTGCATCGCCTCCGTAGAGGAGCTGTGCACCTGTCACCCACCAAACTTCTAAATTTTCATATGCTTTCATTTTTTTCAGTTTTAAAGTTGTTTGTTATTTCTTTTTCTGACCGTAATAGGCATTAGGTCCATGCTTGCGCATGTAGTGCTTCTCAATGAGCAGCGGATTCATTGTCAGGTCGGGATTGACGCTTAAGGCAACGAATGCCATCTTAGCACATTGCTCCATGACTTTTGCGTTATATACAGCATTGTCTGGCGAAGTACCCCATGAGAATGGACCGTGATTTTTCACAAGAACGGCAGGGGTGTGATCGGGATTAATCTTACGAATGTTCAGAATCTCGTCCACAATGACGTTACCAGTCTCTAACTCATACTGTCCCTTGACCTCATCCTCGTTCATGTCTCGTGTGCAGGGAATGTCCTTGTAGAAGTAGTCGGCATGTGTGGTGCCGATGTTGGGAATGTCCTTACCTGCCTGTGCGAATGCTGTAGCATAAGTAGAGTGGGTATGTACCACACCCTGAATATTGGGGAAAGACTTATAGAGTACAAGGTGTGTTGGGGTGTCACTTGATGGGTTCAGGTCACCTTCGACAACGTTTCCTGTTTCAAGGTCCACAACTACCATATCGCTGGCTTTCATCTCGTCGTAGCTAACGCCAGAGGGCTTGATGACAACAAGACCTTTCTCACGGTCTATGCCTGAGACGTTACCCCACGTAAAAATGACAAGTCCTTGTTTTACCAAATCTAGATTGGCTTTGAATACTTTTTGTTTGAGTTCTTCTAACATAATTCTCAATTATAACTTAAAGATAGGGTCTTCATTATAAACCGCCTTGTTGAACTTGTAAAGGAAGGCACCACGCTTCGACCCTGTTTTATCTATCAAATCCGTTTTCTCAATAAACTCCATCTCCTTGATGCGCTTGCGGAAGTTACGCTTATCAACTGGCTCACCGCTCACAGCCTCATAGAGACGTTGCAACTGGGTGAGTGTGAAGTATTCGGGTAGCAGTCGGAAGCTGATGGGCTCCGTCTTAATCTTCTGCTGCATCAGCCTGCGGGCTTTCCGAATCATGTCACGGTGGTCAGAGTACATGGGTGGCAAATCCTTGATATTCACCCATTCCACGTCGTGCTCCTTACGCAACTTGTCGTCATAGTCCTTCACGTTGATAAGGGCATAGTAGGCAATGGATACCACACGTTCACCAGGGTCACGGTCTATGTTTCCGAAAGCTCCCACTTGGCGCATATACAGGTTACGCAGTCCTGTCAGTTCGAACAAGGTACGACTGGCAGCATCATCAACACTCTCGTCGTGCCCAACGAATCCGCCGTACAGTGACCATTCACCCCGGCCCGGGTCCAGCTGGCGCTTGCCGATGAGCACGCGCAGCTGTCCCGCGTCAAAGCCGAAGATGATGCAATCGACTGACAATAGAACCTTGGAAAATTCACTATAGAAAGTTGTCATTTCCTATTCAAGATTTACCAGAAATAGATGTAGAATGCAACGGTGAAGCCAAGGATAATGACTGTGTGGATGATATCCCAGTGGTTCCAACTCTTGCGGGTTGCCTCAATCTGCTCAGGTGTAGAGGTCCCGAATACCAGGCCTTGAATCTTCTTTTCGTCAGGAGCCTCGGTGAGCATTGATACGACAATGACAACCAGACAGCAGACAACCAGCATGACACCGCAGAAGTAGAGCCAGTTGAAGTCGTAGAACACGGCCTTGAACCAGTTGTCGCTGGCGTCAACGGCATTGCTGTAATAGACTTTGGCACCCAGACGGGTCAGACCAATGATGATACCTGAGAGCAGACCCCACATGCCTCCCTTGGCAGAGGCGCGCTTCCAGCAGATACCCAGCAGGAAGGCAGCAGCAATACCAGGAGCCAGCACAGACTGTACGTCCTGCAGGTAGTTGTAGAGCACGTTACCTACAGAGCGCATGATGGGAATCCACAGGATACCCAGTATCACGATAACAACAGTTGCCACCTGACCGATGCGTACCAGACTCTTCTCAGAGGTCTGGGGCTTCAGGCGCTTCCAGAAGTCGATGGTGAAGAGCATGGCTGACGAGTTGAACAGGGATGCCAGTGATGACATCAGGGCAGCGAGGATACCGCAGACTACGAGACCTTTCACACCGGCAGGCAGCAGTTTAGCTACGAGGGTGGGGAAGGCCGCGTCAGGTGTTGACAGCATGAACACTTCGCCGTTGGGCATGGTAATGCCCTTGGTGCTCAAGGCATAGGCAATCATACCAGGAATGAGGAACAGGAACACGGGCAGCAGCTTTAGATAAGCTCCGAAGATGGTACCGCGACGGCTTTCCTTCTCGTTCTTACCAGAGAGAACGCGCTGTACGATATACTGGTCAGTACACCAGTACCAGAAACCGATAACGGCAGAACCTACGAGTGCGCCCAGCCAAGGATAGTCCGGGTCGCGCAGGTCGCGCATCAGGTCGGTCATGTGGTCGCCGTACTCGTTGACGGTCTGAATAGAACAGGTTGCCATCATCTCATCCCATCCGCCCAGGGCCTTCAGTCCGAGTACGAGGATGATGAGTGAGCCGAGCAACAGGATAGGAGTCTGCAGCACACTAGTATAGAGCACGGACTTCATACCTCCGAAGATAGTATAGATGGCGGTGATAACCACCAGTCCGATGGCTGCAATCCAGAAGAAGTCAATGCCCCATAGCTCTTCGATGCCGAATACCTGCTGGAACACCAGTCCGCCGGCATAAACCGTCACGGCCACCTTGGTCAGCACGTAGCTGATGAGTGAGATAACACTGAGGATGGTGCGGCTCTGAGTGTTGTAGCGACGCTCCAGGAACTCCGGCATGGTATATACCATACTTCGTGTGTAGAAAGGTACGAATACCCAGCCGAGAATCAGAATCATCCAGCCTTGAATCTCCCAATGGGCCATGGCCATACCTGACGATGCACCAGCACCAGCCAGTCCGATAAGGTGCTCAGAACCAATGTTCGATGCGAAGATTGAGGCACCGATGGCAATCCATGTTGCATCCTTACCTCCCAAGAAGTAGTCTGCCGAGTTGTTGTTCTTCTGGCTTACCACCCATAATACAATGCCAATGAGCGCAATGACAAAAACGCCAATGACAATCCAGTCTAATAGTTGCATAATGTCTAATATTTAATGTTTAATATTTAAGCTTTAATGTAAGAAGTTACTTCTTCAGTTTCCATAGTTTAGTCATGTCCTCCAGCGTTTTACCCTTAGTCTCCGGAACGAGTTTCCAGACGAACAGGGCTGCCAGCAGACAGATGATGCCGTAGAGTCCGTAGGTAAACCAGTGGCCGAAGTCGTCACCCTCAGTAAGGTGCATGTTGAACATGGGCACGAAGGTTGAGCTGACGATGAAGTTGAATATCCACTGGAAGGCAACGGCAATAGCCACAGCAACACCGCGGATGGTGTTGGGGAAGATTTCGGCAATGAGCACCCAACAGATGGGACCCCACGAGAACATAAACGATGCACTATATATAAGTAGTGAAGCAGCTGTCAACATTTCCATCCCTTCATGTCCGAAGGTCACAGCCACACCGATGGCACCAAGCGCCATACCCAGCGAACCAGAAATGAGCAGCGGCTTGCGGCCCCACTTCTCAACAGTAAATACGGCAACAAGTGTGAATGAGATATTGATGATACCCATGAATACGGTCAGCATCATGGGGTCGTCCATACCCATGTCGCCGAAGATACGCGGAGCATAGTACAGCACGGCGTTGATACCTACAGCCTGCTGGAATACTGACAGCATGATACCGATGAAGATACAAAGCGCGCCGTATGTCAGAAGACGCTCGGTCTTCACGGTCATTGTATCCTTGATGTCCTGCAGAATCTGGGCTGCCTTGCCTGAGCCATTAATCTTCGACAGGATGCCCAATGCCTTCTGATCTTTGCCGATGGCAACCAGATAACGCGGCGTCTCAGGTACGAAGCAGATGAGCAGGGCGAAGAGTCCTGCCGGAACGGCCTCGCTTCCAAACATGTAACGCCAGCCTGTGGTAACGGTCCATTGTGCAGCGGGGTTAATGGCAGCAATACCTTTACCCATCTCCTCCACCAGTGGCTGGATGTGGTCACCTAAAATAAAGAAGTTTACGAAATAAACCACCAGCTGACCGAAAATAATGGCAAACTGGTTCCACGATACGAGCATACCACGGATGTTCGAGGGTGCTACCTCACCGATATACATGGGGCAGATGGCCGATGCCAGTCCTACGCCGATACCACCGATGATGCGGTAGATATTGAACATGATAAGCAGCGAAAAGGTTGGCGTCCCGTGCTCGAAGAACAGGAACTCAGGCTCCATGCTTCCTAATGCAGAGATGAAGAACAGCAAACCAGCTATGATTAATGACTTTTTACGTCCGAGGCCTGTTGCCAGCAGTCCAGAGAGTGCTGAACCAATGATACAGCCAATCAAAGCGCTGGCAGACGTAAAGCCGTGCCATGTGTCAGAATAGGCGAAATCCTGTGCATCCATAAAAAATGCCTGTAGGCCCTTTTCTGCACCCGAGATGACGGCAGTGTCGTAACCGAAGAGCAGTCCGCCCAAAACGGCTACCATGACTATACTGATGAGGTAGCTTTTGCTACCTTTTTCTGTTGTACTCATGATCGTTCAATTATTTAACACTGAAACGATAGGCCACGTGGCTGTAATAGTTCTCACCCGGCTTCAAGATGGGGCTGGGCCATTCAGGCTTGTTAGGGCTGTCGGGGTACTTCTGGCTCTCCAGACAAACGCTGACATGCTTCGGATATTTCTTACCCAGCTTGCGGATGATGTCGGCATCCTTGCCTACACCCTGGAAGTTACCGCTATATACTTGTACGCCCGGCTCGTTGGTGAACATCTCCAGGAAGATACCTGTCTCGGGAGAGTACAGCGAAGCACAAACGGTCTTGTCGTCGCCCTTACCGTCCTTATAAGTATTTAGGCACCAGTTATGGTCGAAGCCCGTAGCGTTCTTGATCTGGTCAAACTCCTGGTTGTTGATGTTCAGGCTCAGCGGAGTGGGAGCGCGGAAGTCCATTGGTGTACCCTCAACGGGCTTAATCTCGCCTGTCGTCATGTACGAGGCGTCGCTGGGTGTGTAGTTGTCGGCATTCACCATGAGCACCATGTTGTCGCCCTCACGAGTGGGATCGCCATTCAGGTTGAAGTACGAGTGGTTGGTCATGTTAATGACGGTCTCCTTGTCGGTCGTAGCCTCCATCACGATGTCGAGCGTGTTGTCAGGCAGTACGGTGAATGTAGCCTTGGCCTTTACCTCACCAGGGAATCCGTTGTCGCCGTCAGGGCTGACCAACGTCAGGATGAGCGTCGTATCGTTGGGCTGTTCAGCATCATACACCTTGTTCATCCAACCTGTGTTGCCACCACCGTGCAGACAGTGCTTGGCACCGTTGCCTGTGTCGTTCTGACGCAGTTGAATGGTGTCGCCATTGATGACGATTTTTCCGTCGTTGATGCGGTTAGCATAGCGGCCAACAGTCGAACCATAGTCACTCGGAGAGTTCAGCGTGTCAGCATACTGCTTGATGTTGTCGAAGCCCAGCACCACGTCTGTCGGCTTGCCCTCTTTGTCGGGAACTACCAGCGATACAACGCGGCCACCATAGTTGGTGATGCACACCTCCATGCCGTTCTGGTTCTTCAGGATGAATAACGCGGTCTTCTTGCCGTCGATCGTAGAGTCGAAAGCAGCAGGATTCAGACCTGATAATGTTGTCATCTGCTTGTCAGCAGACGTGCAGGCAGTCAGCATTGCAGCGGCAACACCGACACCAAGAAAAAATCCTTTTAGGTTTTTCATTGAACAGAATGTTTTTAGTTGTTGTTTAATAGATTTCGTAATTTTGGGTGTAAAATTACAATTAATTTTCCATTCCGCAATGAAATAGACCAAGAAAAGTGAGGCAAAGGTGTTATTTTGACACTATTTAACGTAAGTCAGCGGTCAAAGTGCTGGTAATCCTTGTATTTAGGCCACGAGCCGCCCCAGCGGAATCCGTGTTTCGTGAACAGTTTATATGCCAGGTCGTTCTTCGTGATTTTGTAGCGGAACGTTGCCTGACGGTTACAGTACTGCGTGGCATTGGCGGGCTGCACGAAAAGCGTGCCGTCTTTGCGCCGTCTGACGTAGGGGTTATATAGCGTGTTCAAGTCAACTGCCATACCCGTCGCATGCTTCGAGAGCGTCTTGCTTCCTGCAATGGTGCGGTAGCAGAAACACGACGAGTTATTGGCTCTCATTTGCCGTTCGTCGTCAGCGTCGTACTCGTCGGGCAGCACCATGCGCTGGATAGGGTAGTGGGCTTCATACAATTCTTTAAAGATTTCTATTAAGTCGTTGGCAATCTTTTTGTTACAAATCATCTCTCCAATATGAGGAAGGTTATCATAATCCCAATGCAACACGCGGATGTATCGCAGGTCATTACGTTTGATGTGAGGGTTTTCTGTATAGGTTTTTCCCTGCATGCGTTGCCATACCTTGTCAGGAATTTCCTCCGCTGCAAAGCATCTGTCCACTCCGTAGGCATCCACCGCTTCCAGTGTTACCGTTGTCCCTGCCTGCCACTCTCTGAGCGCTTGCATAGTAACATCACTGGCTTGTTGTGCCACAGCCGACAAAACTGCACACCACAAGCCAGCGAGGATTATATTTGTCCGTTTCATGAGGTGATTTTTGTAAATGTCAGTTCCTCTTTTTCAGGGTGCTTGTCAATACGGATGGTGTCGCCTAACGACAGTTCGCTATTGACAATCATCTCTGCTACACCGTCTTCAATGTATGACTGGATAGCACGTTTCAGCGGACGGGCACCGTATTGGACATCATATCCCTTCGTAGCCACAAATTCCTTGGCCTCATTGCTTAGCTCCACTTGATATCCCAACTGGTCGATTCGTTTCCAAAGCGAGTGAAGCTCGATGTCGATAATCTGCTTGATAGCTTCCATATCCAATTGGTCGAAGGTAATGATTTCATCCAGACGGTTGAGGAACTCAGGAGAGAACTGCTTGCTAAGAGCTTTCTGCACAATACTGCGGGCATGCTCCTTGTCCTGCTCGTTCATAGCCAGTCCGAGGCTGGGCGAGTTAAAGCCTACACCGCGTCCGAAGTCCTTGAGTTGGCGGGTACCAGCGTTCGAGGTCATGATGATGACGGTATTGCGGAAATCCACAAAACGTCCGTTGCCGTCTGTTAGTCGTCCCTCGTCAAGCACTTGCAGCAACAGGTTAAACACGTTGCCATGTGCCTTCTCTATCTCGTCAAGCAGTACGATGGAATAGGGGTGACGGCGCACGCGTTCTGTCAACTGGCCACCTTCCTCGTATCCCACGTATCCCGGAGGGGCACCAATGAGCCTCGACACGTTGAACGATTCCGTATATTCGCTCATGTCAACGCGGATGAGTGCGTCGCTGCTACCAAACATAAACTCTGCCAGTTTCTTGGCCAGATAGGTCTTACCTACACCTGTCGGTCCCAGGAACATAAAGGCACCGATGGGGTGGTTGGGGTCTTTCAGTCCCACTCGGTTACGCTGGATGGCACGTACCATCTTTTCGATAGCAGGGTCTTGGGCAATGACAGCCTGTTTCAGCTCCTGAGCCATTCCTTTCAGTCGCACACCTTCCTGCTCTGCCATGCGTTGTACTGGTACGCCAGTCATTACTGATACTACGTCAGCCACTTCTTTCTCTGTTACGGTCTGGCGTTCGTTGGGGTCACCCTCGCTCCACTTCTTGTTGAGTTCTGCCAGTTCCTTCTCCAGTCTTGTCTGCAGGTCACGGTAGTTGGCAGCCTGTTCGTAGTTCTGTTCGTGAACGGCTGTCTGCTTCTGCTCTTTGGCGTCGGCTATTTCCTTTTCCTTTTCCGTAATTTCCGGCGGCACATGAGCATGAGACAGATGTACGCGTGAGCCTACTTCGTCCATAGCGTCAATCGCCTTGTCAGGGAAGGCACGGTCACTAATGTAACGCTGTGTCAGTTTGACACATGCTGACAATGCGTCATCCGTGTAGTTGACATGATGGTGATGCTCGTAGCGGTCTTTGATGTTGTGCAGTATCTGCATGGTCTCTTCCGCTGTAGTAGGTTCTACCAGCACCTTCTGGAAACGGCGTTCCAAGGCCCCGTCCTTCTCAATGGAGTTTCGATATTCGTCGAGTGACGTAGCACCGATGCATTGTATTGTTCCTCGTGCCAATGCAGGTTTCAGAATGTTGGCAGCATCCATGGAGCCAGCTGCCGAGCCTGCCCCGATGATGGTGTGAATCTCGTCAATAAACACAATGATGTCAGCGTTCTGCTCCAGTTCCTTAATGAGGGCACGGATACGCTCCTCAAACTGTCCACGGTACTTGGTTCCCGCCACCACAGCCGTCATGTCGAGCGCTACGATGCGCTTGCCAAACAGTACAGGCGACGTATGGCGGTTGGCAATCAGCTGTGCCAGTCCTTCCACAATGGCACTCTTGCCCACGCCGGGCTCACCTATCAAGATGGGGTTGTTCTTCTTGCGACGACCCAGAATCTCGATAACGCGCATCATCTCGCGTTCACGCCCAACCACAGGGTCCAGTTTACCTTCGCGGGCAGCCAAAGTAAGGTCGGTCGAGAAGTTATCCAGTACGGGAGTCTTCGACTTGGTCTTGGTCTTTGTCGAGGTCTGGGTGTTGGCTGTTGACTGTTCGCTGCCGGAGGTATTGTTGGTCTCTTCTTCCTCGTAGTCTTCGTCAGGCAGGTTGATGCCGTCCTTCACTTCGTTCTGCTTTACTTGCAGCAGACTAAACACGTCTTCGTAGTTCATGTTGTTGAATTCCAATACGTTCTTGGCACCGTTATCCACCTGGTCATGCAGGATGGCGAGCAGCAGGTGCTGTTCCTCGATGCGTTGTGTGTGCTGTATGCGTGCCTCGAGCACGGCCAGCTTCAGAATATTACTTGCCTTCTCGTTCAGCACCAGTTCGCTGGTGTTGATCGGTGTGTTGAGTTCGTCCTCGCGTACCCTGTTTTCCAGTTCCGTCTTTACCGACTGGGTGTTGATTTCCAATCGCTTGAACAAGTCGATAACAGGACCCTCCTTCATACGCAATAGTCCCAGCAACAGGTGCTCCGGCCCCACAGAATGGCTGGCCAGACGTGCAGCTTCTTCGCGTGAGTAGGCAAGTATCTCAGATACTTTGGGTGAGAATTGGCTTGTCATGTCTCTATGTCTTCCTTTCTATATATTTACAGTTTGCAAAATTACAAATAAAAATCCAAACGGCATTACCGTTCGTGTTAAAAAACAGCAAATAGTGTGCCAATATTGTATTTTAATTGTACCTTTGCAACATGATACAGGAATATCAACTCAGGGTGCAGCCACATATTGCTGCCAACGAACAGCGTCTTCGCAGCCATTTGGCAGAAGAAAAAGGATTCGACGAACGTACCCTTACGTGCGTGCGTATATTAAAGAGGAGCATTGATGCCCGTCAGCGTACCATCTTTGTCAACCTCAAGGTACGAGCCTACATCAACGAACAACCCACCGATGACGAATATGTGCATACGGAGTATCATGACGTGAGTAGCTGTCCGCAGGTCGTCGTCGTTGGAGCAGGTCCAGGCGGGCTGTTTGCAGCGCTTCGCCTCATTGAGTTGGGCTACCGTCCCGTCGTGCTGGAACGTGGCAAGAACGTCCACGAACGCAAGAAGGACTTGGCCCGTATCCGTCAGGAGCAGCGTGTCGATCCTGAGAGTAACTACTGTTTCGGCGAGGGTGGGGCTGGCGCCTATTCTGACGGCAAGCTCTATACACGCTCCAAGAAGCGTGGCTCGGTCGATAAAATTCTCAACGTCTTCTGTCAGCATGGCGCATCAACAGCAATCCTGGCCGATGCCCATCCGCATATAGGTACCGACCGTCTGCCTCGTGTCATCGAGAATATGCGCAATACCATCCTGCGTTGTGGCGGCGAGGTACATTTCCAAACCAAGATGACACGTCTCATTTTGGAGGGTAATAAGGTTGTAGGCGTTGAAGCAGAGGTTCGGCAAGACACTTCTCTCTCCTCTCTCCTCTCTCCTCTCTCCTCTAAAGAATTCCTCGGTCCCGTCATTCTGGCTACCGGCCATTCCGCGCGCGACGTCTATCGCTATCTCGCTGAAGCCAAGATCGAACTGGAAGCCAAGGGCATTGCCATTGGCGTGCGGCTCGAACACCCTTCCGCCTTGATTGACCAGATCCAGTATCACTCCCGTCAGGGACGTGGTAAGTATCTCCCAGCAGCAGAATATTCGTTTGTGACGCAGGTGGGTGGCCGTGGCGTCTATTCCTTCTGCATGTGTCCGGGTGGCTTTGTCATTCCAGCCGCTACCGACGACGAGCAGATTGTGGTCAACGGCATGTCACCCTCGAACCGTGCCGGCCAGTGGAGCAACTCGGGCATGGTGGTCGAAATCAGGCCAGAGGATATAGACACAACGGCGGTAGCAAATTCTTCATTCTTCACTCTTCACTCTTCATTAAAAATGCTTGCCTTCCAGGAGCAGATAGAACGTGACTGCTGGCAGCAGGGCAACCGTCGGCAGACGGCACCTGCACAGCGTATGGCGGACTTCGTCAACGGTCGCCTGAGCTATGACCTGCCACGCAGCAGCTACGCCCCCGGGCTGCTCTCGTCACCCCTGCACTTCTGGCTGCCCAAGCCTGTGGCATCACGCCTGCAGGAAGGCTTCAAGACCTTCGGCCGTCAGGCTCATGGTTTCCTCACCAACGATGCCGTCATGATAGCAGCCGAGACGCGCACCTCCTCGCCTGTACGCATTGTCCGCAACCCTGAAACGCTGATGCATGTCCGCGTGGAAGGCCTCTTCCCCTGTGGCGAGGGAGCCGGCTATGCTGGAGGCATCGTCTCAGCAGGTATCGACGGAGAACGTTGTGCCGACCAGTGTGTAACATATCTGGAACAACGCCTCAAGAAATGACATTTTATCACAAATAAAGCAAAAAAAGTAACGAATTATTTGTTTGTTTTGCGGGAAATATGTAATTTTGCAGCCGAAATAAGAAAAAAGAGATGAAAAATCTGAACCTACTGAACAGCATTATTATTATTCGACTGCGTAAAAGTGGCCGGAAGTGATGAGGTGATGTCAGTAGATAAGTAACTGAATAAAGAATAAAAAAAATAGACGAACCTTTCTCACTTCCAAGTGTGAAAGGTTTTTTCGTATAATTAATAATGTAATTATGAGTGACAGATTGTTTATTTTCGACACGACGCTTCGCGACGGTGAGCAGGTACCCGGGTGCCAGTTGAACACCGTTGAGAAGATTCAGGTGGCCAAGGCGCTGGAGCAGCTGGGCGTCGATGTGATTGAAGCAGGATTTCCCGTTTCGAGTCCGGGTGACTTCAACTCGGTGATTGAGATTTCGAAGGCCGTGACGTGGCCGGTGGTTTGTGCGTTGACCCGTGCGGTGGAGCATGACATCGATGTGGCTGCCGAGGCACTGAAGTATGCCAAGCACAAGCGTATCCATACGGGTATCGGCACGAGCGACGAGCATATCAAATATAAATTCAACAGTACGCGCGAGGAAATCATCGAGCGTGCCATTGCCGCCACGAAGTATGCCAAGCGTTTTGTGGATGACGTGGAGTTCTACTGTGAGGATGCAGGCCGTACGGACAACGAGTATCTGGCCCGCGTGGTGGAGGCTGTCATCAAGGCTGGCGCTACGGTAGTGAATATCCCCGATACCACGGGCTACTGTCTGCCACAGGAATATTTCGAGAAAATCAAGTACCTGAAGGAACATGTGGAAAACATTGACAGGGCCATCATCTCAACCCACTGCCATAACGACCTCGGCATGGCGACGGCAAACACGCTGAACGGTGTGCTGGCAGGTGCCCGCCAGGTGGAGGTGACCATCAACGGCATCGGCGAGCGTGCGGGTAACACATCGCTTGAGGAGATTGCCATGATACTGAAGTGTCACAAGGCGCTGGAGATTGACACGAACATCAACACCACGAAGATATACCCGACGAGCCGCATGGTGTCGAGTCTGATGAACATGCCGGTGCAGCCCAACAAGGCAATTGTGGGACGCAACGCCTTTGCACACTCCAGCGGCATCCATCAGGACGGTGTGTTGAAGAACGTGCATACCTACGAAATCATTGACCCGAAGGAGGTGGGTATCGACGACAACAGCATCGTACTGACCGCCCGTTCTGGACGTGCTGCCTTGAAGCACCGTCTGCACGCCAATGGTGTGGAGCTGTCGGAAGAGAGGCTTGACAAGATCTACGAGAAGTTCTTGAAGCTGGCCGACCAACGTGAGGTGAGCGACACGGACATCCTGATGCTGGCAGGTGCCGACACGGCTGATGCCCATGCCGTGAAGCTCGACTTCCTGCAGGTTACGACGGGTAAGGGCGTGAAGAGCGTTGCCTCAATAGGTCTCGACATCTCCAATCAGAAGTTTGAGGCTGCAGCCTCGGGCAATGGTCCTGTGGATGCTGCCATCAAGGCGCTGAAGAAGATTATCCAGAAGCAGATGACGCTGAAGGAGTTTACCATTCAGGCCATCTCGAAGGGCTCTGACGACGTGGGTAAGGTACACATGCAGGTGGAGTACGACGGTAGCAACTACTACGGTTTCGGTGCTGATACGGACATCGTGACGGCTTCGGTAGAGGCATATATTGACTGTATTAATAAGTTTAAGAAATGAATACATTATTCGACAAGATATGGGACAAGCACGTTGTACAGAAGATTGACGACGGTCCCACGCAGCTATACATAGACCGCCTGTACTGTCACGAGGTCACCTCGCCACAGGCGTTCGAGGGTCTGCGTCAGCGTGGCATCCGCTGTTTCCGTCCGCAACAGATTGTCTGTATGCCTGACCATAACACGCCCACGCACGACCAGGACAAGCCGATAGAAGACCCCGTTTCGAAGAAGCAGGTGGATACGCTGGCCAAGAATGCCGAGGAGTTCGGGCTGACACACTATGGCATGTTCAGCCGCGATAATGGTATCATCCACGTGGTAGGGCCCGAAAAGGGACTGTCGCTGCCGGGCATGACCATTGTCTGCGGTGACTCGCACACCTCGACGCACGGCGCTATGGGTGCGGTGGCTTTCGGCATCGGCACCTCGGAGGTGGAGATGGTGATGGCTTCGCAATGCATCCTGCAGCAAAAGCCCAAGTCCATGCGTATCAGCATCAACGGTACGCTGCAGAAAGGCGTTACCGCCAAGGATGTGGCGCTCTACCTGATGGCACAGCTCACCACGAGTGGTGCTACGGGCTACTTCGTGGAATACAGCGGTGACGTGGTGCGCAACCTCTCGATGGAGGGACGTCTGACGCTCTGCAACCTCTCGATAGAGATGGGTGCACGTGGCGGATTCATTGCTCCTGACGAGGTAACCTTTGACTATATAAAGGGTAGGGAGTATGCGCCCAAAGGCGAGGCGTGGGACAAGGCCGTGGCTTACTGGAAGACGCTGAAGAGCGGCCCCGATGCCGTGTTCGACAAGGAACTGACGTTTGATGCCAAGGACATTGAGCCGCGCATCACCTACGGCACCAACCCCGGCATGGGCATCGGCATTACGGAGGCGATACCGGAACCGGAGTCTCGTGCCCTTTCTTACATGGGCTTCAAGCCGGGCGAGAAGCTGCTGGGCAAGAAGATTGACTACGTCTTCCTCGGTGCCTGCACCAACGGACGTATTGAGGACTTCCGTGCCTTTGCCTCTATAGTGAAAGGCCGTCAGAAAGCTGCCGACGTGGTGGCTTGGCTGGTGCCCGGCAGTTGGGCTGTTGACCGCCAGATTCGTGAGGAGGGGCTCGACAAGGTGCTGGAGGCTGCCGGTTTCGAGATTCGTCAGCCCGGCTGCTCTGCCTGTCTGGCGATGAACGACGACAAGGTGCCTGCCGGCAAGTATTGTCTGTCAACGAGTAACCGCAACTTCGAAGGCCGTCAGGGACCTGGGGCGCGCACCATTCTCTGCTCGCCGCTCGTCGCTGCAGCAGCAGCTGTAACAGGAGTAATAACTGATCCGAGAGAACTATTATGAAACAGAAATTCGACATCATTACATCGACCTGCGTTCCCCTGCCATTGGAGAATGTGGATACTGACCAGATTATTCCTGCCCGTTTCCTGAAGGCAACCGACAAGGAAGGCTTCGGCGATAATCTTTTCCGCGACTGGCGTTACGACAAGAACGGTCAGCCTGTCAAGGACTTTGTGCTCAACGACCCGACATACTCAGGCTGCATCCTCGTAGCAGGCAAGAACTTCGGTTCAGGCAGCAGTCGCGAACATGCTGCATGGGCCATTGCCGGCTACGGCTTCCGTGTGGTCGTCAGCTCGTTCTTTGCTGACATCCACAAGAACAACGAACTCAACAACTTCGTGTTGCCTGTGCAGGTGAGCGAACCGTTCCTACAGGAACTATTCGACTGCATCAAGGCTGACCCGAAGACCGAGGTGGAGGTTAACCTGCCGCTTCAGACAGTGATCAACAAGGCTACGGGACACAGCGAGCCGTTCGAGATCAACGGCTACAAGAAGCATTGCCTGATGCAAGGGCTTGACGATATAGACTATCTTTTGCAAAACAAAAATAAGACAGAGCAATGGGAACAGCTCAACAAATAAACGAAACAGCCTATCGCAGCACGCTGCCTTACGTGGAGATTATGGACTCCACGCTGCGTGACGGTGAGCAGACGAACGGTGTGTCGTTCCTGCCACACGAGAAACTGATGATAGCCCGCATGCTGTTGCGCGACCTGAATGTTGACCGCATAGAAGTGGCTTCGGCACGTGTGTCGGAGGGTGAGAAAGAGGCCGTGAAGATGATTTGCCGCTATGCCCGTCAGATTGACCGACTGAACAGCGTTGAGGTGCTGGGATTCGTTGACGGACATGCCTCCATAGACTGGGTTGCCGACTGCGGCGGACAGGTCATCAACCTGCTGGCGAAAGGGTCGCTGAAACATTGTGTCCAACAGCTGCAGAAGACACCTGAGGAACACATTGCCGATATTCAGGAAGAACTGCGCTATGCAGCGTCGAAGGGCATCAGCGTCAACCTCTACCTGGAGGACTGGAGCAACGGCATGAAGGAGTCGCCCGACTACGTCTATCAGCTGATGGACGGCTTGCTGGAAAGCAACATTCAGCGTTTCATGCTTCCTGACACGCTGGGCATCATGAATCCGCTGCAGGTCATTGAGTATTTCCGTAAGATGATGAAGCGCTACCCGCAGCTGCACTTTGACTTCCATGCCCATAATGACTACGACCTTGCAGTCTCAAACTCCTTGGCTGCTGTGCTTAGCGGTGCCAAGGGACTGCATGTCACCGTCAATGGGTTGGGGGAGCGCTGTGGCAATGCGCCCATCGCCTCTGTGCAGGCCATCCTGAAGGACCAGTTCCACGCCAAGACCAACATCAACGAGAGCCAGCTGAACGGTGCCAGCCGACTGGTGGAGGGATACAGTGGCATTGCCGTAGCTCCCAACCAGCCCATCGTGGGTGAGAACGTCTTTACGCAGGTGGCCGGCGTACATGCTGACGGTGATACGAAGAACAAGCTCTATTACAACGACCTCGTTCCTGAGCGCTTCGGCCGCAA
This sequence comes from uncultured Prevotella sp., assembly GCA_947169685.1. GTDB lineage: Bacteria > Bacteroidota > Bacteroidia > Bacteroidales > Bacteroidaceae > Prevotella. Next base: position 50,755 of record CAMVQS010000004.1, on the reverse strand, counting down.
ACGTGAATATGCGCTGGGAAAGACCAGCGGTCGTGCCAACATTGCCAAGAACCTGGAGGAGCTGGGACTGGAGCTGACGCCCGAACAGACACGTCGCGTGACGGAACGTATCACGGAGCTGGGTGACAAGAAGGAAATCGTGACGCAGGATGACCTGCCCTACATCGTCAGCGACGTGCTGAAACACGATGCACCAAAGGATAAGGTGAAGCTGTTAAGCTACGTGGTCTCAACAGCTTACGGTCTGAAGCCTGGAGCAAACATTAAAGTGGAAATTAATGGAAAACAGTATGAGGCCAGTGCCACGGGTGACGGTCAGTATGACGCCTTCGTGAAGTCGTTGCGTTATATCTATAAGAAGTATCTGAACCGTACGTTCCCCATCTTGTCGAACTATCAGGTCTCGATTCCACCCGGCGGACGTACCGATGCGTTGGTGCAGACAGTCATCACCTGGGACAACGACGGCAAACTCATCCGCACTCGTGGATTGGATGCCGACCAGACGGAAGCAGCCATCAAGGCTACGTTCAAGATGCTGAACATTTTTGAAGAACAATATCAAAACATATAAGATTATGAAATTAAGAATTGCCGTACTTCCGGGCGACGGAATAGGACCGGAGATTATGGAGCAGGGCGTAGCAGTAATGGATGCTATAGCGAAGAAATTTGGACATGAGTTCACGTATGAGAAGGCGTTGGTCGGAGCAACCGCCATTGAAGCCGTTGGCGACCCCTATCCTGAGGCTACACATGATATCTGCATGCGTGCCGACGCTGTGCTGTTTGCTGCTGTAGGTGACCTGAAATACGATAATGACCCGACGGCGAAGATTCGTCCTGAGACGGGTCTGCTGGCTATGCGTAAGAAGCTCGGTCTGTTTGCCAACGTGCGTCCTGTGGCTACGTTCGACTGCCTGCTGCACAAGTCACCGCTGAAGGACGAACTGCTGAGGGGTGCCGACTTCGTGGTAATCCGTGAGCTCACCGGTGGCATGTACTTCGGCGAGAAGTATCAGGACAACGACAAAGCCTACGATACCGATATCTATACACGCCCTGAGATTGAGCGCATCCTGAAGGTGGCTTTCGAGATGGCCATGACGCGACAGAAGCACCTGACCGTAGTCGATAAGGCGAACGTGCTGGCATCGAGCCGTCTGTGGCGTCAGATTGCCAAGGAGATGGAACCGCAGTATCCTGAGGTGCGGACGGACTATATGTTCATTGACAACGCCTCGATGCGTGTGCTGACGGAGCCGACGTTCTTCGACGTCATTGTGACGGAGAACACGTTTGGTGACATCCTCACCGATGAGACATCGTGCATTACCGGCTCCATGGGCCTGCAGCCGTCGTCATCACTGGGTGAGCATACCCCGCTCTTCGAGCCTGTTCATGGTTCCTGGCCGCAGGCCAAGGGTCAGAACCTCGCCAATCCGCTGGCACAGATCCTGTCCGCTGCCATGTTGCTGGAGCACTTTGGACTCAACGAGGAAGGTGCGTTGGTTCGTGAGGCTGTCAACGCCTCGCTCGATGCCAATGTGCGCACTCCCGAGATTCAGGTGGAAGGCGGCGCAAAATATGGAACAAAAGAAGTTGGAGCATGGGTGGTGGATTATATTCAAAAGGCCTGATAGTCCTGTTCGTTGCGATTGTATCGCAATATACCATACAGGCACAGACTACGGCACAGCAGTGGCGTGACTCCCTGGCTGTGCTCAACCGTCAGATTACTGCCTCGCCCGACGACATCGGGCTTCGTCTGAACAAGGCGGCTGTCAACATTGAGTTGGGCCAGTGGGAGTATGCTGCCGACGAATACACCACGGTGCTTGCAAAGGACAAACAGAACCCTGCTGCCCACTTCTATCGTGCCTACGCTAATACTCAGTTGAAACGCTACGACCAGGCGCTGTTCGACTACGAGGAGCTGCTGCGCGTGGTTCCCCTGCACTTCGAGGCACGCCTGGGTCACGCCTACGTGCAACAGAAGGTCGGGCGGCGTATGGAGGCGCTGGACGAGCTGAACCTCATGGCTGAGATGTTTGCCGACAGCGTGATTGTCTATGCTGCCCGTGCCGGACTGGAGGAAGAGATGAAACAGCCCGAACTGGCGCTCTACGACTGGGAACGCTGCGAACAGCTGGACTCGCTCAATGCCGAATACCCGTCGGCACGTGCCGAGCTGCTGCTGTCGTTACAGCGAACGGACGAGGCCCGCGAGGTGCTCGACGCTGCTGTTGCACGTGGAATCCCCCGTGGATTGCTGTATCAGCTCTATGCACGTTTACGACGACCGAAACAATAATATAGGATGATGAAAAAAACACTCTATACTTTATTCTGTCTGTGCCTGACGTCATCGTCAGTCTTTGCACAGGCACGCTGGAACGCACAGTACCAGCAGTACATTGACCAGTGGAGCGGTGTGGCTGTCGAACAGATGAATCGCTACCACATACCTGCCAGTATCACGCTGGCGCAGGGACTGCTCGAGAGTGGGGCAGGGCGTAGTGACCTTGCCCGCCAGGGTAACAACCATTTCGGCATCAAGTGTCATAACGGCTGGACCGGTGCAACGGTCTATTTCGATGACGACATCCGCAACGACTGTTTCCGTTCCTACGGTAGTGCCCGTGAGAGCTACGAGGACCATTCACTGTTCCTGGTCAACGGACGACGCTATGCCAGTCTCTTCCAACTGAAGCAGAGTGACTACAAAGGCTGGGCACGCGGCTTGAAGGCTGCCGGTTATGCCACCAATCCCCGTTATGCCGACCACCTGATTGAGATTATCGAGCTGTACAAGCTCTATGAGTATGATACGGGTAAGCACAGTGTCTCTGTCAACACGTCAGTCAGTATTGACCGTGACATCTACATGTTCAACGACCGCCTCTATGTCATTGCCCGTCGTGGTGAGACTTTCCGTTCGTTGGGCGACGAGTTGGACATCTCCTGGCGCAAGCTGGCCAAGTACAACGAGCGCGACAAGCACGACACCCTGCAGGAGGGTGAGATTATCTGGCTCGAGAAGAAGGCACGCAAGGCTCCCAAGGAGTTCCGTGACCGTCCGCATGTCGTGAAGGCAGGCGAGTCCATGTACACCATCGCTCAGTACTACGGCATCCGTCTGGAGCGTCTTTACAAGCTGAACGACCTGACGCCCGACTACGAAATCCGTGTGGGCGACCGTCTGAAGCTAAGGTAAATTTTTTGCGGCACGGCGACGATATTTTGTCGCCTGTGCCGTTGTTTTATCATTTTTTTTAGTACTTTTGTACCCAATTATGAAAGCAAGAACGCTGTTGGGTGCATTTTTTGCCGTTGTGCTGACGGCCTGTTCGGGGGTGAAGGACATTCCCGAAGATGCCGTTTTACTGCACAAGGTGAAGGTTGTCGCCGACGGGAAATACGACGATGTCAAGCCCCTGGCGTTAAAGCCTTACGTCACGCAGCGTGAGAAGATTCGCTGGTTCGGACTGGTACGTCAGCCCATGGTGTTCGACACGCTGCAGGCTGTGAATTCATGCGAGAACCTGCGTTCGGCACTCTTCAACAAGGGCTATCTCAATGCAAACGTCGATTGGGTTACCTTGCCCCGTGGTCGTCAGAAGGTCGATGTCGTCTATCTGCTGCAACCAGGTCAGCCATATTACATCAACCGCATGACTTACGACATTCAGGACACGTCATTGGTGCGCGTACTGACACCACGCCTCTCTACGCTGAACCTGCAGCACTCGAAGTTCAATGTGGAGCTGCTCGACAAGATGCGCCGTCAGGTAACACAGCACCTGCAGAACAACGGCTACTACCGTTTCAACAAAACCGACATCTCCTTCAGCGCAGACTCCACCATAGGGTCGCGGCAAGTCGATGTCACCATGCACGTACACCGCTATCGTCCCACGAAGGACATTGACACGCTGCACCGTCAGTACATCGTCAGGAGCCTGCGATACCTCAGCGGTGACGAGGACGGGCGCATACCTCTGCGACGTAATGTCCTCGCCAGCAACACGTTCATCCGTCAGGGCGAGCTCTATTCGGCTGATGACCTGCAGAATACCTACAACCACTTTGGACGATTGGGTGCCGTGCGCTATACCAGTATTAACTTCGCGGAACAGCCCGATTCGGGATTGCTCGACTGTACCATCCAGCTCTCCACCAACAAACCCAGCACCATCAGTTTCCTGCCTGAGGGAACCAACACGGCGGGTGACCTGGGAGCAGCTGCCACGCTGTCGTACCAGAACCGTAACTTGTTCCACGGTTCCGAGCTGCTCAGCATCGAGTTGCGCGGTGCCTTCGAGGCCATTCGCGAACTGGAAGGCTACTCCAACCAGAACTTCGAGGAGTACAGTGTTCAGACGCGTCTCTCCTTCCCGCGGTTCATTGCGCCGTTCCTCTCGCAGAGCTTCCGTCGCAGAATCAATGCCTCCAGCGAGGTGTCGCTGCTCTACGACCTACAGAACCGTCCGGAGTTTCATCGGCGTGTGCTCTCGATGGCTTGGCGCTACAAGTGGAACGATGCCAATCACCACGACCGCTATCAGCTCGACCTGCTCGACCTGAACTATGTCTTCATGCCTTGGATCAGTGACACGTTCCGTCGTGACTATCTCGACGACACGACAAACCGCAACGCCATCCTGCGCTATAACTACGAGGACTTGTTCATCATGAAGACAGGACTCGGCTACACCTATAATAACGGCCTCTACGCCATACGTGCCAACATTGAGACGGCAGGCAACCTGCTCAACCTCTTTTCCATTGTCACGGGAGCCAAACAGGAGGGCGAACAGCAGCAGTACCGGCTGTTCAACATCGCCTATGCACAGTATGTCAAGGGCGACTTCGACTACACCCGCTACCTCATGTTCGACAACGACAATACGCTGGCGCTGCACGTCGGCTTCGGCATAGCCTGGCCTTACGGCAACAGCAATATTCTGCCCTTCGAGAAACGCTACTTCTCGGGCGGTGCCAACAGCGTCAGAGGATGGAGCGTGCGCTCGCTGGGACCGGGACGATATGCCCGTCGCGACGGTAACATCGACTTCATCAACCAGACAGGTGACATGAAGCTCGACCTGAACGCAGAGTTCCGTGCCCATCTGTTCTGGAAACTCAACGGAGCACTCTTCGTCGATGCAGGTAACATCTGGACACTGCGCGACTACAAAGACCAGCCGGAAGGACAGTTCAAGATACATCGGCTGCTCGACGACCTGGCTGCGAGCTACGGTCTCGGCCTGCGTTTCAACTTCGACTACTTCGTGCTGCGTTTCGACATGGGTATGAAGGCTGTCAATCCGGCTTACGAGGAGGAGGGAAGCGAGCATTTCCCTGTTATCCATCCACGCTTGAGCCGTGACTTTGCGTTCCACTTTGCTGTGGGAATGCCGTTCTAAAGAAGGAAAAAGAAACAACATATGAAATTCATCAGTTTTGGAAGCGGAAGCAGCGGCAACTGCTATTACTTATTCACGGACAACGAGGGTCTCATCATCGATGCTGGCCTAGGACTTCGTATGCTCAAGAAGTACTGTCGGGAATACGGAGTCAGCCTCGCTGCCGCCCGCCACATACTCGTAACCCACGATCACGCCGACCACGTGAAGTCGGTGGGCAGTCTGAGCTACGAGCTGAACCTGCCCGTCTATAGCACGGCTGAGGTTCACACAGGTATCGTCAACAACTTCTGTGTCAATAAGAAAATCAATCGCGACCTGGTACGCTATATCGAGAAAGGCTCTACCATCGAGCTGGGCGACTTCACCGTCACCTCGTTTGCCGTGCCTCACGACAGCCGCGACTGTGTGGGCTACTTCATCGAGGCTGACGGCACCAACTTCTGTCTCATCACCGATGTGGGCGAGATAACCGACGACATCAAGCCCTTCATCAGTCGCGCACGTTATCTGGTCATCGAAGCTAACCATGACGAAGAGATGGTCGAGAACGGACCCTATCCCGAGTACCTGAAGCGTCGCATTCTGAGCGGCATCGGTCATCTGAGCAACAAGGCTTGCGGAGAAGCCCTGGCCAATAATGCCACAGCCAATCTGCGTCACGTCTGGCTCTGCCATCTCAGCGAGGAAAACAACCATCCTGAGCTGGCCCGCAAGACCGTTGAGACCATCCTCCGCTCCTACGGCATTGCACCAGGCACCGACTTCCAACTCGACGTGCTGAAGCGTAAGACCCCCAGCGAGGTCATTGAGCTGTTGTAGTTCTTCCAACCCTCCTGCCTCGACGCTCAACGAAAAACCCCCTCTCCCCATAACGAAAAAAGCCCCCGAACATCTGTTCGGGAGCTTCTCCAGTAATCCGTAATCCGTAATCCTTCATCCGATTAAGGTTCCGGCTCCTCATCCGGCGTCACCACAGGCGTATAGACAGGCACCTTCTTGGGTTTGCCGCCGATGGTCACCTCCTTGTAGGTCACCTCGTAGGCCTTCTCCAGCACGCACTTGTCGAGCATGGCCTTGCTGGTGATGCGGTCCAGCTTCTCACCCTCGGGGATGAATCGGATGTGTACCCCCTCGGTGTGCTCCTGCACGTTCCAGTCCTGCACCGAGTCAGCGCCGCCCTTGGTGTTCTGCAGCGTGGGTCGGAAGGTTCCCAGTCCGTCAATCTTCACGCCCGTGCCCTCGCTGAGCAGTTCGACGATGCAGTCCCTGAGTCGGATGGTCACGCCCTGCACGATGTCGCGGGTGTAGGGAGTGCCGTGCGTCATGATGTGCTCCACCAGTCCCCTGAGGTTCAGCGGTTCCTCGAAGTGGATGCGTCCATACACTTTGCCATAGTAGTCACTCTTTTGGTTGCCGTTTGCAACCAGGTCAATCTTGACCGTCTTCTTTACGTTTGCCATAGTAATAGAAAATTAAACATTAAACATTAAAAGGTTGTTTTTCGTGGTATCAGAGTACCTCTTATTTACGCTACAAAGTTACGAAAAATTTTTGAAACCACCAAATTTTAAAGCATTTATTTTCAACTTTTTTTCTATATTTATTCTACTTTTTCTTTAACCATTTTGAACACACCGGAACCGACCTTACTGTGCACTTTGAGTAAGGGAAACCGGGAGTTTCTCCTACTCAAAGTGGGGGTTTGAGTAAGGGGGAGCTTTTCTTGCATTCTTGCAATCTTGCAATCTTGCATAAGGTGTTTTGCAGGGAGGGGGAAGAGTAATATAGAATTAACATTTATTAATATATTATTTATTACCTTATTATTCTGGGTTGTGCATCCGTAAAGGTGCTTATGCAAGAATGCAAGAATGCAAGATTGCAAGGTTTTTATTTGGTCAGTTTTGCTTTTCTATGTACCTTTGCGTCAAAAGTCGGAAATGAATCAAAAAAAAGGAATCAAAGAAGATGAGCGTCATTCACATCACAGGACTGCGTCACCACTGGGTGCAGGAGCCTGACACCGATAAAGCATCGGCACTGGTCGAGGAGAAACTTCGGCAGCTGCCTCTGGGTACGCTTCTGCTGTTGCAACTGGAACCCAATAACCCCGTGACGCCTGCCATGGGCGAGGATAAAGGTGCCGTGGCGGTTTACGATGAGCAGTATAACCGGATAGGCTACGTAAACAAGACCTTCCGTTTGCAGCTTCACAAGCACATGAACGAATACACGCTGCTGGAGGCAAGGTACGCAGGCAGCGACGGGCACGTGACGATGTATGCCAACGTGGATGATTTGGAGGATATGTCTGTGACGCTGGACGGTTTGACGCGCAAGTTGCCTGCAGCCTTCATTCCGCCGTTGGAATACACCCCTGAGGAGGAACGTCTGAGGGTGATGACGCACAGCCTGCTGAAGCCCGATCTGACAACGCTTGAGGGTGCCGGACGCTATCTGTCGCTGGTCAGGAGCTACCTTCCGCTGTCGGCCATTTCCCTCTGCTCAGAAGACAGCCTGCTGCGCTGTCAGGTCATCAACAACCTGTCGGAGCTGATGAAACGCAAGGAGCCGTTCGACGCAGGACAGCAGCAGGAAGCCTGCGAGCTCAGAAAGCAGCTGAACGCGACGGAGGGTGACTTCCACCGCCGGCCGGACAAGAGCCTGGAACAGCTTCTGCGACGGCATCTGGACACGCTGCGCCGGCAAGCTTCGGCCGCCGACGAGAGAGCCTTCTTCCACCGCTTCGATGCTCTTTATAAAGAAGGTTTGCGCGCGAAGCTGGACGAACTCGAGGTGTGGCTGAAGCAACTCCCCTGGACAACGGCTTACGACCGTCACAATCTGGGCAGGCTGGCCGACGGGCTGGTCATCATGAACCTCACCCGTCGCGACCTGTACGATGTCTGCGCAGTCCTGCTGCTGTTGGAACGTGACGAACTTCAGCAGCTGGACGGGCGCACGGACCAGCCGCTCTCCGACCGGGAGCAGGCTGCCTACAACCAGTTGGAGGGTTATGTGAGGAAAGGCCGTTGGCAAAGCCCAGCCACTGAGGAGAACATGCTGCAGATGATGGACAACGTGCTGGCGCTGGGCACCATGCTGACAAAGGAGGACGAGGCGTTGTCAGACCAACTGTGGAAGCTGCTGTCTGAACGGAAGGGCAACTCTGGCCGTGACGCCGTCCGGCTGACGTGGGCCAACCTGGCAGGCTACTTCCTGTACCATGGGCTGCTGAAGGGCGACACAGCCAGCCTGAGCAACGACTTCTTCGGCAACAGGGACCAGGCCAACAACATCAACAAGGGCAAGCCCGGCAAGTCCACCAACGCCGCATTCAGAGCCATCCTGCCGTTGCTCGACCGCTTCCGTCCCAAGGGGTAAAGTACACTTTTTTTGCATATCCAAAGTACGGATTTGCATGGATATATGGCTCCTCTACCTTTGCAACAAATTCTTAACTATTTAAAATTTGTTGCATATATGATCAATTTGATTTTCTTAGACGCCAGCGGACACAAGGTTGCCCGTCGCGTCAACAACAGAGAGGAGTACTTTCAGTTACGTAACACTGAAGCTAACCGCCGCAATTTCCTTGCTGCACGCAGCGGCGACCAGCAGGCCAAGAAGCAGCTGGTGCAGTTTAACTACAACGACACGCTGCCCGACGGAGTGCTGAAGGGCTGCCGTCACAGCGCATCCACCTTTGCCCACGACATCGACTGTCAGAGCCGCGAGGAACAGCAGCAGCTGGTCGGCCGACTGATGGACAAGCGCGACGACATCGGGCTGCTGGAGCTCTCAGGCTCGGCCAACTACGGGCTTCATGCCGTCTGCCGCCGCCAGCCCGGACGTACCATTCTGGAGAACCAGGTGCGTCTGGCCACACGGACAGAGACGGAGATGGACACCTCGGCTCACGACCAGCAGCGCGTGATGTTCACAGGTCCTGCCGACGAGGACAACCTCTTCTTCCTGGACGATGCCATCTTCGAGGAGACGCTCACCCAGGAACAGTCGGCTGCCGAGTACCAGCAGCTGAAGCAGCGCGAGCAGAACGGCCAGGAGGAACTGCCTGCCGATGCCAAGCGAGCCAACAAGCACTATCGTCCGTGGGAGTCTTTAGAGGTAAGAAGTCAGAAGGAAGAGGCAGGAAGTCAGCCCTCAGCCGTCAGCCCTCAAACATCGTTCCCCAGCGAGTATCACGGCATCCCCTTCACGGACATTCTGAAAAAGTACTGGGAGCTGCACAACGGCGGTTTCGAACCCGTCGAGGGCGACCGTGACACGCTGACCTTCCAGCTGGCTCGCGACCTGCGTCACATCTGCGGCAAGAACGAGGCCTGGCTCAACCAGATAATCCCCTGCTACGACGGATTCCCTGAGGCTGAGAAGCGTGCCAAGATTCACAACGCCGTGCAATGCAGCGAGTTTGGTATGCCACAGCGCATGCAGGCCGTACTGGAAGCACTCGAAAAGAAAAGCCGCCGCACAGCAGCCGAGGAAGACGCAAAGAGCAATGAACCTGCGTGGTACTTCAATCCCAAGCGCCTGCCCATAGGTCTGCACGAAAGCCTCAAAGGCAAGCCGCAGAACATGTGGATGCCCCTGCTCGTAGGACAGATGCCCGTGCTCATGACGCTGGCCGACGATGTAGAGGTACGCTACTGCGACGGACGACTGCAGCACCTGGGAGCTATGGCCATCATCCTGGGCGAGCAGGCCAACAACAAGACAGCCGTCAAGGACTGCGTGGAACCGTGGCTCACAAGCATACGCCAGGCAGACAAAGAGGCACGTCAGCGTGAAGAAGAGTGGCGCGAGCAGAACAAGGGACGCAAGGCCAACGAACGCGCACAGAGCAATCCCAAAGTGCTCATACGCGAGGTCCCCATCACCATCTCCTGCTCCACGCTGCTGAAACGACTCAAGCAGTCGCAAGGCCACACGCTCTTCTCCTTCTGCGAGGAAATGGACACCCTGCTCAAGACCAACGGAGCCGGCTCCTGGTCGGCCAAGTACGACATCTACCGCGTAGCCTTCGACCACGGCCTGTGGGGACAGGACTTCAACTCCGACCAGGCAGAGAGCGGCATGGTGGAGGTAGCCTACAACTGGCTGTGCCTCAGTACGCTGGGCGTCGTACAGAAGTGCTTCAGAGCCGACAACGTAGAGAACGGACTCTCCAGCCGCATGATGCTGGGTGAGATGCCTGGAGGCATGTTCGAGAAGCTCACCGTCTTTGAGCCGCTCACAGAAGCCGACCAGCAGCGCATTCACCAGGCTGCCGACCTGCTCCAGTCACAGCACGGATTCATCGACACACCCAAGCTGCGCAAGACCATCGGACAGTGGGTCGAGAACAAGCGCCAGCAGGCAGCACAGGCAATGGACCGCGTGATGGACGTCTATCGCAAGCGAGCCGCCGTCATAGGCTTCCGCTGTGGCGTCATCTTCCGACTGCTCGAAGGCAAGGAGTCGCGTGCCTGTCTCGACTTCGCCTGCCTCATGGCCGAATACACCCTGCACATGCAGATGAAACACTTCGGCGCAGCACTCATGAACCAGTACGAGAAGACCACCGTCGGCAGCCGCAGCTACGCAGCCAACAAGAACATCTTCGGCCAGCTGCCGCAGACCTTCACCATGGTTGACGTCAAGGCACTCAAGGGCTCCGAATACTCCGACGGCACCCTCTATTCCATCATCAGCCGATGGGGCAAGGATGGCTGGATAGAGAAGACCGGCAAGAAGAGTTGGACAAAGCTCATCGGCACCCAGCCCTGAAACCTTGCAATCTTGCATTCTTGCATTCTTGCATAAGGTGTTTCAGGACACAGTAGGGTCTCGCTGTGCACTAAGTGGTAAACTTCCTGACTACAACTCCCCCCGTCATTCCGAACATTCCCTGGAGTGGCGGGGGATTTTTTTTCTGCTTCTTTTCTTGGTTGTTTCATTTTAATGTCGTATCTTTGCCTGCGTATTCGAAAGAGTACACAACTTTATTTGCTCAATCGCTGTCTGAATCACCACCTCGGAAAAGCAAGGAGCATTTAGAATTGTGGCTTGTGGTGAGCCAAGACAGCGTATGGCGAGAGTCTGCGCTTTTCTTTTTGATATTGCCAGACTCGACCATGACCGATGGTAATACGAACTTAAAAACTATACGATTATGAAGAAAAATTTACTATTTCTCCTGCTGGCCATCCTACCGATGGTGGCGAGTGCAGACCCCGTAGAGATTGACGGAATTTACTACAACTTAGTACCAAAAGCAAAAACAGCTGAAGTGAAAAGTAAACCAGATCATTATTCTGGTGCTGTTGTGATTCCAGAAAAAGTCACCTACGGAGGTGTAGAATATCATGTAAAAAGAATAGGAGACTTCGCATTTGCTTATTGTGATTATTTAACCTCTGTGACAATCCCCAAAAGTATTATAGAAATTGGCGAGGCTGCTTTTTATGCAAGCCGCAAACTATCTTCTGTGTATATATCAGACATTGAGTCATGGTGTAATATTAATTTAATTATTACTACAGATCCTTCTACTCATCCTTATTATGGTGAATCTACAGATCCTTTGTACTATGGAGCTAAATTATATTTAAATAACGAAGAAATAAGAGAATTGATTATTCCAAACAATGTGACGACTATCCGAAGACGTGCTTTTTATGGATGCAGTGCTATGACTTCATTGATTATCCCCAACAGCGTGACGATCATTGATGAAAGTGCTTTCTCTGGCTGCAGCGGCTTAACCTCAGTAACCATCCCCAACAGCGTGACAAGCATTGGATATGATGCGTTCAGTGGCTGTACTGGCCTTACCTCCATCATAATCCCCAACAGTGTGACAAGCATTACTTCTGCGTTCCGGGACTGTAGCAGTCTTACCTCCATCACCATCCCCAACAGCGTGACAAGCATTGGTGATTTTGCGTTCTCTGGCTGTAGCAGCCTTTCCTCCATTACCATCCCCAATAGCGTTACAAGCATTGGTAATCAAGCGTTCTGGTATTGTAGTAGCCTTACCTCCATCACCATTCCCAACAGCGTGACAAGCATTGGTGATGATGTGTTCTATGGCTGCAGCGGCTTAACCTCAGTGACCATACCTAATAATTGGACGTCCATTGGCAGTGGTACTTTTTCTGGTTGCAGCGGTTTAACAGCCGTGACCATCCCCAACAGTGTGACGTCCATTGGCAGTTACGCTTTTTCTGGTTGCAGCAGCTTAACATCCATCACCATTCCCAACAGCGTAACAAGCATTGGTCATTCTGCGTTCAATAGTTGTAGCAGCCTTACCTCCATCACCATCGGTAGTGGAGTGCAAACTATATATTGGAAAGCGTTTGCCGACTCCCCAGAGCTCACTGATGTTTATTGCTATGCAGAGAATGTGCCTCGAATGTTGGGCAACTATAATGAACTGGTTACTGATGCCTTCAACGGTTCTTATATAGAATTTACCACCCTACACGTTCCTGACGAATCTTTGCAGGCATACAAAGAAACGGAACCTTGGAGCAAATTTGGAACGATAGTTGGTTTGTCCGGCGGCACTCCTGTTACTCCCGAAACACCCAAGTGCGCCACACCCACTATCAGCTATGGTAGCAAGAAATTGATGTTTGACTGTGAGACGGAAGGAGTGGAGTTCGTAACGGAAATCAAGGATGCAGACATCGGAAAGTTCTATGACGACAGGATTACCCTCACCGCCACTTACGAAATCAGCGTGTATGCCACGAAGGCAGGCTATAACAACTCCGACAAGGCAACCGCCACGCTGGTATGGGGTAGTGCCACCTTCACCGATACCACGCCTGCCACAGCCATCGAAATGGTACCTGCAATGGAGGCTGCCATGCCCGTGCTCATTCAGAACAACGGCGGCACGCTGACCATTCAGGGAGCTCAAGACGGCACTCCCATTAGTGTCTATACCATCGCTGGCACGGAGGCAGGCTCAGCGGTCAGTCAGAACAGCTGCGCCACTATCAGTACCAGCATGCAGCAGGGAGACATTGCCATCGTCAGGATTGGCAACAGGAGTGTTAAGGTCGTGCTGAAGTAAAAGAACGTCCGATTCGCAGCTCATTAATGGTCATTATACGTTAAAACAAAAACAACAAAGGGCAGGCTACGCACTTGTAACCTGCCCTTATCTTTTCCTTCCGTTTTCAGGGTTCAACAATTATTTGTTTTCAATATACTGTTTGATTTTCTCAATAATCTGACGTTCCTATTGATTAAGACTCATAAATCAGCTGTTTGTCGTGCTCTACATTATAATAAAACATGGGGTGCGGAACGTTGTACCACTCGTCCTTCGAGTAGGTGTGCACGCTGAACGACTGCCATAAATCATATCCTTGCGAAATGATGGGATAGGCGTATTGGCGAAAAGCAGCATCGCTGTCACCCTCATCGCTCAATAACAGCAGCAGGTCCCAGTCGCTGTCGTCATGATTGTCTCCACGGGCACGGGAGCCATACAGATAGAGCGAACTGCCCTTGGGCAATACGCGCGCCGCTACTTGACGGATGTTATCAATGATTTGTGCTCGTTCCATATTCCTTGTTTTACTATTTCTTCGAGTGCAAAGCTGCGAGTAAGCGAGAGCAATGATGCTTGCATCAGTTGCCGAGCGTGAGCAGTTTCGCAGCGCTTGCGCTGCAAAGATACGCATTTCCCCAGAATATCCAAAACTTTTCGCTGTTTTTTTGTGATGTACCATCATCAGGATAGGGAAGGAATCAATAATGCTGAAGTGAATTATCGTCCATTCGCGGCTCATTAATGGGCATTAACGTTAAAGACGACTTTCTCTTCCAAGGCATCCTTGATGTAGGCATTGATGGAAATGCAGGCCGTACTACGGGAAATGAAAATAATACGAATTTATTTTGCATTTCGCGCACATAATTGTACCTTTGCAGCGAGTTTGTGGAATCAAGGCCAGCTCATTGTCTTAAAGGTACTAAGCGACAGAGCCAAGCACTCCAATCTGCTAATTGACAGAAAATCCTCATAATATGACAGGAAAAATGATTATCTGCTGTCTGCTGTTCACGTTGAATGCAGCTGCACAAGGACAAGAAGCTACAGACAGCATAAGTACTCAGGAGAGTAAGCCGAACTTGTTGGTACGGCTTCATCAGCTACAGCAATACTTAGACACCAAAGCCAAGGCGAAGGTGGATTCGCACTACATTGAAGTGCCCAAGAAGCCCTGGAGGGTGATACTCCGCTATAAGGAGAACGTGGTGGATGTGGACTACCACCAATGTATTGATATTCCCGCAACCAATGAACATTCAAACTGGAATTTGTGCTTTGAACCTCCCACGGCTTCTTCCGTCGGCTTTTGGGTGGGCTATCGCGGTACGGGATTCTCTTACTCCAAGTCGCTTACCAAGAATGCAGGCCGCTATTACTCTTTCAGTTCGACGGGAGCCAAGTACGGTTTCAACTTCCGGCTGAGACGCTTCAATACGAAAGACGCCAGGTTCATGGCAACTGACCTCAATCAAGAGACGGGTGCCGAAATGAAAACTGATACGGCCTTCAGCATGCCGTCGCCTGTATGGATACGTTCCGTCTATATCAACGGATACTACGTGTTCAACGGTCGCCGCTATTCACAGGCAGCCGCCTACAACCAGTCGGTCATTCAGCGTCGCTCTGCAGGGTCTCTTCTGCTGGGAGTCACATGGTATCAGTCGTCATTCGACTATGCAGACATCCGGAACATATTCTTTATGATTGTGGGGCACGGCATATACCGTGCGAAAGTACACCAGGCCAACCTCGGTGTCGGCTACGGCTACAACTGGGTACCGCTGCGAGGCCTTGTTGTCAACGCCATGGCTATGCCTACCATCAGCATCTATAACCGCGTGAAAGCCTATAAATACGAAACCAACTACGATCTGTCTCCTAAAGAGCCTGTTGACGACTACGGAAACTGGAACAAGGAGACGAGGAGATGGGCAAACGGAAAGACACACAAATCCATTCTGATGGTCAAAGAGTCAGGCAATCAGTTTGACTATTGGGAAGTTGAGCCGGAGGTTGACCACAGCATGTTCCGGCTCAACCTCGACCTGCGGCTCGGTATAGCCTACAACTGGAGCAATTTCTTCATCGGTGCACAGGCACAGTACAACAACTTCCTCTACAAGAGCGAGAATAGCAGAGTCAACATCTACGATGCCTATGCCCGCGTGTCATTTGGCGTGAGACTTTAGAAGAGGATGTGTCAAGGGACAGGTGAGTGACATAATGCGCGAGAAGTGCTTGTGTATAAAGGGAAAAAAGAGATATCTGTTATGAGAAAGAGCTTGGATGATGTTAATTTTTTCCGCACCTTTATCCGCCGCTATACTAAATAACAAAAGAGCCACACGAAGTGACTCTTTGTTTGTAAATGGAGTAGTGTCGATCAAGTCTTGCTCCCACGCGGAAACTTACCGGATAGCCAAAACTAATGCTCTGACGTTGCAAAGATAGGGATTTTTCGGTTATCTTCCAAACTTTTTCTCACTTTTTTCAATTTTGACGTTAAAAATACAAATATTGTTTGTACTTTTGCAGATGGTTCGGGGAGAAATCCGGACTAATGAAAGCATTAGCTATTATTTCGCGTTGAACCAAAATGCGTAGGAAACAATTTGGAATAATAACGCTCGAAAGTAATAGAGATTGCGGGTGCTGGATAACGGCATCCCCATTCCACCTTGTGATAGCAATGCATTCGCGCCTATAGGCGTGGTGCATTCTTATAAAGGTGGGTGGGGTTCCAATTCCTACGCATGCCCCAAAGTTCAACGCATAAGAAGCATCACGCTTTTTTGTGCGCCAGCGATTGATAGTCGATGCAAGTAACTAAAACTATCAATTGTGTATGGCAAAGAAAGCAAAAGAAGAGGTTTTGAATCTCGACAACATCCTGTTCAAGTGTAGAGATATTCTGAGACAAGCGAAGAACTCCGGTTCGTTTTTCGAGAAACGTGATATGATGCTGACACTCGTGTTCCTCCGCTTTATCGGTGAGAAATACGAGGATAGTCTGGCAGAGCTCCGTCAGGAACTCATAGAGCAGGATTTGGATCCTGACGATGAAGAAATCGTCAAGGCTTTCTTTGACGATATGGATGGTACATACGCCCTGCCCGAAGAAGCCCGCTGGTCAACCATCATCAATACGCCTGCCCCACAGCTGAATGTGGCACTCGACACAGCTCTGAGAAGTATTGCCACGGGTAATGCCTATCTGAAAGGCTGTTTCGTGGAAGGTACATTCACCCAGCGCAATCTTGGTGCCAACGACATCAAGAAGATTGTCGATGAAGTGAACAAGATTAGCCACAAGACGTTTGGTGAGGAGAAAGACCTGATCGGTCGTGTGTATGAGTACTTTCTGAAAGAGTTTGCCGTGAATGCCACCAAGGAGGAAGGTGAGTTCTACACGCCTCACGATGCTGTGCAGCTGATTGCCACAGTTATTGAACCCTTTGACGGAACACTCTACGACCCTTGTTGCGGCTCGGGCGGTATGTTTATCCAGAGTACCGAACTGGTTAAAGCCCGTCAAGGCGACATCAGCCGTATCAACATCTACGGACAGGAGAAAGATGCTGCCACTTACCGCTTGGCCAAGATGAACTTGGCACTTCGTGGCATCAGTCACAACCTTGGTTCCGAGAACGATTCCACGTTTAGCAACGACCTTCATAAGGGCTTATATTTCGACTATATCATGGCCAACCCGCCCTTCAACCTGAAAGGATGGTGGGATGACAACCTGAAGAATGATGCCCGCTGGACGGACTATGGTCTGCCACCCGAGAGTAACGCTAACTATGCGTGGATTCTTCACATGCTGTCGCACCTGAAACCGCTGTCGGGTGTAGCAGGATTCCTGCTGGCCAATGGCGCTTTGGGAGATACCGATGCACTTGAAATCCGCAAGCGTCTGATACAGAACGACAAGGTGGAAGCCATCATCATTCTGCCCAGGGAGCTGTTCATCACCACCGACATTAGCGTAACGTTCTGGATTCTGAATCAGAACAAGAAAGGCGGTCGCTATCATGGGCGAGAATTGCGCAATCGTGAACACGAAATTCTGTTTATGGACTTGCGCCGTTGGACGGAGAATCCTGTAAAGGGCGAACAGAAAAAGAAGGTACAGCTCATCACAGATCAGATTCAGCGTGTGGCAGACCTATACCATCAATGGCAGAGTGTCGGGACTGACGGAAAGAATTTTGCAGAGCCAGAACTATATAGGAGTGTAGGCATTGAAGAAATTGAGCAGAACAACTGGACGTTGGTGCCCAGCAAGTACATTGAGTTTATCGACCACGACTTGGAGATAGACTATCCCAAGGAAATGGCTCGCATACAACTGGAGATGCGTGAGTTGATGGCAAGGGAGAAAGAATCACAACGTATGCTCGAAGAGGCATTTAAAGGTATTGGCTATGGGATTGAGTAAGTATAAATTAGGGGAACTCATAGAACTCTGTGATGACCGAAATGCTGATAACGTTTTTACGTTAGATGACGTAAAGGGAATCTCGATTAAGAAAGAGTTTATTGAAACTAAAGCAGATATGGCTGGAGTTTCACTCACTCCATATATCCTCGTTCGCCCAGATAGCTTTGCTTATGTGACAGTAACTTCGAGAAATGGTGAGAAAATCACGCTGGCTCACAATACCTCAAAAAGTACATATATAGTATCTTCCTCGTATGTGGTTTTTCGTGTTTGCAAACCAGACGTATTGCTGTCGGATTATCTATTTATGTTCTTTAATCGTCCTGAATTCGATAGATATTCAAGGTTCAATTCGTGGGGAAGCGCTCGTGAGACTTTTTCTTGGGAAGACTTTTGTGACATTGACATCACTCTCCCTTCTATCGAGCAGCAGCGCAAATACGTTGATGTATATCTGTCGCTCCAAAACAACCTCGTCACCTACCAAAGCAAAGTGGATGATTTGAAACTTGTCTGCGATGGGTATATTGAAAAACTACGAAGAGATTATTTGACGAACAATCCATTCAAGATGGTTCGAATTGGGGATTATATAACAAAAAGAATCGAAATTAATGATGATGGAAAAATTCAATTAGAACAAGGAATCAATATTCAGAAACAATTTATAACACCACAAAGAGCTAATTCAAATTTATATGGACGTAGAATAGTTCGAAAAGGGGATATTGCGTATTGTACACAATTAAATAATGAAAATGTAGCTGTTGCATATCGAGACGGAGAAGATTGTGTTGTTTCTTCTGTATATGATATTATCTATGTTAATGATGTTTCATCTCTTCTACCCAAATATCTGATGTTATGGTTGGTACGTCCGGAATTTGGTAGATATGTTTATACTCGTTCAACTGGAAGTGCATATGAATTTTTGAGTTTTGATGATTTAGCAGATTATAAGATACCTCTCCCTGATTTGAAAGTACAACAAGCAATCGTAAATATATACGATTGTGCTAATAAACGCAAAGCAATAGCCGCCCAGCTGAAAGAGCAGCTGAACAATCTTTGCCCCATACTCATCAAAGGCTCACTACAAAACTAAAAACAACAATTACGATGGCTAAGAATCTGAAAAATATCAATGGTCGTTTCGTGGAGAGCGATTTCGAGAATGCGCTTATTGCTTTCCTCGAAGCAGAAGGATGGCAGTATGTTTATGGCGATGACATACCCAGAGCCAACAGAAAAGAGGTGCTCTACATGGACGACTTGTACCACTTCCTGGAAGAACAGTATCACAATCTGACCAAAGACGAGATTCATCAAATAGCCGACAACGTAAGATTGGTGGGTGCTGATACCGATTTCGCCACACTCCATAAAGTGTATGGCTGGATGGTGAACGGCATACAGTATGTGACCCAAGCTGGCGAGCCCATGATGATTTCCCTGATTGATTTCGACAATCCAGACAACAACATATTCCGTGTGGTCAACCAGTTTACCGTTGACTATGTGAACAACGGCGAAACGAAGAACCGAAGGCCTGACGTGCTGCTCTATGTGAACGGTATGCCTGTGTGCTGCATAGAACTGAAGAGTCCTACGGATGCCAATGCCACGATAAACAAGGCTTGGGAGCAGATAAACATCAGATACTGGCGCGACATTCCTCACCTGCTGCACTATTGTCCATTGGCTTGTATCAGCGACGGCGTGAAAACCCAGTTGGGCACCGTTCGCACACCATACGAACACTTCTATGCCTGGAAGCGTGTGGAAAACGAAGATGAGGTGACAACGGGTTCATTCAATGAACTGATGACCATGGTGAAGGGCGTTTATCGTCCGGAGCGTTTCTTGGAGATATTCAGAGACTACGTCTATTTCCAAGATGAAAAATATGATAGCGACGAAAAGGAAATCGTATGCCGCTATCCTCAGTTCTTTGCCAGCCGCCTGCTGCGCGAAAGCATCAAGGAATCAGTAAGGACACGAAGCGGAAAAGGCGGAACATACTTTGGGGCTACGGGTTGTGGCAAGACCTACACGATGGCTTTTCTGGCCCGCCAACTTTCCATGCGTTGTCCTGAGTTGGGTTCACCAACCATTCTGATGATTGTTGACCGAGAAGACTTGCAGAAGCAGGGAGCCAAGTTGTTTACCAAGAGTACCGAATATCTGGGCTTGGGAGAAGTCGCCATCGTGCAGAATCGCAAGCAGCTGCGTCAGGAGCTGGGTCAGCGTCAGAGTGGCGGTTTCTATATCTGTACTATTCAAAAATTCTGCGACCGCAAAGATGATGCCATCGGGCTGATAAATGATCGTGCCAACATCATCTGCTTTAGCGACGAGGCGCATCGCACACAGATAGAAGGTTCGAAACGCATCAAGTTCAGCGAAGATGCTGATGAAAACATGAAGGCAATGATATCCAAGCCATACGCCACCGTTCTGCGTGAGGCTCTGCCCAATGCAACCTTTGTCGGCTTTACAGGCACACCTATTGCAGAGACCTATCAGACGTTCGGCGACGAGATAGACCGCTATACGATGGATCAGGCTGTAGCCGACGAAATCACCGTCCCCATCAAGTATCACCCAAGAATAGCCAAGGTGCTGCTGAACTCAGAAAAGGTGAAAGAGATTGAGGCGTACTATGCCAATTGTGCAGAGGAAGGCTCAACGAAAGAGGACATCGACAAGAGCAAGAAAGCCATGAGTTCATTAGAGGTGCTGCTCGGCGAACCGGAACGGCTGGACAAGCTCTGTGTGGATATTCACAATCATTATGTGCAGGCTGTGGAGGCTGATCCCAAACGGGTGCAAAAGGCCATGATAGTCTGCTCCAACCGAAAGATAGCCTACGACCTGTTGCTGAAATTCAAGGAGCACTATCCAGAATGGTTTGTTGAGAGAAAGGCTCCTGAGGGTGAAGAAGTATCTGCTGAAGAACTGAAAAAGCTGAAAGTGATGCCTATGATGGCAATGGTTTCAAGCGTGGGCAGTAATGATGAGCCGGATATGTATAACTATCTTGGTGGCGTGAAGAACGATAAACGTTCAGACGAACTTGATGCAGCCTTCAAGCAGGAGCACTCCAACTTCCGTATTGTCATCGTGGTTGACATGTGGATTACTGGCTTCGATGTGGAATGCCTTACCTATATGTATAACGACAAACCATTGCAGAAGCATTCGTTGATTCAGACCATCAGCCGTGTGAACAGAAAGTATCCGGGCAAGGAATACGGCTTAATAGTTGACTATATCGGCATTCGCGACCAAATGATTGAAGCAAGGAAAATGTACGGTGGCGGCAGTTCGGTAGCTCCTAACAAGGACGATATAGAACAGGCTACAATCATCTTCCGTGAACAGTTGATTATACTGAAGTCCTTGTTTAAGGATTATGACTTGACACCATTCCTGAACGTCAATACAGACCCTGCCACACGATACTTGCTATTAGCCAAGGCGGCTGAGTATGTGTTTGCTTCTACCGAGACTTTGAACTCAGAGGGCAAGGATGGCAAAAAGACCAAGAAGGTGTCGTTCAAGACCTACTTCCTGCAACTGGTGAAGCGCATGCGCAAAGCCTACGACCTTTGTCAGCCATCAGGAGAATTGGGTGAAGAAGAGTCTGCCCTGGCACAATGCTTCATGGGGGTGGCCGGTATGGTGTATAAGATGAACGGAACGGATGCACCAGATACCGACACCATGAATAAACGGGTGGCAAAGATGGTGGAGGAGGCTTTGAAATATAATAAAGTGGAAAGCATTCTGGAAGAGGGTGAGGAGATGGATATCTTTGGCCCTGAATTTACAGAGCGCTTGTCTGACATCAAGATGCCTGCTTCAAAACTTGAGATGTTAATCAAGTTGCTGCGTCAGCAGATAACGGAGTATGGCAAGACGAATCAGGTGGCTTCAAAGAAGTTCCAAGAGATGCTGGAAGAGACTATCAAGCTATATCATGAGCGGCGTAAATTCTTGTCGGAACAAGAGGCTGGCGCCACACAGGAGCATGCTGCCGACGATATATTGAAATGGGCAACGGAAGAGGCGATGAAGATACTTCAGGGTATGCAGGCCGATCGTGAGAGTTTCAGGAAGTTAGGACTCACGTTTGAGGAAAAGGCATTTTATGATATCCTGATTCACCTGCGTGACCAATACAACTTCGTATATGGTGAGGATAAGAATGTGGATGGTGTTGTCATCAATGAGAAGTGTAGGAGTCTTGCCCATAAGATAAAAGAACTTATTGATGCCAAGTCTTCATACGCAGATTGGCTGAATAATACGATTGTACGAGAAGACCTGAAGAAGAAAATCAAGATTTGCCTCGTCAAGAATGGCTATCCACCACAATATACCCCAGAGGTGTTCCGTGAGGTGATGGACCAGGTTGAGAATTTCAAGGAGAATGAAACTTTTGGTGTCCGTAAACTGGAGAACATCGAGGATGACCGTGATGTTCGCAATCTTATTTATCAGCGAATTCAAATGGATGCTACTATTAGCGATGACAACTTACGACGTGAAGCCATAGAACTGTATGGGGAACGCTATCCGGATATGTCACCCAATGATTGGCGTCATGTCGTGGAAGCATATGCACCTATGGTTAGAGAGGCTGCACAGCCAATGACCAAAGAAATATCGATGCGTCAATATGGAAAAGCGGCAGAGACTATAAAGACTGAAGAATAATAAGAGATAACAAGGGACTATAACCGGCAAGTTTGCGGCGTTTCTACAGCAGCCTGACGTATGCCGGCATTAACCGACACGAAAACGAAGAACAGGTCGGTGGCTACAGCACGTTCATTACGATGGAAGAATACCTGTCCTCATAACAATATTCGCCCGATGGAATAAGCAAAAGAAAACAGAATAATAACATAAGGCGCTCTTTGACAAGTTTTTGGTAGATTTATTTGGAAGTTTGACGGGAAATACCTATCTTTGCAACTGAAATGATTAACAGAGCAGAATGCATTCATAAACTGGAGACCTGTAAGAACGTGGTAGCCGATAAGTTCGGCGTTCGTTCTATGAGGTTGTTTGGGTCGGTTGCCCGTAATGAGCAAAACGAATCAAGCGACGTTGATATATGCGTTGAGATGGAACCAAGTCTTCTAAGGCGTTCAGGCTTGAAAATCTATCTTGAAGAACTGCTGAATTGTAAGGTGGATGTATTGCGCATTCATAAGAATATGGATAGTTACTTAGCCCAACAGATAGAAAGAGATGGAATCCTTATCTTCAGCTGACAGACAGACCGCTCTCCATATTCTGGACAGGATAGAAGAGGCAATCAATACTGTACAAATACGCAATTCGGTTATTCGTAATGCAGACGATTTTCTTTTAACCCCGGAAGGGAGGGAGAAATTGGATGCTGCATGTATGGTTATTGAAGCTATTGGTGAAAGTTTTAAGAATCTCGACAAATTGACAAAGTTCGATTTGCTGCCCTTATATCCATCTATTGAGTGGAAAGAGGTAAAAGGTGTCAGAGACGTTATTGCCCATCATTACTTTGATATAGATGCAAATGTTGTGCCAAGGGACAGGTGAGTGACATAACAAGGCCGACCATAATCTGACGTTCTTCTTGATTAAGACTCATAAATCAGCTGTTTGTCGTGCTCTACATTATAATAAAACATGGGGTGCGGAACGTTGTACCACTCGTCCTTCGAGTAGGTGTGCACGCTGAACGACTGCCATAAATCATATCCTTGCGAAATGATGGGATAGGCGTATTGGCGAAAAGCAGCATCGCTGTCACCCTCATCGCTCAATAACAGCAGCAGGTCCCAGTCGCTGTCGTCATGATTGTCTCCACGGGCACGGGAGCCATACAGATAGAGCGAACTGCCCTTGGGCAATACGCGCGCCGCTACTTGACGGATGTTATCAATGATTTGTGCTCGTTCCATATTCCTTGTTTTACTATTTCTTCGAGTGCAAAGCTGCGAGTAAGCGAGAGCAATGATGCTTGCATCAGTTGCCGAGCGTGAGCAGTTTCGCAGCGCTTGCGCTGCAAAGATACGCATTTCCCCAGAATATCCAAAACTTTTCCCTTGTTTTTTACTGGGTGTACCATCATCAGGATAGGGAAGGAATCAATAAAGCTAAAGTGAATTAACGTCCGATTCGCGGCTCATTAATGGTCATTATACGTTAAAACAAAAACAACAAAGGGCAGGCTTCGTCATGAGGCTTGCCCTTGTTCTTTTCCTCATTTCTTTGGTTGTTTCAGAAATATTGTTTACCTTTGACTACGTCGAATGTTCTTTGACCTGAAGGTACAAAGCGGCAGAGCCGAGCGGGCTGCACCTCGGAAAAACTCAAATAATTATTGATTAATTTGGTTTTTCGCTCGGTTTTCACTACCTTTGCACGGCTAAACTAAAAAGGAATGAAGAAATTACTATTAGGCGACGAAGCCATTGCTCAGGGAGCGCTTGACGCAGGACTGAGCGGGGTGTATGCCTATCCGGGCACGCCGTCAACTGAAATCACAGAGTATATACAGCTGTCACCGCTGGCTAAGGAGCGTGGGGTGCACAGCAGGTGGTCAACCAACGAGAAGACAGCTATGGAGGCTGCCCTGGGCATGAGCTACATGGGTAAGCGTGCGCTGGTCTGCATGAAGCATGTGGGACTGAACGTGTGTGCCGACCCGTTTGTCAACTCCGCTATGACGGGCACCAACGGCGGTCTGGTGGTGCTGGTCGCTGACGATCCTTCGATGCACTCCTCGCAGGACGAGCAGGACTCGCGCTTCTACGGTAAGTTTGCAATGGTGCCTACGCTGGAGCCCAGCACACAGCAGGAGGCTTACGACATGATGGCCTACGCCTACGACATGTCGGAAAAGCTGCAGTTGCCGGTGCTGATGCGTGTGACAACCCGCATGGCACATTCACGTGCTGTGGTTAACGTGGCTGACGCTCCGCGTGAGCAGAACGAGCTGAACTACGAGGCAAAGGCTTCCAACTGGGTGCTGCTGCCTGCTTTTGCCCGCAAGCGTAACGTGGTGGTGACGGGTCAGCAGCCGCTGCTGGAACAGAACTCAGTGGATAGTCCTTATAATAAATATGTGGATGGTAATAACCAGCAACTGGGTATCATCGCCAGCGGTATTGCCTACAACTACCTGATGGAGTGTTTCCCCAACGGTTGTCCTTATCCCGTGCTGAAGATTTCGCAGTATCCTATCCCGAAGAAGCTCATCCGTCGCATGACGGACGACTGCGAGGAGGTACTGATTTGCGAGGAGGGTCAGCCGTTCATCGAGGATATGGTTCGTGGCGTGATGCCTGGCAATGCTGTTATCCGTGGTCGTCTGACTGGTCAGCTGCCCCGTACGGGTGAGCTGAATCCCGACCTGGTGAAGAAGGCGCTCGGCATTGCTGTGGATGAGAACTACGCTCCCTGCGAGGACGTGACACCCCGTCCGCCTGCATTGTGTCAGGGCTGTGGCCACCGCGACGTCTATACGGCATTGAACCAGGTGCTGCTGAAGTATCCGAATGCACGTGTATTTGGCGATATCGGCTGTTACACGCTGGGCTTCCTGCCTCCCTATAAGGCCATCCACTCGTGCGTTGACATGGGTGCGAGTATCACGATGGCGAAGGGTGCCTCAGATGCTGGCCAGTGGCCTGCAGTAGCCATCATCGGTGACTCCACGTTTACCCACTCAGGCATGACGGGCCTGCTGGATGCCGTCAACGAAGGTGCTGACATCACCGTCATCATCAGCGACAACCTGACAACGGCAATGACGGGTGGTCAGGACTCTGCCGGCACCAACAAGTTTGAGGCTATCTGCCGCGGTCTCGGGGTAGAGGAGGAGCACCTGAAGGTGGTGGTTCCCCTGCCGAAGAACATGGAGGAGATTACCCGCATCCTGGAAGAGGAAATCAACTACCACGGAGTGAGCGTCATCATTCCGCGCCGTGAGTGCATGCAAACATTACAGAGACATTTGAAACAAAAGAAGGCAAAGGAGGCAAAAGCATGAAGAAAGATATCATTTTGTGTGGAGTAGGTGGACAGGGAATCCTCTCAATAGCCACTATCATAGGCGAAGCTGCCATGAACGACGGCCTGTATATCAAGCAGGCTGAGGTACACGGAATGTCACAGCGTGGCGGTGACGTGCAGTCGAACCTGCGCTTGTCGTCAGACCCCATCCAGAGCGACCTCATTGCGCTGGGTGGTGCCGATGTCATCATCTCGATGGAGCCGATGGAGGCTCTGCGCTACCTGCCGTTCCTGTCGAAAGAGGGTTGGATTATCACTTCAAGTGCTCCTTTTGTCAATATTCCTAATTATCCTGAAATAGAGAAGATTAAGGAAGACCTGAATAAGCTTCCAAACGTCATCGTGCTCGACATTGAACAGGCTGCCAAGGACAACGGTGTGCCCCGTTCGGCCAACGTCATTCTGCTGGGTGCAGCACAAAAG
Source organism: uncultured Prevotella sp. (assembly GCA_947169685.1). GTDB lineage: Bacteria > Bacteroidota > Bacteroidia > Bacteroidales > Bacteroidaceae > Prevotella. The sequence continues at coordinate 24,309 of CAMVQS010000004.1, read as the reverse complement.
GCGCTGGGCATTGAATACACGAAGCTGGAGGATGCCATTCGTCGTGTCTTCGGACGCAAGGGAGAGGCCATCGTCGAGGCAAATATCAAGGCTTTGGCCATAGGTAAGGAGGCGCAGCGATGAATACACCTATCAAGAAAGAAATAGTTGACGGACTCATTAGCGAGCTGGGCATCAATGACTTTGCCAAGGCGACCATCCGCGAAGTGAAGCAGGTGGCTGCCAAAGCCGAGAAAGCGAGTGGGGTAGAGTTCATCAAGATGGAGATGGGCATTCCCGGACTGCCTGCCGCTCAGGTAGGCGTTGACGCACAGATCAAGGCACTTCAGGACGGTATTGCCCACAGCTATCCCGACATTCAGGGTGCTCCCGTGCTGAAGCAGGAAGCATCGCGTTTCGTCAAGGCATTCATCGGTGTTGACATTGCGCCTGAGGGCTGTGTACCTGTCAGTGGTTCGATGCAGGGAACGTTTGCTTCGTTCCTGACCTGTTCACAATGTGACCCGAAGAAGAACACCGTGCTCTTCATAGACCCGGGTTTCCCTGTGCAGAAGATGCAGCTGCAGGTGATGGGCGTGAAGTACGAGACGTTCGACGTGTATGACTATCGTGGTGACAAGCTCGGAGAGAAGTTGGAGAGCTATCTCTCGAAGGGTAACATCTGCGCCATCGTCTATTCGAACCCCAACAACCCCGCATGGATCTGTCTGAGTGAGGACGAGTTGAAGGTTATCGGCACACTGGCTACGAAGTACGACGCTGTGGTGATGGAGGATCTGGCATACTTTGCTATGGACTTCCGCAAGAACCTGAGCAAGCCCTTCGAAGCACCTTATCAGGCTACCGTGGCCCGCTATACCGACAACTACATGTTACTCATCTCAGGCAGTAAGGCATTCAGCTATGCCGGCGAGCGCATTGGTGTGACGTGCATCAGCGACAAGCTGTTCCACCGTAAGTTTGAGGCGCTGGCACAGCGCTACGAGGGACTGCCCTTCGGACTGGTCTTCTCTACGCGCATGCTCTACGCCCTGAGCAGCGGCACCAGCCACAGCGCACAGTTTGCGATGGCTGCCATGCTGAAGGCTGCTGCCGACGGCACCTACGACTTCCGCAAGGAGGTGAGCGTCTATGGTGAGCGTGCCCACAAGCTGAAGGAGATCTTCGTGCGTCACGGTTTTACCATTGTCTATGACAAGGACCTCGACGAGCCCATTGCTGACGGTTTCTACTTCACCATCGGCTATCCGGGTATGACGAGTGGCGAACTGGCTCACGAACTGATGTACTACGGCGTTTCGGCCATCTGTCTCATCACGACTGGCTCGCATCAGGAGGGTCTGCGCGTATGCACTTCGTTTATTGAGGACCACCAGTACAAGCAACTGGACGAACGCATGACGATTTTCGAACAGAATCAGAAAGCATTATAAAAACAATAAAGGTGGTCAACTTGACCACCTTTATTTATTCTTCATCATAATGTTGCACCCTGGTGAAACGGAAGTCGTTTTCGCTAAGATAACGGATATCATAAGGCGACGCTCCCTTTTTATTGGTATAAATGCGTTTCATCTTCAGGTACTGTTTCTCAGCTTCCTTTTTCGTCAGGGCATACATAACTACGCATACACGGTTAGGTTGCATACTGGCAGCCAAATAGTCTCTTAGCTGCTGTGAATAGAGGTTACGGTGCTCCAGAAATTTCGTCTTGTCATCAATCCACACACTATCAACGACTTGAATGTCGGTGAAGTAGATGGTAGAATCAGAGAAAGAGGCGGAGAAACCAAACATGTAAATGGACGGCACAGGACGTTTCTTGGCTTGTGCTTCGTCGATGTTGAGAAGGCTGAGTGCGCAGACAGCGCACAACAGCGTCAGATATTTCATTGTCTTCATTGTCCTAAATAGGTTTTGAGCATTTTATTCTTCGTATTACCACGCAGGCGACGAATGGCTTTTTCCTTAATCTGGCGGACACGCTCACGGGTCAGGCCGTACTTGGTGCCTATTTCCTCCAACGTCATCTCCGGCTGCCCGATACCGAAGAAAGCCGTAACGACATTGCGTTCACGTTCGTTGAGCATCTGCAGGGCCGTCTTGATTTCAGAACGCAGAGACTCTTTCACCAGCTCAAGGTCTGCCATCGGAGAATTGTCGTTAATAATGACATCGAGCAGGGAGTTGTCTTCACCATCGACAAACGGGGCATCTACCGACACATGGTGTCCGTTGATCTGCATGGCCTCGTCAATCTTATCCTCGGGGATGTCTGTACGTTCTGCAATCTCACGGGTATTGGGACGTCGTTCGTTCTCCTGTTCAAACTGGTTGAGCACACGGGTAATCTTATTGACGGAACCCACCTGATTGAGCGGCAGGCGAACGATGCGGCTCTGTTCGGCGATGGCTTGCAGGATGCTCTGACGTATCCACCACACGGCGTATGAGATGAACTTGAAGCCACGTGTCTCGTCAAACTTCTCGGCAGCCTTAATCAAGCCCACGTTACCCTCGTTAATGAGGTCGGCGAGCGACAGTCCCTGGTTCTGGTACTGCTTGGCTACAGAGACCACAAATCGGAGGTTAGCCTTGGTCAGCTTGTCAAGTGCCTTACGGTCACCCTTGCGAATGCGTTGGGCGAGTTCGACCTCTTCATCAACCGACAGGAGTTCCTCCTTGCCAATTTCCTGCAAATATTTGTCTAACGATGCGCTTTCGCGATTGGTAATAGACTTCGTGATCTTCAGTTGTCTCATTCCGATTCGTGGTTTTTAGTTTCAAAGTGGATGCAAAAATAAGGCATTTTTCGGTAATCACCAAAAAAACGCCTTATTTTTTCACGTTTTCACCTCAAGAATGTACTTATTCCTCCAAAGATACGGCGAAATAGGCTTTCTTGCCAGTAGGATAGATACCCTGAATATAGAGTACTGGCTCCTTGCTGGTCGATGCCTTGCGCACTTCTTTCTGCAGGTCTTCGATGGTCTTCATGCTCTCGTCGTTGACACGCTGGATGATGAAGCCCTTGTTGATGCCTGCTTGCTGAAGACGACCGTTATCGACCTTGATAACTTCGAGACCGTAGCTGATGCCGAGCTCCTGCTTCTGCTTATCGGTGATGGCACGGAAGTTACCGCCCAGGATATCAATGTCACGATTCTGAATGACGCGGGTGTTACCCTGTTCGTTCTTCAGCGTTACCGTCTCCTTCTTCACCTTCTTGTTATGCAGATACTCGATGGTCATCTTGTCGCCAGGACGTTTCTTGGCAACAATCTCCTGCAGCTCGGGGAAGCTGCTTACCTTCTGGCCGTCAGCACCGATAATCACGTCGCCCGGCTCGATGCCGGCTGCAGCGGCAGCACCGCCTTCCTGGACCTTACCTACATAGATACCTTCCATCGTGCCGAGATCAACTTCCTTACCCTGAGCCTTCTGCTGGTCAACATAGTTCTTCACATCAAGACCCTGGATGCCTATGAAGGCACGCTGTACGGTACCATACTTCTTCAGGTCGTCAACCACCTTATTCATAATAGTGGTAGGAATAGCAAATCCGTAGCCACTATATGAGCCGGTCTGAGAGTAGAGCATAGCATTGATACCCACCAGCTCACCGCGTGTGTTAACCAATGCACCACCAGAGTTGCCTGCATTGATGGCAGCATCCGTCTGAATGAATGCTTCTACACCGTTGGCACCCAGACGACGAGCCTTAGCACTTACGATACCTGCAGTCACCGTATTGTTCAGTCCTAAGGGATTACCTACAGCCAAAACCCATTCTCCAATCTTCAGGTCTTCGCTGTTGGCAATGGTGATAGCGGGTAGTTTCTTGCCGTCGATCTTGATGAGTGCCAGGTCTGTCGTTTCATCAGTTCCGATGATACGTGCTGAGAACTCACGGTTATCGTTCAGTGTTACAGTCAGCTCGTCAGCACCAGCAACTACATGGTTGTTGGTAACGATATAGCCATCGTCAGAGATGATAACGCCTGAACCGGTAGCCTCTTTCTTCGGGGTCTGAATACGACGTTGCTGCGTACCGCCATTACCTTGTCCACGTCCGAAGAAACCTCCGAATGGGTCGTTAAAGAAATCAGAGAACGGGTCACTCTGAATCTCGACGGTCTGAATGCGACTGTTCTGCACATATTTAATATGTACTACAGAAGGCAGGGCCTTTTCAGCAGCATAGGTCAAATCGACAGGCTGTCCGGCTGGTGTTGCTGGGGAAACAATGTTATCCGACGATGTGGGTTGAGTGTTGTCGGTGCATGATTTGCTGAAGGCAGCAACCGAAAAAGCTAGTGCGATGACGCACATTGCTGGAGTGAGATAGTTTAATACTTTTTTCATTGTTCTATTGTTTAATTCTAATGTTTTACGTTTCAGAAAACTCTGGTGCAAATATAGGCGCAAAATATGTTAATCTGACAAAATGACACGCATATTTGTCTTGATTTAACATTTTGCGCCTACTGCTTAACGGCTATTTAGCCTGTTTTAGCATTTATTTTATTTCTCAGGAACGTTCTTCAGCACGTCAAGCAGATGATCCCACACCATTTGGACGGTGGGAATGAGCAGTCGTTCATCGGGGCTGTGTACACCGCGTAGGGTAGGACCGAAGCTCACCATATCCAGACTGGGGTAACGCTCGGAAAAGAGTCCACATTCGAGTCCAGCATGAATACCACGAACGACAGGGGCTTTGCCAAAGAGCTTCTTGTAAGAATCAACGACAATACGCTGCAACTCGCTGTTCTGGCGCATCTTCCATGCTGGATAGCCGTCGGAGCTGACGACATGGGCTCCTGCCAGTTCGAAGGTGGCACCAAACGTTGCACACATATTGTCGAGGTTCGACATGACGTTGGAACGCTGGCTACTGAGAATATCGATCGTGGTGTCGGCAGTATGCACGCTGGCAATGTTGCTGGACGTCTCAACCATACCTCCCAATGCTTCATCCTGACAAATGGCGTAGATGCCGTTGTGAACGGCCTGCAGGGCTGTGATGAAGCGTTGTGCCTGTGGTTCGTCAATCACCAGCTCAGCATCAGTGCTTTCCATGCTGAACTCCATATTGGTGTCAGTTACATGGAACTCGTCCTGTACGTCGGCTGCAAAGACGTTCCAGTCGGCACGGATATTCTCCTTGATAGCGTTGGGGACGGCAATGACAAAGTAACCGTCGCGAGGAATGGCGTTATGGAGTTTACCGCTGTGGAACTGTGCCAGCCGGATGCCCTCATAACGCTTCATTTCCTGATAGAGGAAACGTCCGAGCAGCTTGATGGCATTGGCACGTTTCTTGTTGATGTCGTCGCCAGAGTGTCCGCCTGTGAGACCCTTCAGTGAGCAGCGGATGAAGAAAGCATCGGATGGGGCAGGGGAGCGTTTGATATCGAAACGGGCTGTGGTATTGCGGCCTCCAGCACAAGAAACGAAAATCTCGCCCTCGTCCTCAGAGTCAAGGTTGATGAGATAGTCGCCGTTCATGAAGCCGGCCTTCATACCCTCGGCACCTGTCAGGCCAGTCTCCTCGTCACGGGTAAATACACATTCGATAGGACCGTGCTCAATATCATTTGCCTCGAGAAGTGCGAGCTCCATAGCGCAGCCTATTCCGTCATCGGCTCCCAGCGTAGTTCCCTCAGCTGTTAGCCACTCTCCATCAATATAAGTACGGATGGCGTCTTTGTCGAAGTCAAACTCCACATCAACGAGTTTGTCACAGACCATGTCCATGTGGCTTTGCAGGATGACGGTCTTACGCTGCTCCATTCCCTTTGTGGCGGGCTTGCGAATCAGCACATTACCAGTCTCATCGACTTTCGTTTCCAAGTGGTGTTTTTCACCCCAGTTTCTGAGGTACTCAATCATCTTCTCCTCGCGCTTGGAGGGGCGGGGAATCTCGTTGATTCGGGCAAACTGCTCGAATACGCTTTGCGGTTTTAAATCACTTTTATTCATTTTTAATGTTTCTATTGAGTGTTTATTGTTTTATTTTGTTTACCTTTGCACCCGCAAAGTTAATAAGAAATGACGAAAATACTGCTAATTGGTACGTTAATAATTGCTATTGCGATGCTATTTTTGCTCGTAAAGGTGCTTTTTAGACGGGGTGGGGAGTTTTCCTCGCAACATATACACGACAGTAAAGCCATGAAAGAGCGTGGTATCCATTGTGTGATGGACCAAGATCGGGAAATGCGTACCAAGAGCCAGTTTGCCGTGAAGGAAAGAAATTAAGTAACAATAAACTAAAAATGAAAAAAAATGTATTTATGAACTTGTCTGTTGCTGCTGTTGCAGCACTGGCATTCACAGCATGTAACAACGCTGCACCCAAGATGGACGAGCAGCCCGCTCAGGCTCCACAGGGAGGAATGAAGATTGCTTATGTAGAAGTTGACTCTTTGGCTTCACAGTATCAGTTCTGTATTGACTATACGAAGATTCTGGAGAAGAAGCGCAACAACGCTACGAATACGCTGAACCAGAAAGGCAATCAGCTGCAGGCTGCCATGAACAACTTCCAGCAAAAGCTGAATAACAACGGCTTCCGCAGTCGTGAGGAGGCCGAAAGCGCACAGGCTGCCATTCAGCGTAGTCAGCAGTCGCTGCAGGAGTTGCAGGCTCGTCTGGGTTCAGAGCTTGAGAAAGAAGCTGCAGATTTCTCTGTTGCACTTCGTGACTCTCTTGATCATTTCCTTGCAATTTATAATAAGGATAAGAAATTCGACCTGATTCTTTCTAAATCGGATGCAACAAGTAACATTCTGTTTGCCGACAAGCGTTATGACATCACGCAGGACGTTATCAACGGTCTGAACAAGCGCTATAAGCCTACAGCAGCTACTCAGCCGAAGAAAGACCCTGAAGAGAAGAAATAATCATCGTAATTCCCAGAACGCTACAGCGGCAGCAACCGCAACGTTCAGAGAATCAACACCATGTGCCATCGGTATGCGTACTACATAGTCGCAATTACCGATGGTTTTTTGTGGCAGTCCGTCACCTTCAGTACCCATGACAAGTGCCAGTCTCTCAACTTGTTTTAGACGCGGGTCATCAAGGGAGATACTATCATCGGAGAGGGCCATTGCTGCTGTTTGGAAACCATAGCGATTCAATTCCTGCACATCGTCTCTCATCCACGTCCAAGGAACCAGGAATACAGAACCCATAGATACACGTACAGCTCTGCGATTCAGCGGGTCGCAAGAATCGGGTGTCAGCAGAACAGCATCAATGCCTAACGCTGCAGCAGAACGGAAAATGGCTCCGATGTTTGTGGTATCTGTAACGCCTTTGATAACAACAACACGACGGGCGTTCTTGCATATTTCCTCAATACTTTGCATTTGGGGGCGACACATGGCACAAAGCACACCGCGTGTCAAGGTGTAGCCGGTAAGCTGAGCTAAAAGTTCACGACTGCCAGTATAAACAGGAATATCATCGCAACGTTCAACAATATCTGCAGCATCACCTAAAATATGTTTTTTCTCACACAACAATGCTATAGGCTCATAACCAGCATCCAAAGCTACGCGAATAACTTTCGGACTCTCTGCAATAAAGATTCCTTTGTCTGGTTCGAGTGTCATTCGCAACTGTCGTTCTGTTAACGAACTGAATATTTCTAGACCAGGATAGGCCAGGCTATCAACTTCTATTATTTTTCTATTTATCATAATGTCGATTATGAAATTATTATGACTTTGTAAGGCAAAAGTAGTATTTTTTTCTGAAAGGACAAAAGAAATAAGCAAAATCTCTTGAGGAATTCGAAATTTTACATTAACTTTGTCGGCATGAATAAAATAATTATACCATTTTTTATATTAGCGACCCTGATACTGACTGCATGCGGAGGTGGCTCGTCAATTTCAATAGACTTTGAAAAGGCTAAGTCTGAACAAGAAATAACGTTGGTAAGCGACAATGGCTCTCCGTCATGTAAGGTGTGCCTGGATGTGGCCTATGCCAAGTGTGACAACGCAGAAACAGCTAAGGCAATAAATGAAGCTATTGAAAAACGGCTGTTCGACATGCAGGGGCTTAACATGCAGCAGGCCGTAGATTCGTTTGCCCGTCAATATACTCATGAATATAAGCAGACGCTTGCTCCTCTTTATGAGCAGGACAAAAATGACGAAACCAAACAAAGATGGTACGAATATCACTATACCATTGACACAAAGACCAAGACGGGACGTGACAATGTGGTAGTCTATCTCATCAATATGGACTATTATGAAGGCGGAGCTCATGGTATAGAGCAGCAACTGGTGATGAACTTCGATGCGCAGTCGGGACAACAGTTGACACTAAAAGATGTATTTGTGCCAGGATTTGAAGCAAGGATGACAGAACTGTTGCTGGAGAAACTCATGGAGATTGCCGACGTCAAGACGATGGATGATCTGAAGGCAAAAGACTACCTCTTCTCCATGGATATGTTTCCGTCAGAGAATTTCATTCTGGATAGTGACGAAATCACGTTTATCTACAATGCTTACGAGATTGCGCCCTACGCTATGGGAAGGACGGAAATCAGCGTTTCATATTCAGAAGTTAAAGACCTATTAAAGAATTAATTATGGAACTTATCAATAAATATTTCCCGCAATTAACAGACGAACAACGCCGTCAGTACGAAGCACTTGACGCCCTGTATCGTGACTGGAACGCCAAGATAAACGTTATCTCGCGTAAGGACATCGACAACCTCTATGAACATCATGTCCTGCACTCACTTGCCATTGCTAAAATGATCAGTTTCAAACCTGGTACAGAGATTCTGGATTTCGGTACAGGCGGTGGCTTCCCTGGTATTCCGCTGGCTATCATGTTTCCAGAATGCAAGTTCAAACTCATTGACGGAACATGTAAGAAAATCCGTGTGGCACAGGAGGTTGCCACCTCCATCGGACTGAAGAACTGCGAGCCGGTTCACCTGCGTGGAGAAGAGGAGAAAGGAAAGTACGACTTTGTTGTCAGTCGTGCTGTAATGCCCCTACCCGACCTGATTAAGATTATCAAGAAAAATATCTCCAAGAAACAGCAGAACGCCTTACCCAATGGTGTGATTTGCCTGAAAGGTGGCGATGTGCAAGCAGAAACCTATCCGTTCCGCCATATTGTAGAGATTGAAGACATCAACAGATGGTTTGAAGAAGAATGGTTCAAGGAAAAGAACTGTATTTACGTTCCGCTATAATATATCGAGCACAATGCTAAACATCAAGAAATTCGTGGTCAATCCCATACAGGAGAACACGTACATCGTTTATGATGAGACGAACGAAGCGGTTATCATTGACTGCGGCTCTTTCTTTCCTGAAGAGCACCAGGCTATCATCAACTACGTACGCAGTAATCAATTACAGCCCAAACATTTGCTCTGCACTCACGGACACTTGGATCATTGTTTTGGAAACTTTGCCATATACAATGAATGGGGATTGAAGCCTGAGGTGATGAGCGACGATGAATATCTGATTACGAAACTGGATGAACAGGCCAGAAATCTTTTCGGCTTTGAACTGCGGGAAGAAATACCACCTGTAGGCAGATACTTGACAAAAGACGACGTAATAGCGTTTGGCACTCATCAGTTGTCAGTCATACCCACGCCTGGACATACGCCAGGTTCCGCAGTATTCTATTGTAAGGAAGAGAACGTTGCCTTTACGGGTGATACTCTATTCCACATGAGTATCGGACGTACGGATTTCGAACGTGGCAGCTATTCTGATATTGTGAAAAGCCTTAAGAAGCTGAAACAACTGATACCGTCTGACACGAAGCTTTACACCGGACATGGTCCGGATACAACAATGGCCACAGAACTACAAAGCAATATGTACCTGCGATAAACGAGAAAAGGGAACCTTCTCAGGCTCCCTTTTTGACCATCGCTTTGATGTTTCAATTCTTCAATTCAATGCGATGGGAAAAAAAATTGATTGTCTCACGACAACCAATCTTTTCATTAACCTTAATAATCTAATACCATGAAAAACACGTTGCAAATATACTTTTTTTTTTGAAATATAGTGCATTGTGCTCTTGTATAGGTGCAATAATTATAATTTGTTAAACTTACTACCCTCCCATTTTAGTTTCCTTAACACTTTTACAGCGTTAACATCAGCTAAATCATCAGAGGGAATATTTATTTCAGAAAGCTGAAAAGTTATACAATCCTCGTCAGCGGACAATTCTGCACGGACAAGATAAGGTTTCAGTATTTCCACAACCTCCTTATATCGCTCTTCAATCATTGTGTCAGGACGTGTCATCAGATCATCCACACAAATTAGTTTCTGAATTGACATGTCCAAAGGACGCCACAGACAAGAATAGAAAGAGACGACACTCTCCTGCCCTATGGTACCATATGTATGTACAACACAAACAATCTTCCGCAGGCTGTCAACAGGTGCACTTACCGGTAACAAACGTACTTGCACCTCAGACGCTTCATTGAGACTTAATCTCATATAATTGTCTGTCAGAACATGCATTACTGACGTACCACCCAACCCATTTGTAACCTTGGCTTCCATGTTTGACTCAATAAAGTCAATGAAGTCTAAGCGGTTGTTCTGAGATAAATATGGCAATAGAGAGTCTGGCATGGCTTTGAAGACATCCTTCATCTTCATGGTCTGAGCATCAGCCGCCAGGCCAAGGAGTAAACCGAAAATCAGCAATACTTTCCTCATCCTCTTCCTTCACGTAAATCCTTAACACGGACAGCCTTACCCTCAGACTGAGGTAATGAGCCTTTCTTGACAAGTTTGACACGTGGTGTAAGCAGGATTTCATCTTTCAAGGCACGCTGTATGTCTTTTGTCATCTTCTGCAGTTCCGGATATACATCTGTAGTCAGACCATCCAGCTCAACCTCAACTGTCATGATATCGTTGTCGCCTTCTGTGTCAAGCGTAATCAAGTAATTACTACCCAAACCAGGATACTGGACAAGAATCTTTTCCACCTGCATGGGGAACACGTTAACACCCTTAATGATAAACATATCATCGGTACGACCCTTGATACGGTCTATACGTCGGTGAGTACGACCACATGGGCATTCACCGGGCAAGATACGAGTCAAATCACGAGTACGATAACGCAGGATAGGCATCATCGTACGATCGAGTGTTGTCAGTACCATCTCACCCATTTCTCCATCGGGAACAGGCTCCAATGTATCGGGATCAACAATTTCAATGATGTAGTTATCTTCCCACAAGTGCATACCGTTCTGTTCCTTACACTCGAACGCAACACCAGGGCCGTTCATTTCGGTCATTCCAAATGAGTTGTAGGCCTTAACACCTAGCAGACGTTCAATACGACGACGCTGCTCTTCCGTATGGGGCTCAGCTCCAATAAAGAGTGTACGCAGATTCGTGCTCTTTGGATCAACACCCTCTTCGTGGAACACTTCTGCCAATCGGATGGCATACGATGGGATAGCATGCAGGCAAGTAGTTCCGAAATCCTTGATAAACATAATCTGGCGTTTCGAATTACCAGCAGCTGCAGGAACTGTTGTCGCACCTAACTTCTCAGCACCATACTGGAAGCCAAGACCACCCGTAAACATGCCGTAGCCACTTGAGTTCTGGAACACATCCGTATCGCGGCAGCCCACCATATACATATCACGGGCAATCATGTTTGCCCACGAGTCAATGTCATGACGTGAATAGGTTACTACTGTCGGATGACCAGTTGTTCCACTGGTAGAATGGATACGAATGGCATCCTTCATGTCACCACCAACTAGACCGAACGGATAGTTCTCACGCAAATCCTGTTTCGTCGTAAAGGGAATCTTGCGGATATCCTCAACGGTCTGAATACTCTCTGGTGTAATGCCAAGATCACCCAAGCGTTTCTTGTAGAACGGCGACTTAAGGGCAATAGCAATACTTTTACGAAGTTTCTCTACTTGTAACTTTTGCAACTCTTCCCGAGGCATGGTCTCAAGTTCTGGTTGCCAATACTCTGTTTTATTCATCATAATTATTTAGTTTTTGTATAATTGCATCATCATAACAGCTGCCAGTCCAGCTGTTTCAGTCCTTAAACGGCTTTCACCCAGATGAACGGAAACAAAACCATGTTCAATGGCCAACCGAACCTCATCGACAGAGAAATCGCCCTCAGGACCTACCAGAACTAATACATCTTCTATATCTGATGGCTGGCGCAGTTCATCAAAAAAATAGGTACGCGCGATTTCATCATAGCAATGGGCAATGTACTTACGGCCTTTGTATTCCCGTTGGACGAAAGTCTTGAAGTCTGTCATCTCACAGAGTTGCGTTTTCCAAGCCTTGCGACTCTGCTTCATTGCTGAAACAGCAATTTTCTCAACGCGAGGTAGCTTAATAACCTTACGTTCTGAGAACTGGCATCGTAGAAAAGATATTTCATCTACCCCAATTTCAACGGCCTTTTCCGTCATCCATTCAATACGTTCCATCATTTTTGTAGGAGCAATGGCCAAATGCAGATGACCATTCCATTGAGGCTGTTGTGGGAGCGTGTTGGTAATCTTATAAAGGCAATGCTTCTGGGAAGCCATTGTCACTTCGGCCTGATAAAAGCAACCTTCTCCGTCCATGAGCACCATCTCGTCACCTTCCTGTAAACGCAAGACACGAACGGCATGGGCAGCCTCCTCTTCGGGAAGTTCTCTGCCTGTAGCGGCATTAGGGACATAGAAATATCTTGCTTCTTTCATTTCTGATTACGCTTATTCAACTCTTCCTTTATATATGATGCCAGTCGATAGTCTTCTTCCTCAACAGCCTTCTCAAGCTCAGCCTTGAGTTTTTCTGTATCAAGTGTGTTGATGGGAACGGAGATTTTCGACATGTCAGCCTGAAAAGGTACGCTCTGTGATGCCATCAGCTTCTCATCAATATACATTGGAACACCACCAACAACATGTAGCAGAATGGCATCACTCATCCGAAGTTGACGGATAGAAAAATTATCCGAGTTCAAAAGCGTGGCCAAATACTGTCCGTCCTTAATGTCGTAAACCGTTATTTCAAGCTTTTTCGGATCAACATAATCTGACAACATAGCCATCAAAACTTCTGGTAACATACTGTTACAGATGTCAAGCTGCTCTGCTCTCATTTGCAACTGATTACGCATTGTCTGATCACAAACAATATGAACGGCTCGGTTTGCCGATTCGTCTGTCAAGGTTATAATCCCCATTCCTTCCGAACCAACAATCTCTGCCAAACTCTTATATATCAGTTGCGTGCGCACCATATTGTATTATTTCTTTTCCGGCTTAAACAGTATAGCAAACAACACACCGACTATCAATGCAAATGTTGCGAAGATAAACCAGCATGTTTGCCATCCGTTGGATTCAATACCCACCAGATAACCATTCTCCCATTGACAGAACGAGTTGATAACAGCACCGGCAGAAAGCGTTCCAATAGTGGCACCGACACCATTAGTCATCATCATAAATAAGCCCTGGGCAGAAGCCTTAATTTTGGGGTCACACTCCTGGTCAACAAAGATACCACCGGAGACATTGAAGAAGTCGAAAGCAACACCATAGACAACACAGGAGAGAATAAAGAAGATGACGCCTGGCATTGCAGGATCACCTACACCAAAGAATCCAAAGCGGAATACCCATGCAAAGAGCGACATCAGCATTACAACCTTGATGCCAAAACGCTTCAGGAAGAATGGAATCATTAGAATACAGCATGCCTCACTTATCTGAGAAATAGAGGTAAGGAGCGTGGCATTGTTGGCAGCAAAGGAGTCTGCAAATTCTGGAGTTCCCTTAAAACTGGTCAGGAAGGGACCTGCAAAACCGTTGGTTACCTGCAGACACATTCCCAGTAATGCTGAGAAAATGAAGAACAGAGCCATCTGACGACTCTTGAAGAGCTTGAAGGCATTGAGTCCAAGGCTTTCCACCAGCGACACCTTTCCATTTTTCTTTTCCAACTTGCACTCAGGGAGAGTGAAGCAATAGAAGAAAAGCACAATGCTCAGAATACCTGATACAAAGAACTGCATATAGGTATATTGGAATTTGTGAGCATTTTCACCCAAAGTAAAGCCAAATCCTGATTCATCTACAAATGCACAGTTAACAAACCACATAGTAGCGATAAAGCCAACGGTTCCCAACACACGGATGGGAGGGAAGTCCTTGACAGTATCCATTCCATTGTTCTTGAGTATGGTAAATGCAGCCGTGTTGGTCAATGCAATGGTAGGCATATAGAATGCCACACTCAGCGTATAGAGCGCTATAAATAGCGACTTGTTTGCCAGCTCATTACCAAAACCTGCCTGTTCGCCCATCCACCAACAGCTAATCATGAAGGCACCAGCCAACAAGTGACATAGTCCTAACAAACGCTGTGGTTGAATATACTTATCGGCGACAATACCCATCAGAGTAGGCATGAAAATGGATACAATGCCTTGGATGGCATAGAACCATGAGATTTTGTCACCTAATCCGGCAACACCAAGATAATTTCCCATACACGTGAGATAAGCCCCCCACACGGCGAACTCCATGAAGTTCATGACCGCCAAACGCACTTTCAGATTCATAGTAATAATATTTTAGATTGGTTTATTATTTTTATACGCTATCAGATTTTCACCCTCTTGCTTTATTTCAATTATTCCGCCTAACCATTCTGTCTGCGCTTGCTCATCATGGAACATATAGAACTTTCTGACCATTCCATCGACAATCTCAACAATACCTGGTTTAATGCTTCGACCATCTGTGAACCTAATCTCATGAGCAGCAACCTTTCTAATGGAATTCATCGCTTACTGTATTGTTTTAAACGGTACACTCTTTAAAGGTATTGGTGCAGACTGAGGACTTTCCGTTCTTGCCGGCTCATCTGCTGTCGCATTGTTGTCACCATTTTTCTGGTGGAAGCGAATAAGCTGAACCTGGTCAATGAACAACAGGTTATTTGCTTCGCTCTCGTCTGACGGAGCCAAATAGATGAAGGTACGGATGTTCTTCACCAAGTGGTCGTTACATGCAGGAACTCTAACTGTCGATATTCCTGTTACAGTACAATGTGTCGAATGCGTCGATATGCTGTCATTATCATAGCATACGGCCATGTAGATAGTAGCATCTTTCTTACCAGACTTAAACAAGAAGTTCGACATGATATTGAACTGAAAAGAATCACCTTTTTTATAGGTTGAATCAGCTTTCAGCTCAAATTGGACGTGGTTGTAGCCTGGACGGGGAATCAGCAACATGGCAGTTGCGTTATTCCAGATATTAGCGGTATCACCACTAAGGCTTAGTGAAGAGTATTTGCCTATTTCACCGACAGAGGCACCTAAGTCAAGAGCTTCTTCGTTCAGACGCTTGCAAACTTCCCGATATATTTCAGCAAACTGGTCAGCACGAGAATAGTAATAAACAAGCGAGGAATCAAACTCCGCTTCTGTCACGCCATGTTTTTTGAACATTGCTTCTCGATAGAGCGTTTCATTGAACTCGCGTGTATTGTTATCCGTCGTGATGTTGGACATGGCACGAGCAACATGGTAGTCATACAAGATGTCTTCCATATCTCCTGGGCTGAGAATTCCCTTCGGAATGGAAGGCTTGCACGCAGTCAGCAGTATCAGACTGGTGGCAATCAGCATGAACCATTTACTCTTGCTCTTGTTCACCCTCATTTACCTGTTCCTTTTTCTGAAATGATATCTGGCTAAGCTCCTTACGATAAAATATCAGCAACGCGATAATGCCGACACTCACGCAGAAGTCAGCAAAGTTGAAAACGGGACTGAAGAACACGAAGTCTTGACCACCGACAACAGGCATCCATGTAGGCCACGTAGCCTCAATCAGCGGGAAATAGAACATATCCACTACCCTACCCATCAGGAACGGTGCATAGCCATCACCAAACGACACTAACTCTGCGACGTTATAGGGTGTTGAGACGTTAAAGATTAGTCCGTAGAACATGCAATCAATCAGGTTTCCGATGGCACCTGCCAGAATCATTGTCAGCAGTACCACATAACCAGTCTTGGCCTTTTCCTTCAGCTGTAGCCATATATAATAGCTCAAGCCGGCAACAGCCACGACACGGAAGACAGACAGGAAGATTTTGCTTCCAATCTCCATACCGAAGGCCATACCGTTGTTCTCTATGAACGAAATCTTGAACCAGCTGAAGATATCAATGGACTCATGTAAAGACATATTTGTCTTGACCCATATCTTCAGCCATTGGTCAATAAGCAGAATGGCCAGCACCAATAATGCGACCGTCCAACCATGGATTCCCGATGTCTGCTCTTGCGTGGTCATTTATTTTCGGTTCAACTTAGACTCTACGCTCAACGTAGCATGTGGTACAGCACGAAGACGTTCCTTTGGTATCAACTGACCTGTTATGCGGTCTATACCATAGGTTTTATTCTGGATACGTACCAGAGCTGCTTCCAAACCTTGAATGAACTTCTGTTGACGTGCAGCCATTTGAATCAACTCTTCCTTAGTCTGAGTGGTACTTCCCTCTTCTAATGCCTTGTACGTAGGTGACGTATCATCTACATCGTTAGAGTCCTGATTCATCAGAACGCGCATCATCTGGTCGTAGTCACGCCTGGCAAGCGCCAGCTTCTCATTAATAATCTCACGGAACTCCTCGAGTTCTTCGTCAGTGTAACGTGTTTTTTCTGCCATAATGTTATTAGGATTTTGTTATTTTAATATTTATCTTGAATTCATCGAAGTCAACCTCCTGTCCGTCATTAGCCATTATACTAATGGAATCAGCCAGAACCTGTGTCTTGATATAGTCACCAAAACTCTCAATAGCCTGCTGGATCTCAGTGTTTGGCGACAATGTAATGCTGATACGGTCAGTTATTTCCAAACCACTATCCTTACGAATGTTCTGTACGCGGTTGATGATTTCGCGAGCCATTCCCTCCTGCTTCAGTTCGTCTGTCAACTCGACTTCAAGAGCTACGGTTAACGAACCTTCGTTCGAGACAAGCCAGCCGGGGATGTCTTCGCTAATAATATCAACATCAACGATTTCAACTGTCAGGGTTTGATCTTCCACTTGGATAGCAATGGTGCCATTGGTTTCCAGTTCTGCAATCTGCTCCTGCGAGAGGGCATCCATCTGGGCAGCAACACCTTTCATAAGCTTACCAAACTTCTTACCCATTGTCCTGAAGTTACACTTTACTTTCTTCACAAGAATTCCTTGACCTTCAACAAATTTCAGCTCTTTAACATTCACTTCATTCATAATCAGGTCTTTCACGGCCTCAATATGACGTTTCTGTTCCTCGGTAGCTGGAATCATGATGCTTTGCAGCGGTTGGCGTACCTTGATGTTGACCTTTCGACGGAGGGCAAGCACCATAGACGTAATCTTCTGTGCCATCTCCATACGAGCCTCCAGATCCTTATCTATAAGGCTCTCGTCAGCTACAGGGAAGGAGTCGAGATGTACGGAGTCCTTCATGCCGCCAAGATCCTTATAGAGCTGGTCAGCATAGAATGGGGCGAACGGAGCCAACAACTTGGCAACTGTCATCAGACAGGTGTAGAGTGTTTCATAGGCAGAGCGCTTGTCAGCACTCATCTCCTTACCCCAGAAACGTTTACGGTTCAGACGTACATACCAGTTTGACAAGTCGTCATTGACAAATGTATCTATCAGACGTCCGGCACGTGTGGGGTCATAGTTTTCCAACTCTTCTGTTACTCTCTTAATCAGCGTGTTCAATGATGACAGTATCCAACGGTCAATCTCTGGTTTTTCACCGCCCACAGAACTCTCAGAGGGTTCCCAACCATCTACATTGGCATATAGGGCGAAGAAACTATACGTGTTATACAAGGTTCCGAAGAATTTACGACGTATCTCATCGACGCCCTCAGGATCAAACTTCAGGTTATCCCACGGCTCCGAATTGGTCATCATATAAAGACGTACAGCATCGGAACCGTACTTTTCAATCATCTCGAACGGGTTAACCACGTTACCAACGTGCTTGGACATCTTATTTCCTTTTGCATCCAGAACCAAACCCGATGAAATCACATTTTTAAATGCCACAGAATCGAAAATCATTGTGGCAATGGCATGTAACGTAAAGAACCATCCACGCGTCTGGTCAACACCCTCATTAATGAAGTCGCAGGGGAAAGCAATATTCTTGTCAATCAGTTCACGGTTCTCAAACGGATAATGAATCTGTGCATAAGGCATAGAGCCGGAATCGAACCAAACATCAATAAGGTCGGTTTCGCGCTTCATGGGCTTACCCGAAGCAGAAACCAGCACGATATAATCCACATAAGGACGATGTAAGTCTATCTTGTCGTAGTTCTCCTGCGACATATCACCAGGCACAAAACCTTTATCCTTAAACGGATTCGACGACATGAAACCAGCCTTCACAGATTTCTCGATTTCATCGTAGAGTTCCTCCACGCTGCCAATGCAGATTTCCTCACCATCCTCACTACGCCAGATGGGCAGAGGAGTACCCCAGAAGCGACTACGTGACAGGTTCCAGTCATTCAGATTTTCAAGCCAGTTACCAAAGCGTCCTGTTCCTGTTGACTCAGGCTGCCAGTTGATCGTCTTATTCAGTTCGCTCATGCGTTCCTTCTTGGCTGTACTCTTAATAAACCACGAATCAAGCGGATAGTAAAGCACGGGCTTGTCAGTACGCCAGCAGTGTGGGTAGTTGTGGACATGCTTCTCAATCTTAAACACTTTGTTCTGAGCCTTCAGATCCATACAGATGCTGATATCCAGTGTCTCGTCCTTGTCTGTTAGCGTTTCGTCGTATGCATTTTTAACGTAGCGGCCCGCAAACTTGTTCCATTCATCCACATTGACATACTTGGCCACGAAATCAGGATCAAGGTCGTCAATGACAAAGTATTTTCCCTGCAAATCAACAACTGGACGCTCGGCACCCTTCTTATCGATAAGCACAATGGGACAGATACTGGCTTTCTTGGCTACAAAAGCATCGTCAGCACCGAAGTTCGGAGCAATATGTACAATACCAGCACCATCGTCTGTCGTCACATAGTCGCCAGGAATCACCTTAAAGGCATCACCCATAGGCTTGATGGCGGGCATCAACTGCTCATATTCCATGCCTACGAGGTCTGTACCCTTATAGCGTGCTACTACGCGATAGGGAACAAACTTCTCTCCCTTGTTATACTCAGGCATTTCACCACCGTCGGTAATGTTACCCTCAGCAGGCAGGTAGGCATTCAGGCGTGCTTCTGCCAACACCAGCGTTACCTTGTCAGCGGTATAAGGATTATAGGTCTCCACTGCCACATAGTCAATCTTCGGCCCTACGCAGAGAGCAGAATTAGCAGCAAGGGTCCAAGGCGTTGTTGTCCATGCCAGGAAATAAGGCGTTCCCCACCCTGTCATCTCAGGCTTAGGATTCTTCATCTTGAACATTGCCGTACACGTGGTATCCTTCACGTCACGGTAACATCCGGGTTGGTTCAGCTCGTGGCTGGAAAGACCTGTACCGGCAGCAGGCGAATATGGCTGAATGGTATAACCTTTGTAGAGCAGCCCCTTCTGATAGAACTGCTTAAGCAGCCACCACAATGTCTCAATATATTTGTTATCGTATGTGATGTAGGGATGGTCCAGATCAACAAAGTAGCCCATCCGCTCTGTCAAGTCGCGCCACTCTGCTGTATAAGTCATCACGTTCTGACGACACTTCTGGTTATAATCCTCCGTTGAAATATACTTAGCACTCTCCTTGTTGTCAATATCAGCCTTTGTAATGCCGAGTTCCTTCTCAACACCCAATTCGACAGGAAGTCCATGAGTATCCCAGCCAGCCTTACGCTTTACCTGATAGCCGCGCATAGTCTTATAGCGATTGAAGGTATCCTTGATGGTACGTGCCAGCACATGGTGAATACCAGGATGGCCATTAGCCGAGGGGGGACCCTCGTAGAATACGAACTGGGGACAACCCTCACGCTCTTCAATAGAACGCCAGAATACGTTATTCTCCTTCCACATTTGCAGGATATCATTGTTCACCTGCGTCAGGTTCAAGCCGTTATGCTCATTGAATCTCTTTGCCATTTTCTTATCTGGTTTCTTACTTATTTTATTTATGACGTGCAAAGGTACAAAGTTTTTTTGATACCACCAAATTATTTCAACATTTTACCAACTTTACTTGAATATCAAAACAAAATGCCGGAAACGTTTGGACATTTCATTTTTATTTCATATCTTTGCAAAATCTAACTAAAACATATAACAATTACTACTATGACATTCATGATGATTATTCAATTGCTTGTCGTCTTGCTGGCTTTGTATGTCGGCTCACGATATGGCAGCCTGGCCCTTGGTGCTATCTCCGGCATTGGCCTGGCAATTCTTGTCTTCGGTTTTGGGCTTAAACCAGGTACGCCACCAACCGACGTTATTTACATCATTATCGCTGCAGTTACCTGTGCAGGAATCATGCAGGCATCGGGCGGTATGGACTGGCTCATACAAATAGCAGAACGACTGCTTAGAAAACACCCAGGTTTCATCACGTTCTTGGCTCCGATTTGCACGTTCTTCCTTACCGTTCTCGTTGGAACTGGACACGTGGTATATACGCTGATGCCAATTATCGTTGACATCGCCATCAAGAAAGGCATCCGTCCCGAACGTCCCTGCGGTGTGGCATCTATTGCCTCTCAGGTTGGCATAACTTGCTCACCCATTGCAGCTGCGGTCGTTGCGTTCGTGTCGATCTCTAATGCTAATGGCTTTGACATAACTATTCCCAGGGTGCTCATGGTCAGCATTCCAGCATGTCTATGTGGACTGATGGCGGCGGCTACTGCCAGCTACCGCAGAGGACTGGATCTTGACAAAGACCCGCAGTTCCAAGCAAGACTGAAAGATCCTGAGCAGTATAAGTATATTTACGGAGATTCTGCCACCACGCTTGACAAGGAGATTCCGCAGTCAGCCAAAAATGCTGTATTCATCTTCCTCGGTGCACTGCTCATTATTGTGGTATTTGCTGCATTCCCCGACCTGCTGCCAGAATACAAGACATTAAAGGCAATCAAAGGTGCAGGTGACATGACATTGGCAAGTGGAGTCACCATTACGGCCGAACAGTTAGCCAAGGCTGGCGTAGCTGTCAGCGGATTCACGGAGCATCACATGGTAGATCTGAAGATGAACCTTGTTATCCAGATTGTGATGATTGGTGCTGCTGCGCTGATGATTATCTTCTGCAAGGCCAAACCCAAGAAAGCTGTCAGCGGTCCAGTTTGGCAAAGTGGTATGGTAGCTGTTGTTGCTATCTATGGTATCGCATGGCTGGCAGACACTTACTTCTCCAATTACATGCCGGAAATTCAGAGCATGCTGGAGGAAATCGTTAAGGAATACCCGTGGTCTATTGCCATCGCGTTCTTCTTGGTTTCCGTTCTTATCAATTCACAAGGTGCTGTTGTCGTGGCCATGCTGCCTCTTGCCTATTCACTCGATATTCCTGGATGGGTGCTCCTAGGCGTACTTCCCAGTGTCTATGGATACTTCTTCATTCCAAACTATCCCTCAGATATTGCAACGGTGAACTTCGACCGAACGGGCACAACGGTCATTGGCAAATACCTGCTCAACCACTCGTTCATGATGCCTGGCCTGATTTGTGTCATCACATCGACCATTGTCGCCTACCTGTTGTCTATGTTATTCAACTGATTATTCCACTAATAATTGGAACGGAGACTTGCCATAAACGGCAAGTCTCCCTTTTTTATAGGGTGACAGCGACAATGCCACATGCCCCATCGTTCTGCGGAGGTTTATTTCTACACATGGATGCAGCAGACCACCCTTGCAGACCATCATATCTACCCCAAAAGGACCATAGTATTTTCCTTGGAACATAGAAGACATGAGACTCTTAATCATTCCTCGAATATTTCTCAATAATTCTATTGAAACATAGGGATTTAACATTTCTTCCTTTTCTTCCTCCGAAGCTAACAAATTACCAGTATAGGCACCATTGACGGTAGCAAAGAGCGATAGCCCGTGATAGGTCACAGAACCAACCCCATCACTACTAAACTCCATCGCAAAGTCCATCACTTTTTCATAGAAAGGCTCCAGCATCACACTGCCTTGCGAGTGAAGCAGATTGTCAATCCATCCACGAAGGGCACTTGTCAGTTCACCATGAACAAAACGAATACCCCTTCCGCTTGAACTCCAAGGCGCTTTTAACACAACGTTCGGAGTGTCGTGGATGAATGTTTCGATTTCATCGAGGCTATAGCAGCAGTAAGCCTCACCGACGACGCCAGTTTGCTGCAATTGCCGTAGTACATCAGCTGCCTGTCTTCGATGGGACAAGTTACGTATTTCGCCGATTTCATCGACAGAAGGCAGTAGAGACTCCGCAACACCATAGCGCACCAACTGACTGCGTATGGCCAAGTCCCAGCCCCATGGTTCTACAGCATCAAGATGTAGCGATGAAACCTTTGTTTTCGTTACCCAAAGTGGCACTGGGTGGTGAATACCAACACTTTCTGCCAGATGCTCATAACGCTGACGGGCATCGTCAACATTTTCCACTAATACAGCATCACCTTCACTCGCCCATAGCGCAGGAATGAATCCGAGATCTGTACGTAAAGCCCTTCCTGCAAACGGGGCCGTGAAATTTGCGAGGTTGGCAGCCAGCGCAATATCATGTTCAGGGTTGAAAACATGTAATTTCATTGCATATTCTCTCCGTTTTTATTCTTTTGGGTGCAAAATTACATTTTTTTTTGAGATTTTGCAATATAGACTTTGCAATTTAAGATAAAATTATTACCTTTGCAGGCGTTTTAAGACTGATTGGAGTAATAATAGGTATATGGAAGCGTTCTTCAGGACACATCGCTATTTAGTTGAACATACTTCTGCACCCGTTCGTCGCACGTTGATGGATGAGATTGACTGGAGTGACCGCTTGATTGGCATCAAGGGAACTCGAGGTGTGGGAAAAACTACCTTTTTACTTCAATACGCCAAGGAGAATTTTGATGTAAGAGACCATAAGTGCCTCTACATCAACATGAACAACTTTTACTTTCAGGGACGTGGTATTGCAGACTTCGCAGGTGAGTTCTATCATCAGGGAGGTCGTGTGCTGCTCATTGACCAGGTTTTCAAGCAGCCTGACTGGAGCAAGGAGTTGCGTCGATGTTACGATGAACACCCAGGACTGAAGATTGTCTTCACAGGTAGCAGCGTGATGCGCCTGAAAGACGAAAACCCTGAACTCAACGGTGTTGTGAAGTCATACAACCTGCGTGGATTCTCCTTCCGCGAATTCATCAATCTGATGACAGGCAATGATTTCCGTCCTTACACGCTCGATGAAATCTTGAATAATCATGAGCATATCATCAAGCAAATTCTGCCGAAGGTGTCGCCGAACCGCTATTTTCAAGACTATATTCATCATGGCTTCTATCCATTCTTCCAGGAACATCGTAATTACTCGGAAAATCTGCTGAAGACCATGAACATGATGACGGAGGTTGATATTCTGCTTATTAAGCAGATAGAACTGAAGTACCTGACGAAGATTAAGAAGCTTTTCTACCAGCTTGCAGAAGAAGGACCAAAGACTCCTAACATCAGCCAGCTGGCACAAAGCATCGAGACTTCACGCGCCACAGTTATGAACTACATTAAATATCTGGCCGATGCTCGTCTGCTGAACATTATCTATCCTGTGGGGGAGGATTTTCCCAAGAAACCGTCTAAGGTCATGCTCCACAACTCCAATCTGATGTATGCCATCTACCCTATTCAGGTAGAGCAGCAGGATGCAATGGAGACGTTCTTCGTCAACTCCCTGTGGAAAGACCATCTAGTCAATCAAAGCGGACGTGAGAATTTCTACACGGTTGACGGCAAATTGAAGTTCCGCATATGCGACGCGGAGATACATAATAAAATAAGGTGTAACAGTGATATCATCTACGCTCGCTACAACACCGAAATTGGCAAAGGAAATCAAATACCTCTCTGGCTATTAGGATTCCTCTATTAACAGAAAAAACGACTAAACAAATAAGGTTATTCATTTATTATTTATCAAAAAATGGCTAAAGAAAAGAAATTTATCACCTGTGATGGTAACGAGGCTGCGGCT
>CAMVQS010000003.1 GCA_947169685.1 uncultured Prevotella sp. | reverse complement strand
AGGACCGCAGGGCACTACGAAACGCGGGGAGAGAGGCATCGGCCTCCCTCCCCGCGCATGTTTTTCTTCTATTGGTATGGATAAACCTGAAGGCAAACCTGGAAATGTAATGCTGTTCATGGAGTTTCAATGCTTTCCCACCGTGGGAACAGATTGAAAGGTGCCGTGTAAGGGTTCGTTACATAGTAGGAAAGGCCTCCTTACATAGGGGTTAACGACCCGAAAGTCGGTATGTTTCGGTGCGAAAGTCGGTATGTTTCGGTGCGTAAGTCGGTATGTTTTTCTGGAGATACCAATACTACCCCCAAATCTTCCGAAATGCCTTTATTTACGGCATTCTTGCTTTCCACCACTACCCCCGCCACTACCCCCACCACTACACCCATCACTACCCCCAACAGTACCCCCTCTGTTAGTTGAGGGTTGAGAGTGTAGAGTCAGTTTTAAAGTTTAGAGTTCTTGGGAGAACTTTTGGGGTTTTTGTTAAAATCAGGCGTTAGATGTGCTTTTTTTGTGTTTTTTTTGGCAAAAAGCTTGCAAAACGCGAAAAAATTTTGTATCTTTGCACTGGCTCTGATGCATGAGAGAATCTCATTTGGCCACTCTTAGCCTTAACGATTTAATACTATATTTTTATGTTTAACAATCTCACAGTAAATGGTGAGGCCATCAAGGCTTCACAGGAAGGACTGCTTATGACGGAGCAGTATCTTCAGGAAAAGTATCTTTTCCGCTCGAACGTGTTGAGCGGAAAGACCGAATTTGCTGATCTGCCTGCCGACGGACAGCCTCAGTACCGCATCCTGACCACAAAGGCCCTGAACAGTATCATTCTCCAGGCCAAGCGCGACGGTATATGCGAGAACGGGAGTCCCAAGACAGAGATCATGGAACTAGTGAACTCGGAAGAGATTCCGACGTTCAACCCTATCGACGACTTCCTGGGGCACCTGCCTCAGTGGGACGGACAAAACCATGTAGCCCAGCTGTTTGGCCGAATTCCCGGCCTGACCACAGAACAGCTCGAGTTCCTCTTTGTGTGGATTCGTTCGATGGTGGCCCATTGGCTCCAGATAGACGAGGTTCATGGTAACGAGACTGTGCCGACGCTGATTGGAGCACAGGGCTGTGGCAAGACGACCTTTGTGGTGCGCCTGCTGCCTCCGCACCTGCGCCAGTATTTCCTGGATCACCTGAACCTCTCGAATAAGTTCGACAAGGAGATGGCGCTGACGAACAACCTCTTGGTGAATCTCGACGAGCTGGAGGCCATACGCCCCAGCCAGCATGCTACGCTGAAGCAAACACTCTCGAAGAACAAGGTGAACGGACGCCCCATCTATGGTGCTTCGCAGGAGGACCGCCCACGTTTCGCTTCGTTCGTGGCAACGACGAACAACCCCCATCCGCTGACGGATGCCACTGGCTCACGTCGATATATCTGCCTGCAGATTCCTGAAGGGCAGTATATCGACAACACGGGTGAGATTAACTACGAGCAGCTCTATGCACAGGTGGTTCACGAGGTCTGCAAGCAGAATTCGCCTTACTACTTTAGCAACGACCAGGTGGCGCGTATTCAGGAACTGAACCTGAACTTCATGGAGCAGAAGGACATCGCAGAGGTGGTGGAGGTCTGCATCCGCAAGCCCAAGGACGGCGAGCAGGGTGTGCGAATGAAGAGTGGAGAGATCGTGGACTTGATTCGCCATGAGTATCCATCCATCAAGAACAACCACAGCACGAAGATTCAACTGGGATTGGCCTTGAAGGAGCTGGGATATGAAGGTAAGGATCATGGTCACCAGACGTACTACCGAGTGATTCCCCTACGTGTGGCCTAAGCCCGTAGGGTGGGTGTCGGGGGTAGTGTTAGGGGTAGAGTCGGGGTAGTGTTGAACAACACTACCCCCTTCTTTTTCCCAGTATTTAAAGGGATTCCCGAAATATTGGGGGTAGTGCTGGCTATCTGTCGTTTGACACTTCTATACATAGGTCATCAAAGCTTAAATCTTCTTTAAATTATAAATCATTGACTTGTTATAAGATTTTATTAAGGGTGCATTCGGGGTTTTTGCCTTATCTTTGCCCCGTTGACAGACAATGGCTATAGAGAATGGATAGAAAATGGATGATGCTGATGCTGTGCTCGCTGCTTGTACCGCTGGCAGGAATGGCTCAGGAGGTCAATCACGAAAGAAGGGTTGACATTCTGCCAGCCGATAATGACTCGACGTATTTTTCTGACCCTGCCATTCGTGAGAATATGGAGAAATGGCTCAACGAGATGCCTACCGTCGTGGCGCCCAACACCAGCAACATCCTGGAACCCATAGAGCCTGACTTCCTCTCGAAGGTGGCGCTGAAGGACGAGCCGAACTTCCCAAAAATCGACTGGGAGGGCATGATGAGCGATTCAAAATGTGCCGAGACGAACTTCCAGTTGGGAAAGATGGGACAATGGTGGCAAAACCAGAAAGAGAATCAGGCGGGTGGCGCGATGATGATTGGCGTCACCGTCAAGATTCCCATCAGCGTGCTGCTGAGAAAGATTTTTCCTGACAAGAAAAAGAAACGGCGCGAAAGGCTACAGAAAATCCTGGACGAATATTGATGAACGGAGGAGTCAGAAGACGACAGTCTTGAACCAGTCCTTCAACCAACCTTTATACTGGTTTTGTGAGTCGGCTACCAGCAGCAGAAGCTGACGGCCGTCAGAGAGCGTGGGCCCTACGCAGAGGCCTTCGTAGTTGGCAAAGCTGCGACGGGTGAGGTTGATTTTTGTGCGGAACTCGGTAAGCAGCTGCTTACGCAGCAGGTCGCCAGGCTGTTGCTGTGAGGGGTTCACCACGTAGAGCTTGACATGGACGAAGGAGCCGATGTTGCGGGAGGTCTTCCGCACTTCGCGTTCGAGCACCACGATGCGCCCGTCGTCGAGGGCTGCCAGTCCGCTGACGCCCAGGGTGCTTGCTCCCTTGGTGCTCTTGACGGTTGACGAGTCGGTGAGGTACCAGTACTGCTCTCGTGGTTGCAGGTCGTCGCCAAAGCTCTGCAGGCGAAGCATGTTCGGAATCTTCCGGAGGATGTCAGGAGCCTCGCCGTCGCCCTTCAGCGTGTTTTCGGGGATGGTCCAGAAGCGGTGGGTGGCGGCATTGTAGGTGAGCGCCTCGAAGCCATGGTTACTGCGTGTCTGACGGAACACCTCGGGGATGCTGAGCCGGCGTCCTGTCAGCTGGCCGAGCATGGTGTATTCCTGTATCTGTCCGTCACTCTCGCTACTGAGAAACAGCGTGTTCGACTGAGGTACGTAACAGATGCCCTCCTCGTCGCGGTTGGGCTGTCGGCTGGTCATGAAACTGTCTGCGCGTATGTCGAGGATGTCTCCTGTCAGGCTGTCGGTGATGATGGTCATGAGGTGGAAGCCTGCCGTGGGCGACTTGTCGTTGGCCACCGCATAGCGGTTGCCTCCCAGCCAGGTGATGCCGCTATAGTTGCCGGCAGGCACCGTCTTGGGGAAGTGGCGCTGCTTGTTGAGCACCACCTCCTGGGCTGTTGCCAGCATGACAACGACCAGCAGGAGGAGTGTAAAGAACTTTCTTTTCGTCATACGTTTTCCGCTTTTTGCTGCAAAGATACAAAATAATTGCCAAATTGTTTTGTGTTGTGCGTGTTTTTTCCTAATTTTGAGACTGCGTCTCGAAGGTACTTTCGCTCGACAATAAAAATAAATCGAAATTTATTTTGTTTTGTTCTCACTTATTCGTACCTTTGCGGTATAATTAAATCTTTGAGTACTATGCAAATATATCATGCTAACATCATCTATACGCCAGAGTGCAACCGCTTCAAGGTGATGCCTCATGGCTATATTGCCGTGAACGACGGCAAGGTAGAAGGAGTATATAGCGAGCTGCCCGAGCACCTGGCCGGCTGCGAGGTGACCGAACTGGGCGACCGTCTGCTGATTCCTGCCATGAACGACATGCACGTTCATGCGCCGCAGTACCGTAACCAAGGTATTGCCATGGACCTGGAGCTGCTGCCGTGGCTCCAGAACTACACCTTCCCCGAGGAGCTGAAGTTTGCCGATACTGCATACGCTGAGCGTATGTACCGTCGGTTTGTGCACGACCTGTGGCGCTACGGCACCATGCGCGTCGTGG
The DNA here is from genome assembly GCA_947169685.1 of uncultured Prevotella sp. GTDB lineage: Bacteria > Bacteroidota > Bacteroidia > Bacteroidales > Bacteroidaceae > Prevotella. The sequence goes on along the minus strand of CAMVQS010000003.1, from coordinate 79,859 downwards.
CTTTTGCCTCGGTGCACCTGGAGAGTACCCAACTGCTGATGCGCCTGCTGGACAAGGCCGGTATGGCCGGACGTGTGGGTAAGGTGAACATGAACCGCGACTGTCCTGAAGGCTTGCAGGAGAGCGTGGAAGACGCTTGCAAGGCCTGTGAGACCCTCGTCGAGGAGTTTGAGCGCGAGGACAGCCGTGTGCGTCCCATTGTGACGCCGCGCTTCATCCCGTCGTGCACACCAGAGATGTTGCAGGCCTGCGGTGAGATGGCCAAGAAGTACGGATTGCCCGTACAGTCGCACCTCTCGGAGAATCACGGCGAGATAGCGCTGGTGAGAGAGCTGGAACCCAAGAGCAAGCACTATGCCGACGCCTACGACCAGTACGGGCTGTTCGGACAGACGCCTACCGTGATGGCTCACTGCGTATGGTCGGAGGGCGACGAGCTGGAGCTGCTGCGGGAACGCGGGGTGATGGTGGCCCACTGTCCGACGTCGAACGTCAACCTGGCATCGGGCATAGCACCCGTACGCCGTTTCCTCGAAGCTGGCGTCCCCGTAGGACTGGGCAGCGACGTGAGCGGTGGTCACGACTTCAGCATCTTCCGCATGATGGTCTATGCCGTACAGATGAGCAAGCTGCGCTATCAGCAAGACAAGACGTGCGCGTTCCTCTCGCTGGCTGAGGCTTTCTGGATGGCCACCAAGTCGGCAGGCCGTTTCTTCGGCAAGGTGGGCAGTTTCGAGCCTGGCTACGACTTCGACGCGCTGGTCATTGACGACAGCGAGCTGATGATGGATGCCGACTACTCGCTGCTGGAACGGCTGGAGCGTTTTGTCTATATCGGTGACGACCGGCAGATTGCCGCCCGCTATTGTCAAGGCCGTCTCATTCCCGATCCGTTGTTCGCCTGAGGAGAATATTCACCATGTTTGGTGCAAATAATTCCTAATTTATTTTGCATTATCTCTAAATTGTACTAACTTTGCACCCGTTTTATAAAACGTACAATTTTTTATTAGAGAAAGAACAATGGATAAGGTGAGTTATGCCCTGGGGTTGGGCATTGGTCGTCAGTTGGCGCAAATGGGTGCTAACGACCTGAACATCGACGACTTTGCTGCTGCCATCAAGGACGTGCTGGCAGGCAATGATCTGAAGGTGTCGAACCGCGACGCCCAGCAGATTGTGCAGGACTATTTCGCTGCACAGGAAGAGAAATTGAACAAGGAACGTGCCGAGAAAGGCAAGGTGCACAAGGAGGCCGGCGAGAAGTATCTGTCTGAGAACGCCAAGAAGGACGGCGTGGTGACCCTGCCCAGCGGCCTGCAGTATCAGGTGCTGAAGGAAGGTAACGGCAAGAAGCCGACCGCCAAGGACAGCGTGAAGTGTCACTACGAGGGCTTCCTCATCGACGGCACCGTGTTTGACTCCAGCGTACAGCGCGGTGAACCCGCTGTGTTTGGCTTGCAGCAGGTGATTGCCGGTTGGACGGAAGGTCTGCAGCTGATGCAGGAGGGTGCCAAGTACCGCTTCTTCATCCCCTACCGCCTGGCTTACGGTGAGGGTGGTGCAGGCGCATCGATTCCTCCCTATGCAGCGCTGATTTTCGACGTGGAGCTCATCAAGGTGATGTAAGAAAAACATTAAACATTCAACATTAAACATTCAACATTAAATATTCAACATTAAAAATGAAAAAGTTAACTTTTGTAGCCGCTATGGCTATCGCCGCAGTTGCATTCACATCATGCGGTAACGGCACTCCGAATGCCGATTTGAAGAACGACATTGACACCGTCAGCTATGCACTGGGTATGTCTCAGACTCAGGGTCTGAAAGAGTACTTAGTAAACTCTCTTGGTGTTGACACTGCTTACATGGACGAGTTTGTCAAGGGTATGAACGAAGGCGCCAATGCAGGTGAGGACAAGAAGAAGGTGGCTTACTATGCTGGTATCCAGATTGGTCAGCAGATCAGCAACCAGATGGTGAAGGCCATCAACCGTCAGCTGTTTGGTGAGGATTCTACTCAGACTATTTCTCTGAAGAACTTCATGGCAGGTTTCATTACCGCTACTACCGGCAAGCAGGGCCTGATGACTATGGAGCAGGCTCAGCAGACCGCCAACACCAAGATGCAGGAAATCAAGACCAAGGCTACCGAGAAGGAGTTTGGTGCTTACAAGAAGGAGTGTGAGAACTACCTCGCTGCCAATGCCAAGAAGGACGGCGTGAAGGTGCTTCCCGTTGCTGTTGACATGCCCGACGGAAAGAAGGTCAACTCATTCATTCAGTACAAGGTCATCAAGGAAGGTGCTGGCGCCATTCCTGCCGACACTTCTCTGGTAAAGGTACACTACGAGGGTAAGCTCATCGACGGTACTGTATTCGACAGTTCTCTGCAGCGTGGCGAGCCCGCTGAGATGTACGTTAACCGTGTCATCAAGGGTTGGACCGAGGCTCTTACCCGTATGCCTGCAGGTTCTGAGTGGGAGGTCTATATTCCCCAGGAGCTGGCTTACGGCGAGCGTCAGGCTGGACAGATCAAGCCTTACTCTGCTCTGATTTTCAAGATTCAGTTGCTCGAAGTCAAGAATAAAAAATAATGAAACGTTCGTTTTATACATGGGCACTCATCCTCATGATGGGTGCCTCTTTTCATTCCGTCAGTGCACAGAATGTTGAGTTGAGCCGCAGCGACTCAGTGAGTTACGCAGCAGGCATGAACTACACCATTGGACTGATTCCTTACCTGTCTCGTCAGGCAGGCGTAGATACCACGAAGATGGATGACTTCATCCGTGGTTTCCAGGAGTACCTGAAGCATACCGACGACCCCACATTCAAGGCTTATGCTGCCGGTCTCGACATCGCTTCGCAGGTTAGCGGACGTATGTTGCCCGACGTGCAGAACCGTTTCCAGGGTACGCAGGACGTCATCTCTGTCGAGATGTTCTACAAAGGTTTCATCGATGCACTCCACAATGACACCACCATCTTCAAGACCATTGACGGCGCAGGTGCCTTCTTCCAGGCAACGCTGGCAGAGGACATCGAGCTGAAGAACGAGCGCCTGTATGGTCCGAACCGTGAGGCTGGCCGTGCTTTCCTGGCTGAGAACGCCAAGGATACCAGCGTGGTGGTGCTGCCCAGTGGTTTGCAATACAAGGTGCTGAAGGCCGGAACGGGTGACATTCCCAAGGCAACGGAAACGGTGAAGGTGAAGTACGAGGGTCGTCTGGTTGACGGTACCGTCTTTGACTCCTCTGCCCGTCATGGCGACCAGCCTGTCTCTTTCCGCGCTAATCAGGTCATCAAGGGTTGGACAGAGGCTCTCACGATGATGCCCGTAGGCAGCAAGTGGACACTCTACATTCCTTACGAACTGGCATACGGCGAGAAGGAACAGGGTCAGATCAAGCCTTTCTCTGCACTCATCTTCGACGTGGAGCTGATAGACATTGAAGGCCGCACGCCTGTTGTCACCACGCCTGTCGTGAAGAAAGATGTGAAAAAACCCGTCAAAAAGCCTGTCAAGAAGAAGCGTAAGTAAACATTTGCAACGAAAAACGCATTTTTTCGCGCAAAATGTTGTTTGTTTCGTCAATTTTGCTTACTTTTGCTATCGCTAAGAACAAATAGTATGGACAAAATTGATAATCTTGACAAAAAGATACTGAGTATTCTCTCGAAGAATGCTCGTATCCCCTTCAAGGATGTAGCCGCAGAATGTAATGTCTCGCGTGCTGCCATCCACCAACGCGTACAGCACCTCATCGAGGGTGAGGTCATCATGGGTAGCGGATTCGACGTGAATCCCAAAAGCCTGGGGTACTCCACTTGTACCTATGTGGGCATCACCCTCGAGCGAGGTAGCATGTATCGCACTGTAGTAGAACGTTTGCAGCACATTCCCGAAGTCGTGGAATGCCACTTTACTACAGGTCCCTACACCATGCTCGTCAAACTCTATGCTCGTGACAACGAACAGCTGATGCACCTGCTCAACGGACAGTTGCAGGACATTCCCGGCGTGGTGGCTACGGAGACACTCATCTCGCTTGAACAAAGCATCAAGCGCGAAATTCCCGTTCAAGTGGATTAAGTATGGACAGCAGGTTCGACTGGCAGTCGCAGTTGGCAACCACTGTCTATGCGACGTTCCCTGAGGCACAACGTAAACCCGTCATTGGTATTACGGGCAACTATGCCGAGCCCGATTGTAAGCTGGGTGAGGCCTACTACAAATCTGTGCTCAGGGCTGGTGGCGTGCCCGTCATCATCCCCCCGCTCAGCGATACGGATACCATTATCAACACCCTTGAGCATATTGACGGACTGTTGTTGAGTGGCGGTGCCGACTATAACCCCCTGTACTGTGGCGAGGAGCCCTCGCCGCGTCTGGGAGGCATCAACAGTGAGCGCGACCTGCCTGAACTGCTCATCACCCGACTGGCCTACAACCGTCAGATTCCCATATTGGGCATCTGCCGAGGCATCCAGACGCTGGCGATGGCGCTGGACGGACACGTGATGCAGGACATCTCGGAGGTGGCCACCATCAGGCACTCCCAGGATGCACGCCGCTCGGAACCTACCCACTCCATCACCGTCGAACCCGACTCCACCTTATTTAATATATATAAGGAGGGTTTTCTCTTCGTCAACTCCTTCCACCATCAGGCAGTCGATGATGCTGGCCCGCATTTCCGCGTGACAGCACGTTCGGCTGATGGCATTATCGAGGCTGTGGAGAGCTGTGAGTATAAGAGTATCGTGGGTGTGCAGTGGCATCCGGAGTGTCTCGAAGACGGACTGCCCCTGTTCCAGTGGCTCGTAAAGGAGGCAGCATGCCATCGCGAGGTTTGCCGTCTGCACCATCGGACGCTGACGCTCGACACCCATTGTGACACGCCGATGCTGTTTCCGCAGGGAGTGGATTTCGGCCATCGCGACCCAAAGATTCTCGTTGACCTGCACAAGATGACAGAAGGCCGTCAGGATGCTACCATCATGGTGGCTTACCTGCCACAGCCCAAGGCCGGTGAGACCTTTCCTTCGAAGGTTGAGGCGCCGGTCAGCGGCCCAAAAGAATATGCTGACCTCATCTTTGACCAGATTGAGGCCATTGTAGAGAAACACAAAGATTATCTGAAGATTGCCCGTACACCGGCTGACCTTTACGAGAACAAACGCAACGGACGCAAGAGCATCATGCTGGGCATTGAGAACGGATTGGCTTTGAATGGTGACCTGCAGAACCTGCAACACTTTGCGGAGCGTGGCATCGTCTATATGACCCTTTGCCACAATGGCGACAATGATATCTGCGACTCTGCCAAGGGCAGTCATACACACAACGGTGTGTCACCCTTTGGTCAGCAGGTCATTCAGAAGATGAACAGCCTGGGCATCATGGTGGATTTGAGCCATGCGGCAGAGAAAAGCTTTTACGATGCCCTCGACATCAGCCAGCAGCCCATTGTCTGTTCGCACAGCAGCTGCAGGGCACTCTGCGACCATCCCCGTAACCTGACAGACGACCAGATGCGTGCCTTGGCAGCACGTGGGGGTGTCATGCAGGTAACGCTCTATCCTGGCTTCCTCTGCAAGGAGGGTGAGGCTACCATCCTGGATGCCATGCGCCACTTGGAGCATGCCGTACAGGTGATGGGTATCGACCACGTGGGTCTGGGAACTGACTTCGATGGTGACGGTGGGGTTCGCGGCCTTGCCGACTCTTCCGAGCTGCTGAACTTCACACGTCAGTTGCTCTTACAGCGTTATTCAGAGGCTGACATCCAGAAGATATGGGGAGGCAACTTCCTCCGTGTCATGTCGCTGGTGCAGCATACCTGGTAGTTCTGAGATATCATTGAGGTCAAAATGGAGATAAAGAAATATACGCAGGATGCGGTCGAGTTGTTGGAGTGTCTGATAACGAAACCCAGTATCAGCCGCGATGAGGTGCTGGCAGCAGAAGTATTGCAGGCACAAATGGAGGAATGGGGACTGAATCCTCAACGTATAGGAAACAATATCGTGGCATACGGTCACATGGACGAAAACCGTGAGACGTTGCTGCTCAATGCCCATATTGACACGGTGAAGCCTGTTAGCACGTGGACGCGTGATCCCTACAAGCCGTCCATAGAAGACGACCGTCTCTACGGTCTGGGTGCTAACGATTGCGGAGGAGGACTGGTCTCGCTGCTACAGGTATTCAGGATTCTCTCGCAGGAGCAGGACATTCCCTATAATATTATCTATGTAGCCTCGGCAGAAGAAGAGGTGAGTGGACAGAACGGCCTTTCGATGGTGTTGCCGCAGTTGCCGCATATTGACGTGGCGATTGTGGGCGAGCCGACAGGTATGCAGCCTGCCATAGCCGAGAAAGGACTGATGGTCATTGACGGTGTTGCCCGAGGAAAGAGTGGACATGCTGCCCGCAACGAGGGCGTGAATGCTATCTATGAAGCTCTTGATGACCTTGTATGGCTGCGTGACTACAGGTTTAAGAAGGAGAGTCGTTTGCTAGGACCGACGAAGATGAGCGTGACAGTCATCAACAGTGGCACACAGCATAACGTCGTGCCTGACGAGTGCCACTTCATCATCGACGTGCGTACCAACGAGTTTTACCAGAATGAATACTTGTTTGCCTTCCTGCAAAAGCACATGAAGAAATGTGAGCTGAAGGCCCGTTCGTTCCGACTGTCATCATCGCATATCCCCATTGGACATCCGCTGGTGATGCGTTGTATAAATATGGGAATGAAACCTTTTGGCTCCCCCACTTTGAGCGACCAGGCGCTGATGCCGTTCCCCTCGCTGAAACTGGGTCCTGGAGAGTCTGCCCGTTCGCATTCAGCAGACGAATTCATCTGCATCTCCGAATTAGAAGACGCCATCCGTACTTATCTTAAGGTTATCAGGGGTTAGCGGCGCAGCCACTGCATGGGGTTCAGGGGCGTTCTTCCCTTACGTAGCTGGAACTGGAGAATATTGTCAGAAGCCACGGTACCAAGAGCCTGACCCGTACCCACATTCTGACCCCGCTTGACGGAGACACTGCCTAAGTTTCCATAGACGGAGAAGTAACTACCATGACGTATGATGACACATGTTGATCCGGAATAATTGAACACGGTAGTCACTTCGCCAGTAAAGATGCAACGTACGACAGCACCTGCCTGACCTTTTAGGTTGACACCCTTATTGTCGAGACGAACGTTCTTCAGACCTTCCACATTATATTGTCCAAAGCTGTTGACAACCTGATAGGAACCACTGATGGGCATGGGGAAACGACCGCGATTGTTCTCGAAGTTATTACTTAGTCGGAGGTCTTCTGCCGATATGGAGTTAGCCAAATCCGTCTCACGTCTGGCAGCAGCGATTTCCCGTTCGTTAGCACGACGTTCCTCTGCAGCCCGTCGCTCTGCAGCCAGACGCTCACGTTCTGCTTCACGGGCCAGACGTTCGGCCTCACGTCTTTCTTTCTTCTCGGCAGCGCGTGCCTGAGCTTTCAGACGTTCCTCCTTGGCCTTGGCCTCGGCAATACGACGTTTATTTTCACGTTCAATGCGTTCGGCCTCTGCCTTCTTACGAGCCAGCTCCTCCTTGCGCTTACGAGCAGCCTCTGCCTCAGCCTTGCGCTTGGCTTCTGCCTCAGCACGGGCTTTGGCACGAGCCACCTCCTCTGCTATCAGCCTGTCGATTCTTGAGTTTAATTCCGCGTCACGCTTACGGTGGTCGGCAATGAGCGCCTCGATGGTCTTGTGCTCCTTCTGTAACGTGGATACGACCTTCTTTTGCTCTATCTGGGAGTTCTCGAGCTCCTGATGGGTTTGGAGGTCACGTTTGAGCAGCTTATCTTTATTGTCCTTAGCCGCCAACAGCACTGCCTGGACATGGGTCAGCTCGTTCTTCTTCTGGATAATAGCCTCACCCTGTGTCCGCTGATAGCTGGCATAGTGTCGCATGAAAATCAGGCGACGATACATTTGCGAGAAATTCTTGGCACTGAAGATAAACATCAGTTTGCTTTGTGCCGAACGGTTACGATGCATGTAACGGACGGACCTAATGTATTCCCGTTTGAACTGGTCGAGCTGATTCTGCAGTTGTATCATTTGTTGGCCGAGCAGGTCAATGGTGTCGTTCAAGTGGGTCAGGTCAATGCGTGTAGCCTCGATGTTGCGTTTCTTGTCCTCAATCTCTGTGTTGAGCACCATCAGCGTCTGAAGTCGTTTTTTCACGTCCTTCTCATTATCGCGCAGACGACGTTCCTGCTCTCTAATCTTCTGCTGCAGCTGTTGACGTTCTTTCTGCAAGCCCTGAATGGAAGCATTGGTGGTGGGCTTCTTTTTCTTTTTATTGGCAACAGGCTTCTTCTGCTGTGCAGGCTTTTTTTTCTGCACAGCAGTAGTTGTAGGCTTCTTGGTCACCTTCTTACGCTGTTGGGCGTAAGAAGTCAGACAGAAGCATAACAACAGAAGTTGTACGAGAAGAAACTTTTTCATTTAAGACGTTAAAGTGCCATGAATCGACGAAGAATCTCGTCAATAGTCACCTCACGATAGCTGGATGAAACGTCAGTACGTGTCTCCCAGTTGTCCTCATGCTTGACATAGTTCAGCGTCATACCAAGCTTGACTTCCTTTTCAGGAACCGTAAAGGTGATATTATGCTCGAAGGGGAACGGCTTTCTGTTCAGAACGTGGAAGTCCTCATAGTCCCAGTTTAACTGAGTATTTCCTTTGAACTGGTCAACGTACATAATATTTGCCATACGGATTTGAGCCTGATCCTTCGTAGCCAGCCAACGATACTGCATCTTACCGTCATTCAGTGAAATGATGGCATTTTCGCCACTCATGTCGGCATCCATTTTGTTTAGCGAGGCATCCAACACCTTTGTCTGTCCAGGTACGAACAGTTCGTTCCAGAAGAGAGCTTGCATGGTGTAGAAGTTCAAACCGCTGTTACGAAGGAAGTCTATGGAACCATAGGTTGCCTTCATATACTGCTTGTTGATACGGTCCATGATAAGAACGTATTCAGGCGTCAACTCGATACGTCCTGCTTCCACAAAACCGAAAGCCATGAGTTGCAGACGAATGACATCGTCGCGTTTCATTTTCAGATTTCCCGTCAGTGTGAGCTTCTGCACTCCAACTTCAACAGAGAACTTAACCTTTGAAGTCAGAAACTTTGCATACTGCGCATTGTCATTCACTTGCTGTAAGAAGTGTTGCTGATTAACTTCCTCTACTGTTAAAGGCTTGACTGGTTCAACAACTGCTTTCTTTGACTTACATCCTCCAAAGAGGAACGGTACTGCCAAAAGGGAGACCTTCACATAATTTAATGCTTTCATTCTTTTATATATTTTTGGAGTTTTATTTTTTTGATAAGTATTTGTTTCCGCTTGCCTTTGATTTCCGAATCATCGGAAGACTTGTCAAGTGCTTGCTGCCAGTAGTTGAGCGCCTGCTGAAGATCGTTGCACTTGGCATAGATGTCGCCGGCATGTTCCAAGACAACAGCACTTGTGTCGGGGTCGTTTTGTAATGTCTGATCCATATAGATCTTCGCCTCAGAATAACGCCCTTGCTTGAAAAGAATCCAGGCATAGGTGTCTAAGTATGTGGCATTCTTGGGCTCAGCCTTAATGGTCTTATACGACATAAGCTCTGCACGTTCCAGCTGCTCGTCTAACTCACTGAGATAGTAAGCATAGTTGTTAAGACAACTGATTTTGTCTTCTTTCCATACCAGGCAGGAATCGTAGGCAGCGAAAGCCTCGCGAACCATGCCTTTTTTGTAGAGCAACTCACCCATTACCTCATAGAAGTCACTGGCTAAGTCGGGATTGCTCTGTTCTGTGATGACGCTCACACCATTCTGGAAGGCATCCAGAGCATTATCGACATCGTCCTGACGATAGTAGGCAAATCCCTGATAATAGTAGAACGCCATGTCATCAGGATTATACTGTCTGGCAGCCTTACATAGCTCTATGACTTTGTCGAGCTGGTCCTTGTCCCAAGCCGAGGCAACCAGTTGCAGGCGTGCATAAGAGTTGTCGGGAGCAATCTGCAACACGCGTTCGTACATGCCATTGATACTATCGGCAGGCATTTCGCGCAGTTTCATATAGGTGGCACACATCAGTGCCATATCTGCATCAGGCTCTGGAACGGACAACAACCGATGAAAGAGCTTGAGAATGCGAACACTGTCACCGCCATTCTGAAGATTATTCATGACTTCACGACGCATGATTTCCATGCGTACGCTAGGTTCGACATCGTCATTAAGCAACACGCGTTCGTTCATCTCGTCAGCCTTCTCAGTGTCACCTTCTGCAGCGTAATAGCTAATCATGGATAGCTGTGCCTGAACATTGTCCGGCTCTTCCTTCAATACACCTTGATAAACGGAAAGGGCTTGTTTCTTCTGACCATTCTGCATCAGCGCATCTCCATACATCACACGATAGTTCAGATCGTTGGGATATTGGTCGGCCAACGCCTTTATCTCAGCAATAGCAGCTTTCTTGTTTCCTAAGCGGGTGTAGAGCTCACTCTTGGCCAGCGACAGACGTTCGGTTTTTCCGTCAAGTGTTTCCAAACGTTCCAAGGCATAGACAGCTTTCTCTAACTGGTCATTGCGCTGATAGAGCTCATAGAGTATGGCCAAAACATCGTCACGGTCAGGCTCACGGTTAAACAATGCCTCAAACACGTCAATCGCCTTTTCGTATTGATGCGCACTTGTGTAAGCTTGTGCCAACGTTTCCGTGTAAATGGAGTTCTGCGGATTCAGCTCGTAGGCTTTCTCCAAATAGGTTAATGCCTGTTCCTGCTGTTTCAGGGAACTGTAATATTGCGCGACAAAGAAATATGCCTCTGCAGCATTCGGATTAATTTCTATGCAATGCTGCAACAGGTCGAAGGCTGCGTCGTGGTTTCCTTTCTGACGCTCACACATGGCTTCCAGAAAGAAATAGTCGTATGTCTGGGCTGACGCCAACAGGCTCCATCCCCAAATCATGACCAATATATACAGCCTTCTACTCATTTTGTTTATTTCACACCTGTATGTCCATAACCTCCAGTACCGCGTTCTGTTTCATCGAGCTCCTCCACAATCGTGAACTTCGCCTGCTCATGACGTGCAATGACCATTTGGGCAATACGTTCGCCGTCATTGATAACAAAGTCTTCCTGAGAGAGATTGATAAGTACTACGCCTACCTCACCACGATAGTCGGCATCAATGGTACCTGGAGCATTCAGCACTGTCAAACCATGTTTCAGGGCCAGTCCGCTACGAGGACGAACCTGCGCTTCATACCCCTCGGGTAAGGCGATATACAAGCCTGTAGGAATAAGCCTACGCTCCATCGGGCGCAGTACAACTGGTTCATTCAAATTGGCACGAAGATCCATGCCAGCACTCTGTGAAGTGGCATATTGCGGCAATGGCTGATGCCCACGATTAACTACTTTTATTTCTGTCATCGTTTTGGACTTTACTATTTATAAGGTGCAAAATTAATGATTTCTCTCGAATTATCCACATTTTTCCTGGAAAATATGGTTAATTCTATAAAAAATAGTACTTTTGCATCAAATAGTAAATAGTAAATCGTCCATATACATGATGAACTGGGAACAATTAATATCAAATAAACGTCTGGGACAAGAGTATCGTCATGCCAAACGTCATGATGACCGAACAGAGTTCAAACGCGACTACGACCGTCTTATTTTTTCTGCGCCTTTTCGCCGTTTGCAGAACAAAACACAGGTATTCCCTTTGCCTGGCAGTATCTTCGTGCACAACCGCCTGACTCACTCGCTTGAGGTGGCCAGTGTTGGTATGTCATTAGGTAACGATGTGGCAGCGCAGCTCATTGCCAATAAACATCCGGAGCTAGAAGGTACACTATTCGAACAAATCGGACAAATCGTTTCTACGGCTTGTCTTGCTCACGATTTGGGTAATCCGCCGTTTGGCCATAGTGGCGAGAAAGCCATTCAGACGTTCTTCACTGAAGGGCCTGGACACGAACTGAAAGCACAGGTTACGCCCATTTTTTGGGACGATATCACTCACTTTGAAGGTAACGCCAACGCCTTCCGCCTGTTGACTCACCAGTTTTGTGGACGACGTCCAGGTGGTTTCGTCATGACCTATTCCACGCTGGGCAGCATCGTAAAGTACCCCTTCGCCTCGTCAGCTGCAGGGGAAAAGGGGAAATTCGGTTTTTTCCATAGCGAGCAGGAGGCATACCAACGCATGGCTCACGAAATGGGAATCATTTGTTTGTCGGCTCCTGGCGAACCCTTGCGTTATGCGCGTCACCCATTGGTATATCTCGTTGAAGCGGCTGACGATATTTGTTATGAGATTATGGATATTGAGGATGCGCATAAACTGAAGATACTGTCGTTTGAGGAAACAGAGCGACTGATGCTGGGATTCTTTGACGAAACGGGAAAGAAGCATATTCTTCAACGCATATTGGAAGAGCAGGTAACAGACCCCAATGAGAAGGTGGTTTATATGAGGGCTTGTGTCATCGGACTGTTGGAAAGTGAATGTGCAAAGGTGTTTGTGGAAAATGAGGAGGCCATCCTTTCCGGTACCTTCAGCGGCAGTCTCATTGACCATATCAGCCCACAGCCCTGTGAGGCATACAAACAATGCGCCGCACTTTCTGTGCAGCGCATTTATAAGAGCAAACCTGTACTCGACGTCGAACTGTCAGGTTATAAAATCATGGAAACACTGATGGAGCAGATGGTCGATGCTGTTATGGCTCCAGACCGTTATTACTCCCAACAACTCATAGGCCGTGTCAGTAGTCAATATGACATCCACGCAGATAGTCTTGAAACACGCCTCATGGCCGTCATCGACTACATCAGTGGCATGACTGACGTCTATGCACTGGATGTCTATCAAAAGATTAACGGCATTTCACTGCCTATCATCTAATTCACTTTGCAATAAGTGAGACGGCAAAACCGCCACCAGGAGCCTCCTTCAGTTTTAGCACATCACCACGCTTGACAATCTTCTTCGTGATGGTATAGGCTTGAGGATTGGTCTCATAATGAGCATCTTTTGCATCGGCGTAGATGGTACATTCGTACTTACGACCCTTGTCGAGGAAATCCAGTTTCACAACAGCCAAATGACCATTTTCATCGCATTTGCCGCCGATGAACCAGTTGTCTGTACCCTTGGCCTTGCGGGCTACGGTAATATAGTCAGCAGGCTCAGCCTCCAAGTAAATACTTTCGTCCCAGTCGCAAGCTACGTCGCGGATAAACTGGAAAGCATCGTCGAACTGCTCGTAGTGCTCAGGAAGGTCGGCTGCCATCTGCAGCGGAGAGTACATCGTCAGATAGAGAGCCAGTGATCCGCAAAGTGTGATGCGTGCCCACGATGGATTATTGCTCCATGTAATGAGCTTTGTCACAAAGATTCCTGGTGTATAGTCCATAGGACCACCTTGCAAACGGGTAAATGGCAGGATGCACGTGTGATCGGGACGACTGCCGCCAAATGCCTCGTATTCTGTACCACGTGCCGATTCTCCTCCCACAAGGTTGGGCCATGTTCGACATAAACCGGTGGGACGTGTCGCCTCGTGTGAGTTCACCATGATATGGTGCTTGGCAGCCTCTTTAATGACATAGAGGTAGTGGTTATTCATGCTTTGTGAGTAGTGGTGGTCACCACGGGGGATGATATCACCGACATAACCCGTCTTCACGGCATCATATCCATACTTGTTCATCAGCTCAAATGCCTCTTTAATATGTCGTTCGTAGTTTTGTGTGCTGGAGCTGGTCTCATGGTGCATGAGAATCTTCACGCCCTTGGAGTGGGCATATTCATTGAGCATCTTAATATCAAAATCAGGATATGGGGTCACAAAGTCAAAGACGTCGCGCTTCCACATGTTGGCCCAGTCTTCCCAGCCGACGTTCCAACCCTCGACAAGCACCTCGTCAAGACCATTCTTTGCAGCGAAATCGATGTAACGCATCACCTTTTCATTGTTGGCGGCGTGACGGCCATTGGGCTTGACGCTGTTCCAGTCAATCTTGTCAAGCTTAATGCTGGGGAACTCGTCTGTGTAGTTCCAACTAGACTTGCCGACAATCATCTCCCACCACACACCGCAGTATTTCGTGGGATGAATCCAGCTGACATCATCGAGAGCACAGGGCTCGTTGAGATTGAGGATGAGGTTGCTGGACAGCATGTCACGGGCATCGTCAGAGACCATGACTGTACGCCACGGTGTGGTGCAGGGTGTCTGCATACAACCTTTCAGGCCTGTGGCGTCTGGCGTCAGATGACTGACAAATGTCATCGGTGCAGGAATCGGCCAGATGGAAGGCATGGGATCCGGAGTATAGGCATTGCTGCCACCACCCAGTTTTGTGGTCAGCGCCTTGGTCTCTGCATCAACTAATTCCAAATGCATTGTAGCGTAGTCAAGACATGCCGCTTCATGTATATTGATGTACAAGCCATCGTCGGTCTTCATCTGTAACGAGGTCTGCACACCTGTTGGCGAGAATACTGCTACCGAAGAGTTACCCCAGTTGACGGCCTCCTGCATACGGGCACGTATTTCTGAAAGACGCGTCTGTTGAGTCTCTTGCTCCTGAGTATCGTAATCACCTGGGAGCCACCAAGCTATATGGTCGCCTGTCATGGCAAACTCAGTACGTTCCTCCTTAATAAGGAAATAGATGAGCTCCTGCTGCTGTGGGAACTCATAACGGAAACCGATACCGTCATCATAGACACGGAATCGGATAATCATTTCCCGCTGTGATGCAGGTTGTGACAACGTCGCTGCGTATTCCACATAATGATTGCGGATATTCTTGGTTTCACCCCATACTGGCTGCCATGTGTCATCCTTGACGTCGGTTGTCTCTTGCTTGATAATAAAACCATCCATCAGGTCTGTTTCCTTGAGACCCTTAGAGGCATGCTTGTCTTTGGCCAGTTCCAAACCAAGATGTGAGGGTCTGATAACATCATGTCCCTTATATTTCAACGTGTAAACAGGTCGCCCTTGCTCTACTGTAAACGTGAGCACAAGGTTACCATTAGGTGACTTCACTTCTGTTGCCAGTAACGATAGTGGTAGCAGCAACAAGAGACTTACTAAATACGTTTTCTTCATCTTTTATTATTTTCTTCCACTTTGGGTGATTAATGTCTTGACTGTATCGTTGAACTCCTCGGCCTCGAGAAGTTGCTCAATGGTCAAGTGCATGCGGTAACGCCAGTAATGACGCGGATTAGCCGGGATATTGATACGTTCAGCATTCTGGTCAGGCAGACGCAGTTTTTCGTCAATGGACAGCCAGTCTTGCAGCGAAAGCAGGCAGAGCATAGAGGGTGAAGTCAGATGGCGGCTCACAATATCCTTTGCCAACCAGCCGGGCAGTGGGTGGGGGGCTGCCCCACTACGACGAAGCGATGTGTTGTAGTAATTCTGTGTACGCTCTTCGTCCTCATCCCACCACTGACGGAGTGTCGCCATGTCATGAGTACTGATGGTATCTACACTACGATAGGGATTATGTGAAAGCTTACCGAAGCGTACTTTCGGATCTTTCGGCATTGACTGAATCTCGAGCGACAGGATACGCAGCTCATTCATAACCCAAGGTACACAGTCGGGTACCATGCCAAGATCCTCGGCACAGACGAGCATACGGGTGGCCTGAGTCAAACGTGGCAGTTTTTTCATGGCCTCCGTGTACCAGAACTGGTTGTTACGACGATAGAAATAGTCGTTGTAGAGACGATTGAAATTAGATTTCGTGCCCTCGTCAAGCTTAGTATAGTCCTCATTAAATTGCACGGCGATACGAGGATGCCAGCGGTCACTGCGCTTGTGATCAACAAGGAAGAGTTCCATGTGATTATATACGCCATAAGCCTCAATTTCCTCACGGCTCAAACCAAGTGCAGGACTAAACTGTCCCATAAGTCCAGATTTATGAGGCATAGGAATCTCCCAAATGCGGAAGAATCCCAGCACATGGTCAATACGGTAGGCATCGAAATATTCTGCCATCTTACGGAAGCGACGCACCCACCACTGACAACCGTCGGCCAACATGGCATCCCAGTTGTAGGTGGGGAAGCCCCAGTTCTGTCCGTCGGCAGAGAATGGGTCAGGCGGAGCACCTGCCTGTCCATTAAGATTGAAGTATTTGGGTTCAACCCATGCCTCAACACCGTCGCGTGAGATACCGATGGGGATATCGCCCTTCAGAACAACACGATGAGCTCGCGCATACTCATGGGCACTACGCATTTGCTGGTCGAGGTTATACTGCACAAAATACCAGAAGTCAATAACAGCCTTCTCTGGTTTTGGTAATTTGGACGGCCATTCCGAGAAGGTTGCTGTTCCGTAGATGTCGCGATAGTAACAGAAAGCAGCATAGGGTTCCAGCCATTGCTTGTTAGATTCGAAGAACTGCTTGTAGCTGGCGCGACGGCTTACGGTCTTCCACTCCTGTGCAAAGAGCTCATGCAAGTATGAAAGCTTAGCCTCAAACATACGCTCGTAGTCTATCTGCGACAGGGCATTAAGCTCCTGGCGCAATGCCTCATATTTCTTTCTGGCTTCAACATCCTTCAATTCCGGTAACTGACGGAAGTCTGTATATTGCGGATGCAGGGCATAAATGCTGATAGAATTGTAAGGATAGCTGTCCTGCCACGTATGTGTCATATTGGTGTCGTTGATAGGAAGCACCTGTATGATACGTTGGCCTGTCTTATCAGCCCAGTCAATCATACGTTTCAGATCGCCAAAGTCGCCCACGCCGAAACTGCCTTCAGAGCGCAATGAGAATATAGGAATAACCGTTCCAGCTCCCTTCCAGTCGTGGATGGAGAAATAGGCCTGCGACAACTCATAGACTACCACTTCGTTAGCCTGCATCTCTGGAAGGTCAACAGTACGGTTCGCACAGTTCTCCCACATACTGGGGACATCGTCTTTCTCAGCCTTTATCAAAAACTTAAACTCCATCTGCGAACTCTGCAACTTATCCGCATCAATAGAGATAACCCACTCATGATATTCATGTTCAGTCATGGGTAATGCCTTATCGATTTCCCAAGCTCCTAAAGCTGGGTCGGCACCCACCAGTGCCAACTGTTCACCTAAACGAAGTTGCGGAGCACGCACCTTCAAGCGAACTGTACGTGTAAACTCTGATTTAGTACTGAGAGTACGCTTACGGGCATAGACGCACTCGGTAAAAGCCGAGCTGTACATGTAGGAATCTTCAGGAATGTCATTCCAATGATCATAAACAGTGTAGTGAGCTCCTTTGATGGCGGCAAACTCTAAACGATGAGGCACCATAAGCCATTCGTGACGCGTATCAACATCATCACGTCGTACACTATAATAGTAATCAATAAAGGTTTCAGTCTTAGCTGTCATGTTGATGTCAACTGTCCAGTGCAGACCATCGAGCGTAATCATCTTGTGCTGAGCAGGCTTTTTTCCCTCATCACTTGAAAGGATGTTCAGCATCAATACTTCACCGAAAGTTGTTTGGTACAAAAGGTTAAATTGTAATTTCATAGACAAATAAGTTTTAGTTCTGCCGTCAAAATTACAAAATAAATCAGTGCGTTAGCCTCTTTAGGGCCAATTATTAGAGAAGAAAGCGTGCAAACGTTTGCACCTTATAGGGGAATTGTCATGTCAACTGTATTACCTGTGAAAGCCACTGTCACCCCCTTACTGTCAAATAGACGTTCACTTAGCCAGTAGCTAACCTCAGTAGTTACTAAGCCTATAGCTGCACCAGCTGCTACGTCATACCAATGATGACGTTTCTTAGCCACACGATCAACAGCAACAAATGTTGCCACGCCATAACCTGCCACCGAAATCCAAGGCGACAACTCACCGTATTCATGGTGCAACACGGTTGCTCCAGAGAATGCCATTGACGTATGTCCAGAAGGAAAGGAGTTGGCATTACTTCCATCTGGACGACATTCATGAACAGTTAATTTCAGTCCCTGTACCACACCAGCTGTCAATATGTATGAGGCTCCAGCCCCTAACAGCAACTGCGGCCAGTCATGCTTGCTATGAGCACCACATGCCTTTAGGACAAGGGTGCCGGCCATAGGCACATGCGCCAACACATCATCTAAGCCATCGCCATAACGTTGTTGAGCGTGCGCAATATTTGCGCACGCCAACATTATTATATATATAACAAAGGTTCTTATCACTTTTTGCCTTCATGAATGAAGAAGACACATACGGAACCGAATAACAGCAGGACACCTGCTACTATCATCATGGAATACTGATGACTGCCAACAGCGTGAAGAACCACGCCACCAACAAGCGCTGCTACAATCTGGGGAACACAGATTGTTCCGTTGAACAAGCCCAAGTATGCTCCCATGTGACCATAACCCTGAAGAGCATTGGTAACAAAAGTAAATGGCATAGCCAGCATAGCCGCCCATGCACAACCAATCAGCACGAACGGAACAAACAGCACATACTGGTTAGCGATGAAAGGTACCATAGCAAAACCTATACCGCCAAGTACCAAGCTCAAAGAATAAGCCATTTTGGTATTCTTGAACTGTGGCAGCACCATCGCCCACAGCACACTACCGATAGCCTGAACAGCAAACAGAACGCCTACCCAGTTGCCTGCTGCTTGGAACTCACTTGATGCAGAATCGGTTGTTCCCCATACGGTTTCTGCGATAGTACCATTGGTATAAGTCCACATGTACAAGAAGGCCGCCCAACTGAAGAACTGCACTAATCCTACCTTCCAGAACGTAGAAGGCGCATTCTTAAGCAGCACGAACCAGTTACCAGAGCCCTCCAACTTTGTTGAGGAGTCGGCTTCTTCCGATTCCTGGGCAACTCCGTTGTACTCGGCGTATTCCTGGGGATTCCACTCCTTCACCTTGATGGTCGTATAGAGGACGCACAGGATAAGAATGGCGGCGCCGATATAGAACGACCAGATGACTGAGTCTGGAACAATTCCCTTGGGCGCCTCGTTAGCAATGCCTAAGGCCGTGAAGAAGATGGGGAACAGATAGCCTGCCACACTGCCTGCATTACACAGGAACGACTGGATACTATATGCTTTTGCCTTCTGCTTCTCGTTGACCATGTCACCCACCAGCATCTTAAACGGCTGCATGGCCATATTGATGCTGGTGTCCAGAAACATCAGCGCACAAAGACCGAAAATCATCGCAGCCCCCACTGTCATCCCGAACGACCCGGCATTGGGTAGCAGACACATGACAGCCACTGCCACTGCAGCACCAACAAAAAGATAAGGAATACGACGCCCAAAGCGTGTCCATGTCTTGTCAGACAGCGTTCCTACAATTGGTTGTACAAGGATACCCATGAGCGGCGGGAGTATCCAAAAGAAGCTTAAATCGTGGGGATCAGCACCCAACGTTTGAAAGATTCTCGAAATATTTGCACTCTGTAAGGCGTAGGCAATCTGTACGCCGAAAAAGCCGAAACTCAGGTTCCAGAGTTTCCAAAAGCTTAAATCAGGTTTCTGTTTCATAGTCTATCTTGTTGTTCCTCTAATCACCAAACGCGTACGGACTATGCGGCGCTCCATCTTTTCAAGCGGGATGCGTCCCTCCACATAGCCAATAAGAATATTTGCGGCCTCCTCGCCCACTCGCTTGCCACGCTGCTCGACAGTCGTCAGCATGGGGTCACAGGCAATGGCACGATAGCCGTTGGTAAAGCCACACACAGAAACATCATCAGGCACCTTAAGCCCCATGTGTTTAGCTGTATAAAGAATACCTATTGCCGTATCGTCATTGATGGCAAAGAACCCATCAGGCCGATTCTCGCTCTGCAATAACTCCGGCGTAATGGCCTCAGCATCAGCACGATTGTCACAGACACGCATTAAAGAGTCGTCAGGTTGTAATCCGTGTTTCAGCAGGGCATCACGATAGCCATTATAACGGTTTTTTGAAATCTCCAACGTCATGCTTGAACCATAGAACGCAATCCGCCTACAACCTGTTTCAATGAGATGTGTCGTAGCATTAAAGGCCCCCATATAGTCATCGACTACAACGCGACTGGCATTCACTCCTGTGCAAATACGATCATAAAAAACCAAAGGAACTCCTGCGTCTATCAGTCGCTGGAAATGGTCGTATTTCTGCGTATCCTTGGCTTGGGAAACAATAACGCCACAAACCTTGTTCTCGTAAAAAGCTTGACAAATGCGCACTTCACGCTCATAATTCTCATGGCTGGTAGCCACTAACAGACGGTAGCCCTGCGACGTAGCCTCTTCCTCAATGCCAGTAAGAATAGACGCGAAGTAATAATGAACAAATTCAGGAATAATGACGCCTATCAGTTTCTGTGGCTTTACACGTGAATTACGTAGCGATTCTGCTATCATATTCGGCGTAAAGTTATGCTCACGGGCATACTGCTGAATAGCCTGCCGTCGCTCCAGGCTGATGCGAGGCGAGTCCTTTAAAGCACGCGAAACGGTGGCGACGGAGATGCCAAACTCCTTCGCAATATCCTTCATTGTCAGCGGTGCTTTTTCTTCCATGTGAGTGACAGGTCTTTAGTTTCTTGTTGCAAAGATATGTATTTACCTCGAATGTCTTACACATACCTTATTAATATTAAAGGTTTTGTATGTGCAATCGTTTGCACACCCTAAAACATTCTTTTATCCCTTAAAAAAGTACAACGAAAGCAAAACAAGCCTATCTTTGCACTTGATTTAAGTCAATCAAGTTATAACTACAAATTTTCATAATATCACTAACTTAAAAAACAAATGATGAAGCAGGTAAACATTCGTATTCCGCTTAGAATGCTTGTCCTTTTGTTAGGACTATTTCTATCGGTAGGAGCCTTTGCACAGCAGATTACTGTCAAAGGTTATGTTCAGGATGCTCAAAACGAACCGATTATCGGTGCAACCGTCCGTGTCGTTGGAACACAGACAGCCGTCATCACCGATATCGACGGTAACTTCACCTTGCAAGCACAGCAGGGTGCCAGCATCCAGGTTTCTTACATCGGCTACGAGACTGCTACTGTTGCTGCCGCTCCGCAAGTGACAGTTACACTGCAGGACGAAGCCAACACCTTGAACGAGGTTGTCGTCATCGGTTACGGTCAGGTCAAAAAGAGTGACCTGACGGGTTCGGTGGCTGCCTTAAAGCCCGACACCAAAAACAAAGGTCTGGTGGTTAACCCGCAAGACATGATTGCTGGTAAGGTTGCAGGTGTTAGTATTATTTCTAACGATGGTACCCCTGGTGGTGGTGCGCAGATTCGTGTGCGTGGCGGTTCTTCATTGAACGCCTCCAACGACCCGCTGATTGTCATTGATGGTCTGGCCATGGACAATGAAGGTGTAAAGGGTTTGTCCAACATCCTCTCTATGGTTAACCCTCAAGACATTGAATCATTCAACGTGCTGAAAGATGCTTCAGCAACGGCCATCTACGGTAGCCGTGGTTCAAACGGTGTCATCATCATTACGACCAAGAAAGGTCGCAGAGGATTAGCACCTTCTGTTTCTTACAGCGGTTCGGTTACTGTTAGCATGAAGAAGAAGACCCTCGACGTGATGAGTGGTGATGAGTATCGTAGCTTTATCAAGAACATGTATGGTGAGGGAAGTATTCCTGTCAGTGCTCTTGGTACGGCTAACACAGATTGGCAGGATGAGATTTATCGTGTGGCCATCAGTCATGACCACAACCTGACCTTCTCTGGTGCGTTCAAGAATCTGCCTTATCGCCTGTCGGTAGGTTTCACAGATCAGCAGGGTATTCTGAAGACTTCAGACTTTAAGCGTGTAACAGCTGCTTTGAACCTGAATCCATCATTCTTTAATGACCACCTGACACTGAACTTGAATGCCAAAGGTATGTACGCCAAGACAAAGTATGCTGATGGCGGTGCTGTCAGTGCAGCAGTCTATTTCGATCCGACGCAGGATCCCTACGGCTACACTTCAGAATACCATAAAGAACTTTTTGGACCGCAGTACGACGAAAAAGGAACATTGGTGCGCGGTGACGTTAGAGAACAGACGCTGAATAATTTCGGCGGTTACTTCCAGTGGCCTGTTGCTGCTGACTACGATGGTGACTCTGCATGGCCTTTCACCTACAATGGTGTAGCCAACATGCCGAACCCACTGGCTCTGCTGTATGGCCGCAATGAATATGCCAATAGTAAGTCTTTCGTTGGAAGTGCTGACATTGATTACAAAATTCATGGTTTCGAGGATTTGCGTTTGCACGTAACCCTTGGTGCAGACATTTCTGAAGGTATCCAGTACACCAACAACCAACCTTGGTACACAGGCTCCATCTATTATGGAAGCACTGGCGATGAAAAGATTCTGAAGCGTAACCTGCAGCTCTCTGCTTATGCCCAGTATTATCATGATTTCAATGATGATGCAAAGAATCATTTTGACATCATGGGTGGTTACGAGTGGCAGCACTTCTGGCGCGACGTCAAGAACGACTATGTCAGCTACTATCCATCAACCAACCCGTTGAACGCTGGTAAGGAGCGTCCTCACACTCCGTATCATTATCAGACCGACAGCTATCTGGTTTCTTTCTTCGGACGTGCAAACTGGTCACTTATGGACCGCTACTTCCTGACAGCTACTGTTCGTGATGACGGTTCTTCACGCTTCAAGGATCACTGGGCATTGTTCCCCTCTTTCGCTTTTGCGTGGAAAGTGAACGATGAAAACAACCTGCGTGACCTCAAGTGGCTCTCTGACCTCAAATTCCGTCTCAGCTTTGGTATGACGGGTCAGCAGGCAGGTGCTGTGCCTGATTATTCTTGGATTGCTACCTATTCTAAGAATACAGGTACAGACAGCTACTATCCACTCGTTGGTGACGGTACGCTCTATCGTCCAGATAACTACACCCCGAACCTGAAGTGGGAGACCACCAATACTTATAATATAGGTCTTGACTGGGGTATCAACAATCAACGCCTGACGGGTACTGTTGACTGGTACTATCGTCTGACTACCGACCTGTTGAACTATGCTCCGACAAAGGCTCTCTCTGCTTATCGTAACCAGAGCTGGCAGAACATCGGTTCTTTGATGAACACGGGTGTTGAGGCAACCATCAGTTGGAAAGCTATACAGGCTAACAACTGGTACTGGACCATCGACTATAACTTCACTTATAACCACAATGAGATTACCGATCTGAACGGTGTTTCAAGCGACGGTTCTCCTGTTCCTAATACAGGTATTAAGATTGGTACCGACCGTTACCTGCAGTATCAACAGGTAGGTTACCCCATCAACTCATTCTACGTGTTCCAGCAGGCATACGATGCTAATGGCAAGCCCATCGAGAATGCTGTGGTTGACCGCAATGGTGATGGTGTCATCACACAGGCTGACAAGTACTTCTACAAGAGCCCGGCAGCTCCTATCCTCATGGGTCTGTCTTCTCGTTTGGAGTACAAGAACTGGGACCTCGGTTTCTCTCTGCGCGCAAGCATTGGCAACTACGTCTATAACAACAACGAGCAGGGTATGGCCAACGTCAATCCGACCGAGGTTTGGAAGAGTTCACTGCTCTATATGAATAACTATACTCACGAGGCTGTTCTGTGCAATTGGCAGACCTATCAGATTACCTCGCAGCTCTCTGACTACTATGTTCACAACGCTTCGTTCCTGAAGTGTGACAACATCACACTCGGTTACAGCTTCAACCGCCTGTTTGCCAAGAACAACTGGCACGGTTTGAACGGACGAATCTACGGAACAGTATCCAACGTGTTTACTCTTACCAAGTATGATGGTCTTGATCCTGAGGTGGCCAGCGGTTTCGACAGCAATATGTATCCGCGCCCAATCTCGTTCATCCTTGGCCTGAATGTAAATCTTTAAACAAAGGAGGATAAGATAATGAAACAGTTTATTAAGAACATATTACCCGTAGCAGGTTTGATTCTTGCACTGGGTATGACATCATGCACAAAGGACCTGGACGTGACTCCACTGGATCCTAACCTCTCTACAGAGGTAAGCCCGGAAGGTCTGTTTAACAAGTGCTATGCTACAATTGCCATGGCTGGTAACGGCGGTGGTAACGGTGACTGTGATATTGACGGTATTGACGGTGGTACGTCAGGTTATGTACGTCAGATGTGGAATGCCAACGAGCTGCCTACCGATGAGGCTATTAATGGTTGGGGTGACGACGGTATTGAGCAGTCTTGTTTTAACACCTATGACGAATCTCACCCGATGCTCAACGGTTACTTTGCACGTTTAACAACCAGTATCACATACTGTAATCAGTATTTGGCCATTGCCGCTGACTATGATGCAACAATGACTGCTGAGGTACGTTTCCTCCGTGCTTTGCATTATTATCTGCTCATGGATGCTTTCGGACGCGTTCCGTTTGCCGAGACGCTGAGCGACCCTGTCATTCTGAGTCGTCAGGAAGCTTTCGATTGGATTGAAAAAGAGCTGAAAGAGATTGAGCCCAACCTTTCTACACCTAAAGCTAAGAAATCGACAGACAGTAATTATGGCCGTGTTGACCAGGCTGCTGCTTGGATTCTTCTTTCACGTCTTTACTTGAATGCAGAAGTCTATACAGGAACACCACGTTGGAGCGACGCTGCAACCTATGCCAAGAAGGTGATGGATTCTGACTATCGTCTGAACACCACTTCTGTTAATGGATGGTCAGCTTACCAGATGCTCTTCATGGGTGACAACGGTGAGAGCGATGCTGCTTATGAAGGCATCTTCCCCATCCTCTGCGATGGTCTGAAGACGACGAGCTGGGGTACCACACAGTTCCTTTGTGCAGGTAGCTTCGATAGTGACATGCATGCTAACCCGAACGATCAGAACGGCACCAATGGCTTGTCTGGTCAGGTATGGGGTGGTAATCGCGCACGTCCAACCCTCATCCAGAAGTTCTTCCCCAACCTCGATGCTCCTCAGGTTCCTGCATACGACATGATTGTTGCCGCAGGCGACGACCGTGCCATCTTCGACGGTGTGGGACGTGAAATCAACAATCTGGACCGTGC
This sequence comes from uncultured Prevotella sp., assembly GCA_947169685.1. GTDB lineage: Bacteria > Bacteroidota > Bacteroidia > Bacteroidales > Bacteroidaceae > Prevotella. The sequence goes on along the minus strand of CAMVQS010000003.1, from coordinate 54,658 downwards.
TACGTTCAAGAACGGTTATGCTATTGCCAAGTTCATCAACTACAAGAGTGACGGCAGTTCAGGTCACGATGCCACGTTCATGGATGCTGACTTCTTCTTCTTCCGCAAGGCAGAGGCTTATCTGACATACGCCGAGGCAACGGCACGCCAGAGTGGTGGTTCGGCTACTGCAGAAGGTGTTAAAGCTATTAATGCACTTCGTGCCCGTGCTCATGCCACTCAGCGTACAGGCTATTCACTCAACGACATTCTCGACGAGTGGGCTCGTGAGTTCTACTTCGAGGGTCGTCGCCGTGTTGACCTCATCCGTTTCGGCAAGTTTGGCGGTAACACTGGTTACACCTGGCAGTGGAAGGGTGGCACATACGCAGGCCGCAACTTCGACACCTTCCGTAACATCTACGCAATCCCGGCTTCTCAGTTGCCTACTTACAACAACGAGCAGAACCCTGGCTACTAAGATGAAAGATTAAAGAGATTAAAAACAAATGATTAATCGTATGAAAAAGATTATAAAGTCAACATTGATGCTCCTTTGTGGCGTTTGCCTGTTCACCGCTTGTAGCGATGACCTTGAGCACAATCCGACGCTGCTGAATCCGACGACGTTCACACTGAACACGCCCGCCTATTCAGCATCGAATATCGACTTGGCCACATCCACCGGTCTGAACTTTACTTGGTCACAGCCCAACTACGGTGGATTCCCCGTGGCAGCAGAATACCAGATGCAGTTCTCACTCAAGAACAGCTTTACCACTTCTGTAGAGCAGGCCGAGGCCGATGAGACTGGTGCAACCGTAGCCGACTACGTTGTACTTGACCAGATCTACAGCACCTGTCAGGGTACCGTTGACGCAGCTGAACTGGCCAAGGGCCTTCAGCAGCTGGCCCAGTGGCCGGAAAGTGGCGTACCTGCAACGCAGAAACTCTACGCCCGTCTGAGTTCCAACTTTGCAAGCGGCACCATCTACTCTAATGTTGTGGAGGTGAATGTGATTCCCTACTATGTAGAACTTTCTGATGCACCCATTGAAATTTGGTATATCCTTGGTAGTGATATTGCTGATGGCTCTTGGGGTTCCGACATCGGAAAGGCTGCTCTTCCCTTGCAGCCCATCGAAGGTGAGGAGTATGATAAAAAGACTGGTCAGGGTAAGATTCAGTGGATTGGCTATCTCGCTGGTAATGGCTTTAAGCTCCGTGGTGCTTTTGACGACAACTGGGCAACGCAGTGGGGACAGGGCGACAGTTTCGGTACGTTTGTAAAGAATGACGGCGGCTCAAGTGACATCAAGGTTCCAGAGCCTGGTATCTATACCATAACCCTTGATACCAAGAATGACAAACTGACCATTGAGAAGTACGATGGAACACCAAAGGTATTCAGTGTTATTAATATCGCAGGAACCTTCAATGACTGGGGTGACACTCCGATGAATGCCTGCAACCCCAATGCTGAGAACCACGACTGGTACATTGTTCAGCATCTGGATGCCGGTGCGAAGATCAAGACAAAGGACGATACCTCTTCATGGGATTACAACCGTGGTGGTGCTCCTGTCGTTACTACGGATGGTATGTACGTATTTGGCACACAGGGTGGTGCTGACATTGAAATCACCGAAGCAGCCAACTACCTGATTCTCTTCAACGACATCACTGGCTTTATCCGCTTTATCAAGCAGTAACTAACGCTAAATAAGAAAGACGTATGAAAAAGTTATTATATACAATGGGACTGGTTCTGCTCATAACGAGCTGCGGTTCCGATATGTATTCAGATTGGGCAGACCCGATGTCTAACGGCCCCGAGGATGCCAAGACCGTCACCATGACTGTTGGGCAGGCTCCTGCCATCGACTATGCTACGCTGACGGCTGACAAGGTGCAGCTGTTCGTACCCACGCTGGTGGGCGAAGGCACGACGACCTATAACGTTGTGCTCTGGAATGCAGATAAGACCGATAGCCAGACGCTGACAACAACCGACGGCACAGTATCGGCTGACGACCTGAAGGCTGCTGTTGAAGCACTCTACGGCAAGCGCCCCACGGCTCGTAACATCGCTATGGACATCACGGCCTATACAAACGTTAACGGCCAGTCGATTGCCAACAAGGGCACCTCTACACTGACCGTTACGCTAAAGGCTCCCTTCATTGACACTGCTTACTATCTGGTTGGCGACTTCGCCGGGTGGAACAAGGAAAGTGCACAAGCCTTTACACATAAGGGTACTGGTGACGTCTATGATGCTCCTGAGTTCGAAATTGTATTCACTACCACAGCTGACAACCAGTACTGGAAGATTATCCCTGCTACGAACTATAATGGTGACTTCTGGGCAGGAGGTGAGACCGGTGTTGTAGGTACAAAGGTTGACGGTGACACCAGTATGGAAGGTAATCTGACCACTACCGACCCACAGGCTGGTAAGATTGAGCAGGCAGGCATCTATCGCATGACCATCAACATGATGAACTACACTTATAAACTGGAGAAGCTGGAGTTTACAGAGTTCATTTATGTTCCTGGAAATGCCCAGAAATACAACACCTCTGCTCCTGACATGCCTTCTTGGGGATGGACTCCTGAACTGGCTCCGGCACTACGCTCTGCAAAGTTTGACGGAATTTATACTGGCTATGCATACATGGACGGCGAGTTCAAGTTCACTAAAGAACGTAACTGGAACGCAGAATACAACTACGATAGCTTTACTACATATAGTAGTATTTTCACCGGCACAGCAGGAACTGGTGGCAACATCAACTGCACCGAGGCTGGATACTATCAGTTAGTAGCTGATGTAGCCAGTGGATCACTGAAGGCTACAAAGCTGACATGGGGTCTTGTAGGACCTGCAACACCTGGCGGTTGGGATGCTGGTTCTTATACAGTCATGACCTATAACATGGCCGACGATTGTTGGGAGATTACCACAGATTTAGCAGCTGATGAGTTTAAGTTTACTACAAATGGTTCGTGGGACATAAACCTTGGTGGTTCTTTGGACGACTTAAGTGAAGGTGCTGGTAACCTTCGTATTAATGCTGCAGGTAACTACACCATCAAACTGTATCCAAGTCGTGCTCAAAGTGATAAGATGTATGCTACAGTAGTCAAGAACTAGTAGTATTATATACGTATTTATTTAACGGGTGTGCATATGCACGCCCGTTTTTTGTTATATATTGTGAGTAAGGGAAAGTGATATTATTAATATAGGGGGCGGCCAAAGAAGAGATGGCTGCTCCCTTATTGTTAAAAAATCCGAAATAATTGGAATATTTCTTGCGTATATATTCTAATTGTTGTATTTTTGTACGATAATGCAGGCCATATTGTCAATGGTCTTTAAAGTGGAATTGTGTAAAAGATGTTGTTGAGAAAACTTAAAACTGATATAACTTTGCTCAAACATGTATTTATAGGCACTTTGTTCATGCTGACACTTACATGTATTTCTTGTAGGGAAGGTGCTCTTTCTGTCACAGATGAGGGTTATGTCCCCATTGAGTTCTCTGCACATTTGAGAGGAGACATGCCAACTCGTACTCATTTCACTGCGTCCGATGCTGACTTGCTGATTTCTTGGGAGGAAGATGAGACTGTTGACGTCCTTCATGTCAACAATACAGACCCCAGCCTTGTGGCACGTTCTGCAACTATTGGTGGAATAAGACAGTCTGATAAGATTTACAATTTCCGAGGTAATGTTCGCAACCTCGCTCAAAATGCTCAGAGTGAATACATTGAACATTATGAATATTTTTATCCTGGTGGTACGGCATATTATGACTCTGAGAAGAAAGAGCAAATTATCATCGACCTCAGCCAGCAATCCCAGATGGGTAATGGAACACGGGCTCACCTGAAGAACTACCTGCCCATGCACTGGAGCTATGAGAATGAGATAAACCACGAAGAGAATATATATGATGAGAATAGTGTTGTTATCGGCACACAGACCGTCATCGATCGCCCGGAGGGCTACTATCCCAATGTCTATGCTTCTGTGGTGCATGTCACATTCACGGCCCCTGCCAAGGTCTTGAGCCTGAAAGTTAACAAAGCTGAATTGTTCGCCAGTTCTGAGGCTTTGGACCTTACAAATGAAAACGTTGACATCAGCAATTGTAAACAGTTAGGTAATAACTTTGACTTTGCCAAGAGGTTTACGCCCGAAAATCAGCGCAAAGGTCCTATCACGTTGAATGTTCACTCCTATGAAGGCAGTAATATTTGGGAGTTCTATTTCGTAGTTGGTCCCACTGAACAAATTGACCATCTCTATCTGCGTGTGACCTGTTCCAGAGCTCTTGTCATAGAGAATAGTAGGGTCGTTGAAATAAATAATTCTTATTCTTATCTCCGCCAGCTATATGATAGTTCCGAGGTTAATCCAGAAGAAGTAACGGTCAAGAAGCTAAAGGCAGGAAAGTACTATGAGTTTATCAGCAATGCTTCCACACAATAAAGACATGAGACAAGTAAAGGAACATATCAGAACCATCTTCTACATAGCAATGCTGCTTTGGATGACAGCAGCTTGTAGTGAGAACGGCAGCATAGCTGGCGATGACTCAATGAGCCTTACATTCACAGCCGTCCTTGGAGTGCCAGACGATGGTACGACGCGTACCACTTTCACACCTGGTTTTACAGGTGAGAACAAGGGTAAGCTTTTGCTCGCATGGGAGAATACTGAGACCATCACCCTGCTGACCACCAATGCAGCCCAGACCGTTATAGGGCGTACCTTTGACTTTACGGGTAATAGTAGCAATGGAGTGACCTGTCAGTTTAATGGAATTACCATCAAGAAAGCTGATGATGAGAAATATTCTTACTTCTATCCGCCCATCAAGCCCACCTATACTGACGCTACCAATCTCACAGGTGGTGACTTCATTATAGACTACAGTCAGCAGACACAACTGGGCAACTCCACTACAGCCCATTTGAAGAATTATTACCCACTTTATTGGGCTGACCCGGAGAACGCCCAACAGGGGGTTCCTTATGCTGCAGTATTCCATATAGGCGTTGACCTGCCCAACAAGGGAACCTTGTCTAAAGTAGTGCTACGCAAAAAGGAAGGAGCAACCAGTACGCTGGCCAATAACTTCAAGTTCTCTACGAAGACCAATTCCACGACAGGTTCTATCACATTGAATGTCAAGAGCGATATGGCCAATACTCGCTGGGATGTCTATATGGTTGTCGGCCCATGTCATGCTGATGATTTGGAAATGGATTTATACACTCAGGAATTTGGTGACGATGCTCCTCTGGCTTCCTATGAGCTGACCTCAAACCGGACTGGTGCCGACTTGAAATTCGAGGCGGGTAAGGTCTATCACTACAACAGTACAGAGATGATGCCCGATCCGAGCTTTATCGAATGGGTTGATTTGGGCCTCTATGAGAAGCTGGACGAAAACAACCGATGGGTTATCACCACACCGGAGGATGCTACACACAAAGCCTATATTGCCGACCGTAATATCGGTGCCCTATACCGCTATGACACGGGTTATTTCTTCGCGTGGGGAGACCCCCGTCCCAAGACGGTGTCGTCGGTCAATAACTATTCGCACTATGATCTTACCGCTAACCAATACACGGTAATGCCAGACTACATCTGCGGTGACGTCAATTATGACCCTGCCACTTACTATATTGGCCCCGACTGCCGCATGATGACCGAGGCAGAGGCCCTTTTCCTGAGCGATACGGGGACTAACACCGATGTGACATTCCCTAGCGCCCAAGAGAATGGTGTCTATGGTTGCAGTATCGACTACGTTCAGTATTATGACTACGACTCGCAGGAACATTACATGAACTATTTATACAAACCGCTCATTATCAACAGTACGAATGCGGAAATACGCTTCTACATGAACGGTTGGGTTCGGGAGAGCGGTTATGAAGCACTGGCAGAAAGCACGACGTGGATTGGAGAACTCTATCAGGGAGATACCGGATCCCCTGTCAAATCACGTGCCTTGATGTTTGGCGTCCATGAGACAGCAGTTACTGATACAGGTGACCCTAATTGGCATCAAACTACATTGGGCATGGAATACCGAAGCATAGCCTTCCCTGTACGTGCGGTCAAGATGGTACCTATCAATAACGATTAAAATAAAACATTATACGTAGAGAAGATGAACAGACGCATAGGATTATACATAGTTGTTCTGCTGTCAGTGCTGATGACGGCATGTTCTAGCGATGACATAACGGAAAGTTCCATTCCCACGCAGACGTTACAATTGTCCATGAAAGCTCCTGGAGAGCCAGATGGTATTACAACACGTGCCATGATTACCGATACATGGTTTCCTACTACGGCAATGGTTGGCCTGACTGTAGTGAAGACTAGTGATGGTTCCACTTACGACGGTACGGGAACTTATAATATACCTTATAGACCTGCTGCAGCAAGCGTTACAGCACAGTGGAACCCTGTTACGACAGGAACAGACATCCTGCTTTCTGCAACCAAGGCAACGCTCTACGGTTATTATCCTTATACGGAAGACATCGACATTACGGCACTTCCTATACATGTTCAACCTACTAATACTGCTACTGCTGACTACATGTGGGGGACGCCCGTTCCTAATCTCAATGACCATACTCCAACGGCTACCATGACTATGCATCACGCTTTGTCGCGTGTCAAGGTCCGTTTTCATAAGAATGTATATACAGGTGATGCTAGCCTCAGTCTTGTCGGCATCTCTGGTGCAGGTATTGCTTCCAGTGGTACGCTGAACACAAAGACTGGAGCTATTACGGTAGCTGCCGAAGATCCTCATAGAATAACACGTAGTATAGAACCGTTCTCCCTGCTGACGGCTGATGAGAACAATGGTGTCGAGCAGTATTATGAGATGGAGTTTGTGATTGTCCCTACGGGGCAGACCACGACTTTAAGTACCCACATCAACCTTGATGGTAGCGGTTACACCGTCACTACAGCCAGTAACTATACGTTTGTGTCTGGCAAAATATATACCTTCGACATCAATCTCTTGTCTAACACCCTTAATTATGGTAATGTGCAGATTGAGGACTGGGGAACCGTCGAAGGTGGTGGTATGGAAATCGATTTGGGTGGTCATGTGTTCATCAAGACAGTTCCCGATATTGCCGTCAACTGCAAACTTAGCAACAATGACCGTACACTGACTATCACGGCCGTACCCATGACGGCTGGTATTCCTGTGAAGCAGCCCACTGTAACCTCCGATGCTGAGGAAGGTGACCAGTATGGCTTTAATGTACGAATGGACGACACATGTCTGGACAAGAGCACGGGTATCCGAACCATCACCTTATGGGGTGTGTCCAGCAATGTCACCGTACAGTTCAATGGTCTCGACCAGACAGAGAATGGACCTGATGACGGGCTGACGCTGCCCGACATGGAGGGTGAGAATTTCTAATAAAATGCCGAATGAGACGACACCTATTATATGTATATAGCTTAATGCTCCTGCTGACAGCATGTGTCAGCGAAGGCAGTGACAGCACGACGGGAAATGCCCAGTTGCGCCTCTCTGTCTGTACGACAGATGTGCCGACACGTAGCACACCATCCCTGTCGTTGACTGCCGGCACATTGGCAAGCGGCTCCAGAATAGGTGTCACCGTGCAGAAGACCGATGGCTCTTCTTATAGTTTGACGCAGACCAGTACGACAAACATTCCTTATCAGGCTACTGGTACTGGCAGTACACAGACCTGGAGCTCCTCAACACCCATTACGCTGACATTGCAGGAAGCTCGTGTCTCGGCTTACTATCCTTATCAGTATGGTCTTGATCCTGCTGCCATCCCCGTTACTTGTACCAACAATTCCCCAGATTGGATGTATGCCACTTGGCAGACTGCCTCCACTGACGAGAGCTATATCAGTGAGCTCTATCCGGAGGTTGCCTTAACGCTCAAACATGCGCAAACCGTCGTCGTCGTAACGTTGACATCGAATGGCTATACGGGTCCGGGACGTGTCTCTCAGATAGACATTGATGGCTCTTATGGACGTTCGGGCACACTTAACTCCTATACTGGCGAGGTGACAGGTGTGACAAAAGCGCCTATCACCAACAGCTATTCTTCTCCACCAGCCTCTTTCGCAAATAGTGGCTCATGGACGGACCAGTGGTTTGTGTTGCCTATTGCTTCGGAAAGGCCCCAGACCATGATCTTCCAGCTCACTATTGATGGCGCTGTATATCGTACGATTTCCAGTTCCTCCTTTGAGCGAGGAAAGATATATCGTTTTAACCTTACCCTTGGCCCCACGAAGCTTGACGTGACGGGCATTGACATTATCGACTGGACTACTGTGGCCATGACAGCAGGTGGTCTGGTCTATGCCGATCCTTACGAGGAAAGTAGTGACAAGTACGATGAGGATAGTGGAACTGGCGGCGGAACGGGAACAGGCATAGAGGATGCGCCCGATGGTGTCTTGATGTGCAGTGATGAGAACTATGATTACTATTGGGCTCCCTACAACCTATATGCTACTGATATTAATCCGATAGGTGGGCTATATAGATACGGTGAGGTAAATAATTTCAGTTGGACAGACGTGTCATATATGGATGTAAGTAATACGCAATTTGACGCTGCATCTCATCTGTGGGGCAATGGATGGCATATCCCGACAGACGCCGAATGGGAGTTGCTAATGGAAGGTTGTACGTTTGAATTGGAGGAAGGCAACGAACAGGTGAAGGCAACTTCGAAAACGACAGAACAAGTCATTTCTTTCCCTGTAATAATCAACGAGTCTAATTACACCTATTTCTATACCGTAGGTAATCTTTGGCATTATAATGAAACAACCGAACTTCAATCAGTCGGATTCATGTGTCAATATTGGCTTAATAAAGTGGATGTGAATTTCTGGGGTGACGTCCAGGCCACTGACCAACTGCCTATCCGTGCTGTCCGTAAAGTAGCAAAATAGCGTATGAAGATAAAACCTGCCATATCCACGATATTACCCGTCATCGGGTTGCTCCTGTTAACAGCATGTTCACAGGAACAGGCGACTATGGCCTCTGACAATAGACGACTGGAGCTGTCTGTCGGCATTGATCAGCCTGCCGACCTAACTCGTGCTGCGACACAGGTTACATCCACATATTTCCCGACAGGTACCCAGTTGGGCATTACCGTGCAGAAGACGAACGGCACCACCTATCCTTCTCATGAACACACCAATGTGCTGTTCAGTGCCAAGAGTACTGGTAGTTCTCAGGCATGGGGAAGTACGGGTATCGATCTGACCAGCGAGGCTGCACGAGTATCAGCCTATTATCCTTATGATTCTTCTTTCGATCCTTCTGCTATTGCCATCACCTGCGATGATCATACAGACTGGATGTACTGTCCTTGGAAAACTACAGCGTCCAACAATGGTATCATCAATGAAGACAATCGTACGGTTCGTCTTACCATGAAGCATGCCCAGGCCATTATCAAGTATCAGTTAACTAACGTCAGCTACACCAACGAGGGCAATATCTACCGGCTCGATATCAAAGGCAAGTTCGGACGCGCAGGAACGCTGAACAGCTATACTGGCGCACTGTCGGATGTCGATGAGACAGCTTTTATCAGTGAGCCTTATAGTACGCCTCTTGACTTCAAAACCAATGGGGCTACCAATCAGTGGTATGTCTTACCTACTCCTGGAGCTGGCGAGCAGGATGTCATCCTGATTTTCTATATTGACGGCATAGAATACCGCACGACAGTCAGTGCCAATCTCGAGCAGGGCAAGGTCTATACCTTTAACCTCAGGATGAACGGCACCTTCCTCTCCGTGGCCTCTGTCGAGTGTGAAGGTTGGGTAGATGCTGCATCCAAGACTGTTGTCATTACGCCTTACAACCCACCGACACCTTACGATGGCGTTCTGATGTACAGTGATGACAGTTACGACTATTATTGGGCGGAATACAACGTGGGAGGCAGCCTCACAGAGCCTTATGGTGCTTTCTTCCGTTTGGGAGAGACCGAGCCGTTCACGTCATCCACTGTTCCTTATCCCTTCGCTACCAGTGGTCAGACTTATATCAGTGGAACTGAATACGATGCTGCCACCCTTCTGATGGGCGTCGGTTGGCAACTGCCAACGATTGATGACTGGTTAGCTCTTGCCCAAAACTGTGAAGAGAGTAATTATGATGAAACGGCGAACGGATACGTTCTCGTTAGTAAAGAATATCCCACCCATCAGATTACAATTCCTTTTGCTGGATTTGCCAACGCACATGATGGCGTACGTCTAAGCGATGGTATCATGGGCTGCTATTGGGCAGATTATGTCGAAGGTTTATCTTTGGGTGACGGTTGGACAAGTATAGAGTTTAATCGGTATTATTCTGAAACTTTTGCTGAGTCCGTTGGTTATTATGCCATAGTAAGCACTCCTAGTAATATGAATGCTTATTCCATCCGTGCTATCCGTAAAGTCGCAAAGAATTAAAAATGAAACAGATATGAAGAAGAAAACCTATACATACATCGTCTTGACACTGCTAACCACAGTACTATCCGTATCCTGTACAAAGGATGATGCGGCAACTGCCGGTCAGGAGCCATTGTCACTTGATGTCAGCATTGATCAGGTGAGTCGCGCCGCCACTGTCTATAATACGGAGAACACTACTGCTTTCAGCAATGGTGCCACCATTGGTGTCACTGCCAAGAAATATGACACAGAGAATACGGTTTATAGCGTTGGGGCTGTCAATGTGCCTTATTCCACCAACGGGACGTCATGGAGTTCCGAGTCTCCCATCCTGCTGACTATTGACAAGGCTCAGGTGTCTGCCTATTATCCATATGCTTCTACCATCAATCCTGCTGCCATCAACGTCAATGGTGCAGATAACGTTGACTATATGTACGCCCCGTGGACTAGTACTGATGTTAATATCCTTTATACCAGTCCAAAGGTTTCACTTACCATGAAGCATGCCCAGAGCATCATTCGGGTTACCCTCCAAAGTAAGACCAACGAGTCACCGCAGCCAAATCTCAGTAAAGTACATATCGAAGGAACCAATTATGGACGTACGGGTAAGCTCAATTCCTTTACTGGTGAGTTCTCGAATATCGGTAGTGAGAATATCATTGAGAACTATACTCCAAACAGACCCCTTTCCACAACTGCCATTACTGACCAGTGGTTCGTCGTTACCAATGGCACCACGGCTGATATTACCATCACCCTTACTATTGACAGTGAGGAATATACGGCCACATGGAGCAACATCACCTTCGAACAGGGCAAGATATACAACTTCCCGCTGACCTTTGGCACTGCCCTGCTGAAGCCGTCACCGGTTACCATCGAGCCTTGGACTGCGGGTACAGTAAATGACCCCTCTACCGATATCCATCGTCAGCATCCTGACGAGGTCGGTATATGGCTTGGCACCTTCAACAGTGAGGGGAAGAAGATTTATTGGGCCACTCATAACTTGAATGCCGGTGTGACCAAGGGTACTACCTATAGCGCTCAAGGCGACTATTACCAATGGGGACAACTCTTTCCGCGCTATCCACAATTTACGACTCTTGAGAACACCACGAACTACACGCCTAATGACAATGGTCCTCTTATTTCTGAAGAAATTGCTTCTGACCATACCCGCTATGCTTTCCTTTCGGGTAGCGGATATACCAATATGCAATACTCAGAGTGGCGTATCCCCACTTACGAAGAGTTATCAGCATTGCTCGACAATACAAATATTGTCTGGACAACCGAGGCAACAGGCATCCGTGCCACTTATACGCCGACCCAACAAAGCGTCTTCTTCGGCTTTTCGGGTTATTTGACGGAGAACGGCATGTATTTTGCAAACTACTATGCCTGTTTTTGGACATGCTCGCCCTATACCATCGGCAACAGTAACAACGCTTGGTACGCCCTGCTTTCAGGTACAAATCATTTGGTAACCACTGCTAAACAGTATTATGCTATGCCCATCCGCCCAATAAGATATGAAGAGTAAGTATTACATAGGGGTCCTGACAGCAGCAGTCCTGCTGTTGACGGCTTGCAACAGCGAGTCGCTGACAGCCACGTCTTCCGACGAAGAACTACAGGTCAGCGTGGGCATCAACACCCGTGCTGCAGCAACCTATGACGCAACTTCCTTCGATGCTGGCAAGACCATTGGCATCTCATTGGAACAGACAGCCTCTAACTATGCGCCCTTCCAGAATGTGGCCTATACCACCGACGGAACAAGTTGGAGCCCAGCCACTGGAGCCATCCAGCTCCGTGTGGGTGACACCAATACGCGAGGTGTGGCCTACTATCCCTATCGGGCAAACACCAATCCAGCTGCCATTGCCATTACCTGCGATACAGAGACCGACTGGATGTATTCCACCTGGTCGAACACCGTCCACCGCAAAAGTCATACTGCTTCTTTCGAGATGCATCATGCCCAGACCGTCATTGCAATAGAAATTAACTCTTCTGCTTATACGGATATCGGTGATCTGACAGAGCTTACTGTCGAGAGTGATGCTTTCGGTCTTGGCGGAACGCTCAATGCCATCAATGGCGTGCTTAGCTCCGTCAATACAGCAAATATCACGCAGGCCTATACCGATGCCAATGTCCGAACAACGTCCTTTAGTGACCAGTTCTATGTGCTGACCACAGGCGAAGAAGCCTCACTGACGGTGACACTCAGTCTCGATGGCAGAACCATCATGGGTACAGCCCCTGCCATTCAGTTCGAACAGGGTAAGCGTTATACCTTCGAGGTGGTGGTCAACAATGGCTGGCTGGCCATTCGCCGTGTCACCATCGTACCCTGGGATGTCACCCACGACTCTGACAAACAGGAATTCATCATTCAAGACCCTACATAGCCGATGAGACGAAACATTACATATCCCCTGCTGACAGCCGCTATGCTATTGCTGCTTGCCGCCTGTGCCAGTGAACAGTCACTGACACCCGACGGCCCCGTCATACTGGGTATTACAGCCGACATCTCGCCCCAGCAGACACGTAGCAACGAGCCAAGCATGGCGACAGCCTTTGGCAACGGTGAGACCATCGGTGTCACGGCACTCAACGGTGACCAGTCTGTCAATGCCTCTAACCGTCCGTTTACCAGTTACGGTACAGGCAATACCCAGAAGTGGCGAGTACCCGATAATCAGGGCATCCCTTTGTCTGAAAACTCTTTGACGGCTATGGCTTATTATCCCTATACCGAAGGGGTTGACCCTGCGGCCATCCCTGTTACCTGTACCAATAATGCCGATTTCACGGCCACCACCGACTGGATGTACGGTCAAGGAGCCAATGTGGTGAATACCACCAAGCCGTTCACTCCCATTGCCATGTATCATGCCCAGACGGGCATTCGCATCTCCCTCTCACGAGAGGCAGCAAGCGGAAAACCCGCCTACAGTGGAACAGGAAAGATCAATTCCACCACACTTACCAGTGATGGTTTCCGTACCTCGGGTACTATGAACACGCTGGTCACGCCAGCTGCCTTTACCTTCGACAATACCGATGCCAACACCTTCACGGTAAACTATAACGCAGGCAATGAGCCGCAGATAGCTGCAGCAGGCAGTGCCACCGACCTGTATTATTATGTGTTGACTACCGGCACCAGTAGTGCCATCGGCATTCGCATGACCATTGATGGTGCAGAGTATGCTATCAGTACTTCTGCCTTAACGCTGCAGATGGGACATGTCTATCATTTCCATTTCGTGCTCACTGACCAGTTGCTCATTATGCAGAGTATCACCATTACCCCGTGGGGTAGTCCTGTCACCATCAGTGAGGTGTCGCAACTTTCGCTCGAGGAGACAGGTTTCACTTCCAGCATACCGGGTATTGACATGAATGTGACAGATTCCAACGGTAGAAAGGTGCTCTTTGCACCGTATAACATCGGAACCACTGACGCTACAGAAATAGGCAACCTCTACCAGTGGGCCAGTCAGACACCAGTCACAGGTGTGACAGCCTCCGAAGCCTTATCTCAGAGTGAGACCTACCGCGATGCCTACGCTGCGACAGCGCTCAATAGTCTCAAGATAGACATTAGTGGCAATCCACAGTACGACCCTGTGGTCGGACTAACGGAAGACAACGAGGACTGGATGGGCTGGCGACTGCCGACCTATGATGAATATAAGCAGTTGGCCAACACCACCAAATATAGTTATGTGCTATTTAACGGCACCCTAAATACCAGTTATCCTGAGTATGGGACGGCTAAGGGTATTCTCATCATCAGAAAGGCTGACACTTCGAAACGGCTGTTCATCCCCATGTATGATGATAGGGATATTTCCGTGCTATGGACGAGCACCCCCACGAGTGATGAAGTTGCAGGATTTGCCTACTGCTGGTATCTCTATGGTGAAAACGGGAAGGCTTATGTCGTTAAGGATGCTGGAGGTAACACCATGGGTTGTCATGTGCCGCTGCCTGTCAGAGCAGTAAGGACAGTAGAATAAGTTGAAGGTTATGAAGTATTACGTACAGATATATCTTGGAATCTCAGCACTTTTGGGGCTTGTCGCCTGTGCCTCCGACAATGGAGTGACAGACGAGGGTAGGGCACGTCTCGGTCTGGAGGTCAACATCGGTACATCCGCCACACGTGCTACTTACCAGATGACACAGGCGGTGATTAATAATCCTACGGCCTTTGCTGAAGGTGACGCTGTGGGACTCAGTGTCAGCGATGCTGTCGGCACTGTCTATACAACGGTGAATACCCCTTATACGCTTAACGGTACCGTTTGGCAGGGTACCGACATCTGGCTCAACGATACCCCAGCTATGGTGTCAGCCTACTATCCCTACAACTCCACGACCGACCCCACAGCCATTTCCATGGATTGTACGGAAAACTTCGATTTACTCTATGTAGCCTACGATGAGGATAATACCGTCAACAACTACCGGCCGAAGGCTACCATAGCCCTGAAGCATGCCATGAGCATCTTTAGGCTCTCCATTTTCAGTAGCATAGGAGCTGCCACTATCAGTGCTGTGGAACTTTCAGGCGAGGCAATCCGCAAGGCAGGTACGCTGAACACCCTCACAGGTAAATATACCTTCTCGACAACGGCTACAGATATTCTGCGAGCCGAGGGACTGAGCGTCAGTGTGTCGCAGGATGTCAACAATCCCACGACACTCGACTTCTACGTCTTGCCTACAGGAACAGACAATAGCTATCTCATCATCACGCTGACTATTGACGATAAGAACTACACGGCCACTGTCAGTAATCGTCCGTTCAGTCAGGGACGTATCTATGAGTTTCCGCTTGAGTTGGGCGACGGTCGCGTACTCACCGTTAGCAGCGTCATGGTGAAAGAGTGGGATGTGTATAGGCATAACTATGATCATAACAACAACGAATATTACGATGTAGAACCAGATACAGACGACTGATGATGAGACGATACCTTATATATATATACAGCCTTCTGATGCTGACGTTTGCTGCCTGCTCTAGCGAACAGGAGCCGACAGATGAGCCACGTGCACCTTTGCAGGTCAATGCCTACATGACCGGCGACGAGGCTACCCGGGCTTTAAAGTCATCCTTTGAGGACAATGATCGGATAGGCATTAGCCTCATCGGAGCAGACGGCTCTACCGATGTCTATAATCATTGGGGACTCTTCTATCGCTATTACAACTCAAAATGGTCTGAGGGATCTGCAACTTATATTCCACAAACGGGTTCTTCCTACACCGATGCACCTAACGTCGATATCCTGACCTATGCACCAGCCAAGGTGTCGGCCTACTATCCTTACAGTTACGGACTCGACCCACGCGCTATTCCCATATCCTACACCCCGGGAACAGGTCAGTCACAGACCGATTGGCTATATGCACCCTTCAGCGACTACGATGGTGTCAACAAGCCCTATGTCAGCTACGCCAACCGCACGGCAAACCTGGAGATGCGACATGCCTATGCACTCATCTGCCTACAGCTGACATGTGACAGGGATGATTATGGTTATCTCTCGTATGTCACCATTGATGGCGACATGGGACTGAATGCCACCTTCAACTCTACTACGGGAGTGTTCTCGGAGGTGGAGAGGGCAGAGACCTTCGGCAAGAAGTCGCCACGTTATAATCCGACGACGACCAATGGACCACAGTCGCTGACATGGATGGTGATTCCCTATACCACCAGTCCCATCACCATCACCATCTCGGCCAAGATTCGCGACAGTTATCTCACCGCCACCGTTCCCAATGTGGTGGTACGCTCCGGTTATAAGGTGAATATCCCCGTGCTCATTAAGGTGGAAAACATCACCACCGAGCTGGTCGTGCAAAACGTGACCATCACCCCATGGACGACAACAAACCAGACTGGTAAGGACACTACACCCATCAATAACTAACTAATTAGTGACATGTAGAAAATGATGAAACGTAGAATAAAGATAGGACTTGTGCTTATGGCATTCATGGCATTTACCGCCTGCTCCAACGACGAACAGGACGGCAATGCTGTGGAGATGCTGCGCATTGCCAGTGTGGAGATGGATGCTTCCATCAGCACCGAGCCGATAACACGCGCCTACTATGGTTTCGGTAATGGTGCTACCATTGGTGTCAGCACGCAAGATGCCGACGGTAATCATCGTTTCTATCAGGACCGAAACGTGCCCTATACCTATGATAGCTCCAACAACTACTATCACTGGACATCGTCGAGAGGTATTGCCCTCATCGACTACGATGCTGCCGTGTCGGCCTATCATCCCTATACCGAGGGCATTGACCCTGCTGCCATCCCCGTTACTACCGCCATTGACTGGAAGTGTGTGCCCTGGCAGACCACCATGCACCCCAACCCCGAATATAATGGCGACCCCATTCGTCGTGGTAACATGGGCAGCGGATCAGGTACAGGCGTCTATCTTTACATGCAGCGCATCGCTTCGAAAATCATGCTGAATCTGAACACGGGCGACTACAGCCGCCACCAGTCGGGACAGTACATCTACATCACCCACATGGCCATGAAAGGTGAGGCCATCGGCACTTCGGCTACCCTCAACAGCCTGACTAACGAGCTGTCGGATGTTGCCGTGGGTAATCTCATACAGAAGGCTATCAATGTTGAGAAGACGCAGGGCCTGAACACCAGTGCCGAGTTGGGCGAGATGCTATTTATCCCGCTACGCAATGCCGCCAACAAACAGCTGACGTTCTACGCTACTGTCGATGGCATAGAGTTCTCTGTCAAATACACCTATGCCGGTGCTTTCGAGAGCAACAAGTATTACACCTTTAACCTGAAGCTCTCGCAGAACCGCATGACGGTGGAGTCGGTTACTATCCGTGACTTCATTGACGACGATAAGGAACAGGTAATCCTCGAATAGAGGACATAGTTTAGAATTTAGAGTTAAGAGTTAAAAGTGAAAAAATATCAATTATCAATTATCAATTGTCAATTGTCAATTGCAATCGTCATCGCACTGATGACGATGACAGCTGCCTGCACAAGCAACTCTGATGCCGAACAGGTAGAGATGACCATCAGTGCAACAGTGGGCATTGACGACGAGACACGCGCTGGTCAGGTGTTGCCAGGAGGCTACTTTGATAGTGGGACACAGGTGGGAGTCTTTGTCACCGGACAGGGCAATACCGCTGACATCAAGCAGAACAACGTGGTCTATACGTCCTCTGGCGAGATGACAGCTCAGAAATGGATAGCCCCAAGCCGACTTGTGCTGACTGACCAGCCGTGGCAGGCCATGGCCTATTTCCCCTATGACGGCAGTCCCTCATTCGATGTTACCAATATTCCGCTGACTTGCCCCAACGATGGTACAGACATAGACAACCTCTATACCTCGTGGAAGACCAACATCAGCAAGGCACGACCCAATGTGCGTTTCATCCTGCAGCATATCAAGGCGAAGATTCGTGTGCAGACAAACGTTAAGTTCTCCACAGCCTACAACGAGGCCGTTACACACAAGCCGCAGTGGACGGCAGCAGCCATCGAAGGCACTTGCTACGCCACATCGGGACATTACAATGCTCAGACGGGAGAAATCGTCACGACAGGCACCAATGGCCTCTCTTCCGTTATTGACGAGGAACTGACCGAGGCCTTCGGCACCCACTATGCATACACGGAGTGGCTCGTGTTGCCTACGGCATCGCCTGGCACCCTCACTATCCGCTTGACCATCGATGGTAAGCCCGTGAAATACTCCCTCGACAATATCCAGCTACGTTCAGGACTGTGTACCGAGGTGTCGCTCTTGCTCGACGAGCAGTCGCTACGACTGAGTAGTCAGGTGCTCTATGCCGATTGGGAATCAGGCGGTACCACTACCACTTACGATGGTGACACGGGCCTCATGGAACCTACTAACCCCAATGATAACTAAAACTATAAGAATATGAAGAAGATTTATTGTTTACTGATTTGTGGCTTGCTCACATTAGCCGCATGTACTGAGGAGTTCTCACCGTCTATCGACTATGGAGCGCGAACCTACATTAACGACTACCAGAAACTGGTGGATGCCGTCAATAACCTTACCAGTAGCCTTGAGGAGCGCATGGATGCCCTCAACAAACTGCTGGAGACAGGATTGGCTGACATCAAGATCTCAGTTGATGTTAGTACTAACGACATTCAGATACTCAGTGCCACCATTGGCGAAGGGTTCAACAATGTCAATAACACCCTCAACAACATCAACGTCACGCTGCTCGACGGTTTCAAGTCACTCAAGACCGTCATACAGGACAATGGCGACCGCATCGTCTATGCACTCAATAGCAACGGTGACCTCATCGCTCTGCACCTCGACGAGAACGGACGTCTCATCGACGGCACTATCAAGGCACAGGTTGGCCTTCTGATACAGACGCTCAAGGACAATAACGCCTCCATGCAGAGTAAGCTCGATGCCATAAATACCATCATCGAGACAGGACTGGCCAATATCGTTGTCAAGATTGGTGATATAGGAAGTAACATCAGCGTTAAGCTCGAAGCCAACGGCGGCATGCTTGACTCATTGACAGATGCGTTGGCCCAGAACTTCCAGTCACTCAACAATACTATCCTTGAAGGCTTTGCCGGACTTAACAGCACCCTGCAGGACAACGGCGACCGCATCGTCTATGCCATCAACAACAACGGTGACCTCATCGCCCTGCACCTCGACCAGAACGGACAACTTATCGAAACTGCCATCAAGGCACAGACCACCAACCTCGTAGCGGCACTGCAGGACCATAACGCCTCGCTGCAGGCCAAGCTCGATGCCATGAGTACTATCATTGAGACAGGACTCGGCAATGTCATTGTCAAAATCGGCAATATGGGTGAAGGCATCGAAGCCAAACTCGAGGTCACCAATACCACGCTGGGCACCATCAATACCACGCTGGGCACCATCAATAGCAACCTGCTCGAGGGATTCTCAAGCGTAGAGACTGCTATCAGCACTTCGACCAGCACCATCACCAGCAAGATCAATGACAATATCACTGCTGTCAACACCCTCAAGACCGATGTCATTACAGCTATCGGCAACCTGCAGACAGCTGTTAACACACAAGGAGGCAACATGGTCAGTGCCGTCAACACCCAGGGACAGCTCATCATTGCAGCTATCGGTTCTAACGGCGAACTCATTTCAGCCCTCAACACCAATGTCGTGACCACGCTCGGCACCTGTACCACCACGCTGAACGATGCCATCACTGCAACCCGTAATACTGAGCTTGCCCAGATTCTGGAAAAACTCAGTCAGAACAACGACCAGATGGAAACCCTGCTCAACCTGGAGAACGGCGTCACCTTCCCCGATCCCTGTCCCGTACACTCCACTGACGAGCATACCACCTATGAGTATATGTACCTGACGCCAACGCTCTTCCAGGCCATCAATGCCGATGCCACGCTCAATGCCGCCTTCCAGCACATGCTCTGCGAGGTGTCCGTCACTCCCAGACAGCTCATGCGCATGGACGACAACGACTTGCCCACGGTTCCTGTTATCTGTAGCGACAACAAGAGCGTATCGGGAAGCACCCAGCGCTACAACTACCAGTGGACGGTCAGCAACAAGGCTCCTGCCAAGCTCATGGTGACAGGCACCGTCGTTATCGACGGTCATTATTCACTTGTGGTGCGTAACGTCTGCGAATGGACCGACATGCAGTTCACCTATTACGAAGACACATATAAGTATGTGTTCTTTATCTCTGCCGTCGATGCCAAACCCAACGACCCCACGCTGAGCTCCTGCCGCGCACTTTACGGCTGGCCCGTCTCAGCCACAGGCACCGATATGAGTGCTGGACGTGTCTTCCGTTTCTATAACTACGACAGCGATACGGGCGTGTTCATGCCTACAGAAAACATCCGCACGCAGCCCTATGCCGCTTCTGTTCAATAATAAGACTGACGATAATGAAAAGACAGTATTTTCTCAACATAGTCTTTGGGCTCATCGCCTGCCTGCCGCTGCAAGCGCAGCAGGCAGGCGGCCGATGGTCGCTATATGCCAGTGGAGCCCTTGGAACCTATAGCGGCATCAGCAGCCCCCTCTACGAAGGCACACCGACCCTCTCGCCCGAGGTGGCAGCAGGTGTCACCTGGCAGTACTTGCCTTCCCTGCGCTTCAGTGCAGAGGCTGGCTATCTCCTCCTGCGTGAGCACAACGACAAGATAACCTCTACCGTTCTCACCGACCCTAACTTCATGCTTGGCGGTCATCAGACCACGCTCACCACACAGGCCGACTGCCTGCAAAACAAAAACCGACAGCACATAGCTGCCGGCCAATTCACTGCAGAATATGCCCTGTCTGCTCTTTGGCTCAAGGGGCGCACAAGCCCCTTCAATGTCTATGTAGGTACGGGAGTAGGCCTCCTTATGAGTAAGGGCAGTAACACCCGCACTACTGCCTATAATGCTGAGGCCATTGCCGAGGGCGACACCTATAGCAATATCTATCAGCATGCCTACGTGAAGTCTGAGAAACAGAAGGACAACTATACTGCACCTTATGTGCCTGTCAGCCTCACGGCCGAGCTCAGCGTCCTGCCCAATGTCACCATCGGAGCACGCGGCCAGCTCAAATGCCTCTTCGCCTCTGCCGACATAGCCCCCAAGACCGTTTACAACGCCGGCCTTCTTCTACGCATCAAGTGGTAAGCCAGTATGTGGACCTTTGTGTTAATAATCTATAACAATATGTCAGCAACCTATCATTTAATATAGTTTTTCTGTATCTTTGCATCATTAAATGATAGCATATTAATATGACAAAGGCAACACGTAGTACGAAATTACCAAGGAGATTGGAGCAAAAGATGCAGATTGTCGGCGAACAGATACGTCTGGCTCGTCTGCGTCGTAATCTTAGTGTTGCCCAAATTGCAGAAAGGGCCACGTGCTCTGAGCTGACCGTGATGCGTGTGGAGAAAGGTATGCCTACCGTCGCTATAGGTATTTATCTGCGTATTCTCTATGCTTTGCAGTTAGATGACGATATCTTATCGCTGGCCAAGGACGATCCTCTCGGGAGAACACTTCAAGACTTGGAGTTGAAACATCGTGAACGAGCCTCGAAAAAAGATTAAGCTATGGAAAAACTCTATGTGTATGCCGATTTCGACTGGCTAGACAACCCCGAGTTGGTTGGCTGTCTGACGTATGAACGTCTGCGTGGTAATGGTACTTACGGTTTCTGTTTTGAAAAAGAATGGTTGAAGAATCATAGTGCCATTGTCTTGAGTGATGAAATCGGCAATTATGCAGGCTTCCAGTATTCTCAAGAGGAACATGTTTTTGGCTGTATCTCTGATACACTTCCTGACAGATGGGGACGTCGTTTGCTGGACAGGAAAGAGCAGGTTGAGGCAGCAGAGGAAAAGAGAGCAGTAAGGTCACTTTACTCTTTTGACTACCTAAAAGGTATTGATGATTACACCCGTATGGGAGGCCTTCGATTTAAGAAGGATCCTAATGGAGAATTTGTCAATTCGGATAATAGATTGTCTGTACCGCCATTAACCTCAGTAAAAGAGCTGACAGCAATAGCTCAGGAATATGAGAAGAGCGAGGAGGCTAATGAATTGCCTGAAAAGAAATGGATCAGGCAATTAGAACGCCCAGGCACATCTTTGGGCGGTGCTCGACCGAAAGCCAATGTAACCGACGAAAACGGAGGTTTGTGGATTGCAAAGTTTCCTTCACGTAATGACCTGTATGATGTAGCTCTATGGGAGCATTTCTGTCATGTCTTGGCAAAGTCTGCATCCATAAACGCAGCAGAAACGGCAATACTGCCGGTTGGTAGATATCATGCACTGCTCTCAAGACGATTCGATAGAACAGAAGCATGCCGTCGGATCCATTTTGCTTCTGCCATGACTATGACAGGCTTAAAGGACGGAGACAACTTCGAAACAGGACATGGCTATTTGGATATTGTAGATTTTATTCTTTCCAATTGTGTCAATGTCGATGACAATCTTGAAGAGCTATTTCGACGTGTGGTATTTAACATTTGTGTGGGCAATAGTGACGATCATTTCCGAAACCACGGATTTCTCTTGACGAAGAAAGGTTGGACATTATCCCCAGCCTATGACCTTAACCCGACTGACAGTAACAATCAAAGCCTGCTCATCAATAACAACTCGAATGAAGCAAGTCTCGAGAAGTTGCAAGATGCCTGTAAAGACTATTTCCTTTCTCCAGACACAGCAGCAAGAATCATAGAGAAGACAAAAACGGCAGTCAGGGATTGGAGGAAAGTTGCCAATGAACTCAAAATATCCCCATCAGAACAAAACCGATTCGCCCAACGATTAGACAGCCGAGTGAAGTCCTGATTATGACAGTTGGCCGTGTTTTGATGCGATAGTTGGCCGTGTTTCCTCCGCATCAAGTGGTAAGCCAGTATGTGCGGAGCAGGTAGAGCAGCAGGAGGTGGAGAGGGTAGAAGGCGTAGAAAAGATACTTGCCGAAGGAACCTGTGATGAATCCGCGCTTGCCATTGTACAGCGCCAGCAGGGCGAAGCCCGCTGCCACACCAGGAATATATCGCCTTGCAATGATGCAAGTACCTAAGAACAACTTCAGCACCTTCTGTTCACGCAGCACGTAGAGCAGCAAGATAAGGCCCACGCCACCTATATTATAATCCACCTTCAGGACATACGCTGCGAGGAATACCGTTATGAGCGCAAGCGTCTGCCGCATCCAGTTTTCTTTCATATACTCCCAGAGATACAGCGTCAGGAAACCCAACAGCAGCGTGAACCCCACGTTGCCGTGCAGCCAGAACTTACTGTTGAGGTGTGCCAATGCCCACGGAGTCTGTGACACCAAGGCAAGTACCAGTAGGTTCCGTCCGTACTTCCTGCGATCATGGGTATGGACAAATCCCTCCACCAGCAAGAAGGCAAACACGGGGAATGCCACACGTCCCACAGTGTGCATCAGCCAACACAGTTCCGGCCATTGGTGAAGCACAGGCAGGTACGATGCCGTATGGTCAATCGCCATCGTCACCATCGCGATGACCTTCAGCCAGCTTCCACTCAGTATTTGGTAGTTATTGCTATTCATGTAGTTTCAATACTTCCGCTGCACATACCCTTGCAGCGTCCTCGTTGGGTAGGCAGTCCAATTGATAAAAGGGAACGGTTGATATTACCTTTTGCATGGTTTCATGTGTATAATTGCGTATATCATCATTCCACTTTACTCCAGTACAGGAAGGAAGTAATGATGCATATGCCTCCACAAGTCTTAGGCGATGAATCTTGTTTTCTTTAGCCCTGTTGATACGTACAAATGCAGCTACAGGTGCCGATAGGTTTTTGTAGCAAGGAGTTTTCCCACTCCAAGGACTGCCGTATGCAATCACCCTTCCGTCAGGCCATACGCGTACTACGGGTCCATCATCATTCAACAGTTCCGCATCAGGAAATGCCTTCATCCATTGCTGACTATGCGTACTCTTACCTGTACCACATGGCGCATGAAAGAGAATGGCTTTGCCATCCTTAATGACAGACGATGCATGAATTTTTATTACGTGGAATTTGGCCATTGCAGCAAAAAACATGGTCATAATGGCTTCGTTCAATATAGTACGAGTATGCTGATTTATTTTCAACCTTCCATAGCTATAATTGCTATTTAAATATATTGCATACAACACTCTTCTCCTCTCTCTGCCTAACGCCTCCTTATAGTAACCGTTCTGTACCCGATATATCTGGCTTCTTATCTTGTCACCGCCAAGAATCTGTTCACCTTCCATTCTTTCCTGTCGGTTGACGATGTCCAGTACAAAATCAAATTCTTTTGTTCCTTCTATTCTAAAAGAGTTGTAGTGATTTAGCAGATTTTGTTCAATAGCCTCTTTTTCTATATTTATTGCAAAATCTATTCCTGCTATTCTGTATGAAAGAATTGTTCTCATACTGCCTTGTTTTTCTCAAATGTTTTCAACATCATTTGCTGAATACGAAACACCTTGATTCTTCTTTCTTCAACGTAGCAGTGTTCTTTTTCCATGCATAGCTGTAATCTAAGGCAATCTGGTTGAAGAGCACAAGACCTACAATCGGCTAATGGCTCCCGTTGAAGCGTAAATGCTTGCACCATCTTTTCGTCTGTGATTCCCTCGTCGAGCGTTCCGACAAAGTGACTCTCCAAATAATCATTACACTTTCCCAGTTTTCCGTCTGGTAATATTGTGATAGTATGCGAGGTGTCTGCCATGCAGGCATTCACCCAAACTTTTCGTAAATTTGATGGGGCTTCATTCAAATTGTATCCGTAAATAAGTTTTTCCAATTCTATTTGCTGATTACAAAGAAGTGCTCGCTCCTCATTGCTTCTTTTGCGAACACATCCTTTATTTTCAAACAAAGTACGTGAATAAACTGAAAGCAATTTATTTCCACCATAGCGAGTATGTAGCTCATGAACCAGACAAGTCATATCCTCAATGTTGATGGCATCAATGTTCAGGCGAATAACGACCCGGATACCATATTCCAACAGCAAGCCGATATTTTTCATTACTCGCAGATAGGCACTCTCTCTATTATCCTTATAGTTTTTAATACGATTGTATTTTTCTTCTGTTCCGTCAAGGGTTATCTGGATTTTATCCAACTTCCATAATGTCGCAGCTCTTTTGATTACGTTTTCATTAAACAAATATCCATTGCTAACCATCTTAGAAACATAATCAACACCTCGTCTCTTAAGTCCATCGCATATATTATCAATAGCCTGCATGTTGTAGAGAGGTTCTCCACCAAACCAGCGAAAGCGCACTTGATGGCCACATGCATTCTGTGCGATATAGTCAACCACCTTTGCAGCTATTTCATCATTCATCGTCCGTTCCTTGCTACCACGTTCAAAACAATAGAAACAACGTGCATTACAAACAGTAGTCGTAAATATACAATACCCAGAAATGAAATTCTCTTTTTTTTGAATCAGTTGTAGAGCACTTCTTATCTGTTCACAGAGTCGCTGGTCATCGTGTTTTTCTGGAACTAAAAACCAATATTGTATGAGCGGATTATCCGCTGAAGCTGCCTTCAAGTCTTCTTGTTGGCATAATACAATGCATTTGGTCAGTAAATTGTAAAGCAAAACGCCTTCTGGTACCAGTAGCTTTATAGCATACGTTATCAATCGGTATTCTGTTCCTATATGATATTTCTGAGATTTCAGTAAACCATCTATTAGTGGAGATGGGGGTTGAATAATTTGCATAGAGAAAATTCTATTATTCTATAGCGACACCGTTAAATTCCGATTCCGTACTGAATTCATTTTGATAAACATCAAGGTTGTTTGATTCTCGTTCCATTGTAAAACTAATGGTGGCAAAGCCATTCCGCTTCCATACTGTAGCTTTGGAAAACGTATAAACCCCTCTGTATCGTATGCCGTTGTCATCCCATATGTAGCCTATCAACTGGTCACCGCTAGCATTGCTGATATCTGGTGATAGAATATAATAAACATAAACGTTGGTGGAACTTGCAGTTGTTGTTAAGTTATCCAGCATGACGTCGAAATGATTACTCATTTCTCCTGGTGTAAAAGGTTGTCCGTCTGCATAAAGATCATAAGTGCCATTTAAGGCAAATCGAGCCGTTGGCGCTACAATGCATGCCTTTTTAAAGGTCCCTACAGTTGCAAGTTTGTAATTAGCGCGTACAATAGTCCCCATATGTGTAAAAGCCGCATTAAAGAGCCCTTCTGGAGTCGTTTCCGTAGGGCGTGTTGCCAAGAATAGAGAATTCTTAGAACCTGTTTTTACTCCGTCTTTGTTTCCATTTTGTCTTATTCCTGCAAATCTCCATGGAACACGATTAGAGTAGTCAAAGTTGTATCGGTCAAAAGGCAGATATGAGCAATACTTCACTCCATCCTTAGTACGCCAACCATTCGCAATAAGAGTAACCTCTTTTGTTGGCACTAAATCTGGTATTTCAACTATAAAAGGGATCTCAAAACCTCCCTCGGGAAAAATACCGATGGTGTCATGATCTTCAAAAAGATATGAAACTTTTGATCCGTCATTTTCTAAGATTGAACGAGTAATAATTTCGTTTGCAGAAATAGAATCATCTAGTTCACCTATTTCCATGTCTTCAATGGTCAATTTAATCTCTTTCACCAAAGTGTATGAATCCTCTTGACTGTTACACGCTATGACAAACATAACGCAAAACAGACACAAGGAAATAGGTCTCAATACCGTCAACGACAATCTCATTCAACAGAATGAATCATTAGTCTTCTTCACAAAATTCATCACAATCCACATCAGAAGTCGTACCAACTTCAACACATCCCATCAGGCTCTTTTCCATCTTCAGCTTAATCTCCTCCATCTCGGGAGTCTCATACATCTTCTTTTCCATATTACGTTTATACTTTTTTCTGGCTCCCTGTTCCCTTTGAGGAGCGGTTATCTTTACTGCGGCCGTGGGAACTCCGACCCATCATTTTTTACATACTGCCATCCACCTCGCGGCCCGAGGTGTACACATTTCGAGGGCAAAGGTACAAATACTTTTCTGAACAGCCAAACAATTTCGGGAAAAAGTAATAAAAAGATGGTTTGCCAGGTTAGAATTTAATTAAAAAACGGCCATACGCTCAAAAATCAATCTGCAACAGGAATTCTTCCGAAGTAAGAAATGGTAACTTGCAAAACTCGAAAAAGTCACGTTTGTTATTTGTTACTATGACATCACATCCTGCTGCCAACGCGCATTGATACTGCAGCATGTCTTCGTAGTCTTTCACAGGCTTTTCCAAAGTGCTGTCAAGCTGGTCTGAGTCACATGGCAACACAGTTGCAATTTTACGAGCATTATTAATCATACGGTAGCGCTCTTCTTGGCTACGGTGACGTAGGACATACCCCATGTTGGCATACGACAGATATGAGGCATAAAGCTGTATTACACCTGTTTTCCCAAGCTCAATGATGGTCTCAGCATATTCTCGTCTTTCACGATTTTCAACAAAGTCCATCAAGATGTTTGTATCAAGAAAAACCTTTGTCATTGTCTATACCCTAAAATGTATTGTGTTCTTTCATCACCCATTTCTTCTGAAGACAACGAAAGGTCTCGCACGAGATCCTTGGTCTCCTGCGAGATGGTAAGGCCTTTAAACTTGTTGCGGATAATCTCAGAGACATTTGCTTCTGGATTTACCCCTTCTGCCTCTTGCAATGCCTCTTGCAAAAAGGTAACAACAATGCGTATCTCTTGCGGCTTCATACTTCGCAAAAGTTCTGTGTATGGGGCCATAGGCGTTTCTGATATTTTCTTTGCTAAAGCTGTCATAATATCTCTTTTGTTGTTTTCTTGTTGGCAAAGTTATGAATACTTTTCTGAACCGCCAAACAATTTCGGGAAAAAGTGATAAAAAGATGGTTTGCCAGGTTAGAATTTAATTAAAAAACACTTTTTCAACATACTTCTCTCGGTGCATGGCATTGTTTATTGAAACACAGGGGGCTGGGAGTGAATCAGAATTTTGAGAAACACCCCACATACTCCTATGGCCGTCTGAAATGTCGATGTACACAGCGTTTGAGGTATAGGGGGTGTTATGGTAAGATCTCACATACACCCCCCATAGACCTCATGTTGACAGATCTATGGAGTGTATGGGGGGTGTATGGGAGGTGTATGGGGGGTCTTATGCCAACACCCCCTATACCTCAAACGCTGTGTACATCGATGTTTCAGGGTTGTCGCTTGAGGTCTTGACCTGTTCCGGCGAAACATACCGACTTTCGCACCGAAACATACCGACTTTCGGGTCGTTAACCCCTATGTAAGGGTGCCTTACATAGTATGTAACGAACCCTTACACGGCACCTTTCAATCTGTTCCCACGGTGGGAACAAGATATCCACCTCGGGCCGCGAGGTGGATGGCAGTATGTAAGAAATGATGGGTCGGAGTTCCCACGGCCGCAGTAAAGATAACCGCTCCTTAAAGGGAACAGGGAGCACGAACAAGAAAAACGTAATATGGAAAAGAAGATGTATGAAACTCCCGAGATGGAGGAGATTAAGCTGAACATGACTATTGGAATTCTTTCAGCCTCTCAGGAGGAGTGTAACGGTGATTGCCCAACAAATAGCTGTGATGGTCTTTGATATTCATTAACTCCGTTTTTTAGTGAGGCGTTATTTTAAAAATTGCTTTGTTTCTCAATTGTTCATCTGTCTTGTTGTGTCGTGTTCAACAAATGTAGACGAATGGACAGGTTATAGTCGTGTAGATCACATTATTGTCAGTAGACTTCCCTTGGACTCCAGTAAGCTCGAGCCTTCCATAGATGAACAAAATAACGACTCCTTGGTTACAACCCGTGCAACTACTACTGGTACGGGGCAAAATATTGGTATACTTTTTGAGCATACGGATACTTTGGGTATTTTCCCCGACGGTGGTTATCAAATACCATTTGTTTTACCATTAAAAGAAGGGGAAACAGCATCGGGAGTACTTATTGAAGCGCAAGGATGGATGACTAAGGATGGTATTATGTATTCAACATACTTGCCTTTTAATTTTTACAACCGAAATTATAATAGGATTCCATGGGATTACGGCAAACCTCAAATACAATCAGTTAATACCAACCACGAACATTTGGGAGAGCATATTTTTGAAGCGACAGACACCACACGTGCAGATAATGGAACTTTCCATGCTTCGCTAAGAAACATGGCATGTATATTAAGATTTCAGTGCTATGCTCCAACTAATGCAGATTACCGTAAGGTCGTATTAGCAATTGATTATAACGGTTTCCCCCAAAAGGGATACTTTGATTTGTTTGATGTTCATAAAAATGCGAATGGCAAACATACTCCAGAATCTCAACCATTCATAGCAGAGAATAACACCAATTTCGTATATGTACTAATTAAGAGTGCCCCTCTGGCTACCAAGAATGTGTTAACGGCCTATCTAGTTGTTCCCCCTATAGATTTACGAGGAAAAACCATAACAGCTTATGTATGGGATTCTAATGGTAATTGTTATTCACAGACAATGACATTGGATAATAGTGATTCACGTAATTGGGAAAGGGGCACAGTTCGAGGAATAGCCTTTACTGGATTAGCTTTAACAACGACCCCCTCTGCCTATGTTACTCCTTACGATTCGGAGGTCGGTTTAGGTGGAGTTGCTTTGGAATAATATGCAGATTATTATCCCTCCTACTACTATAGTAGATAAGATTATTGGACAGCAAAAACGAAAAGAAGACCAATTCCCTCTTCGTCTGTTAACATATGTTATACAACAACATGTTGAAGATGGGTTGTTGATTTATAATACTCTCACACTATGCTTAGTATGGCTAAACAAAGAAGAGGCTCAGCACCTCATGGAATTAGATGAACTATTTGAATTATGGTTTTTAGTTCCACAAGACCACGATGACAAAAAACTTTGTAAGCAGGTGAAGTCAATGGCAATGCTTTTTGAAAAGAAAAATACAGGAATGGATAATTTTGTTATCCTTCCTACTTCAGATTGTAATGCCCGTTGTTTTTACTGTTTTGAAAAAAATGCAGCCCACATCCACATGAGCATAGAGACAGCTAAGCGGGTTGCGCAGTTCATTGTTAGACAGCAAAACAATGATATACATATTCGTTGGTTTGGGGGTGAACCGTTATATAATGTTCATGTTATTGACATTATTTGCCAGCAACTGAAGGATAGTGGAATTAAACTGACTTCCACTATGGTAAGTAATGGCTATTTGTTCGATGACAATGTTATTCAACGTGCCAAGCAACTTTGGAAACTAAAAAAAGTGCAGATTACACTTGATGGTACTGAAGAAATCTATAATCGTAGTAAGCGGTATATCTATAAGGATGGAAACGCTTATCAGCAGGTGTTAGATAACATTGGAAAACTAACTGCTGCCGAAATCAAGGTAATTATCCGGTTGAATGTGGATAAGCATAACATTGACAACATGTTCACTCTGGTAAGAGAACTTCACGAGCGATTTGGCGAGAATAGCTTTTTAACAATCTACTCTCATGTATTATTTGACTACATAGAAGGAAATACCAAACGAACACAGGAAGAACGAAATGTAATATACAAGCAACGAATGGAGCTAGAACAACTTATAAAAAACTATCATTATAAAACCAAACCGAAACTTCCTACGAAATTTAGAGTGAATCACTGTATGGCAGATAATGACAGAAGTGTTGTGATAACCCCAAATGGATATTTGGGGAAATGTGAGCACTACATAGATAGCGAATTCTATGGTCATATCAATACTGAAGAAAACAATTTAGCGGTGATTAACCGTTTCAAAGAACGTCCCAAAGATGAAATAATATGTAAAGACTGCGTATATTATCCACAATGTAATAGGCTTTTAATTTGTTCAGAAGACAATGTCTGCTATGAAGACATACGTAGAGAGAATATTCGTAAGATAGAAGAAGGCATGCTGGAGCAATACATAGTCTATAAAGATGGAGAATAGGCACATTAACATATTGTGGACAGGAGGATTAGACAGCACCTATCGAATAGTAGAGCTGTCTCGTCGTGAATGCATCATACAGCCATATTATATCGTAGGAAAAAGGAAATCCTTGCAACAGGAACTGCATGCGATGGATAAAATAGTCCATTTATTGCGAAAAGATAATAAGACTCGTGCAACATTGTCAGACATTATCCTCATAGAAGAGAAAGATATAGCTAAAAATAACCAGATCTTTGATTCATGGATGTACCTTTTTCCTGGAAAAGGTACAAGCAGCCTACAATACTACTGGCTTGCTAAATATGCGGCACATAACAACTTAATGATGGAAATGGGGCTTCAGTTCTCTCCAAACGGGACCATTGTCAAAGCAATAGATGAGACACTACTCATTCCACATCCTGATGCAGATTACGATGTGCTAATGATTGATAAAACACGAGCAGACCAAGATGTTATTAATCTGTTCGGACATTTCTATTTCCCCAAGTCGTTGTACCATAAAACGAAGAAGGAGGAAATAGAAGAACTGTATGCTATGGGATACAAAAATGTGGTAAAGCATACATGGTCGTGTCTGAAGCCTGTCTGGGGATTCCCTTGTGGACATTGTCTTCCTTGTCGTTCCTTTGAGAAGGAAGGGGTTAAGATCCCTATTACGGGGAAGATACTCTATAACATCAAGAATATGTTTAAGAAGAAAGAGAAAAAGAAAAAAGATTCCCATGTCCAATAACTACCAAATACTCAACGGCAGTTGGCTGAAGGTCATTGCGATGGTGACAATGGCGATTGACCATGCGGCATCGTACTTGCCCGTGCTTCACCAATGGCCGGAGCTGTGCCGGCTGATGCACACCGTGGGACGTGTGGCATTCCCTGTGTTTGCCTTCTTGCTGGTGGAGGGGTTCATCCATACTCATGACCGCAGGAAATATGGACGTAACCTGCTGGTGTTTGCCCTTGTGTCGCAAGCTCCGTGGGCATTGGCACACCTCAACAGTAAGTTCTGGCTGCACGGCAACGTGGGGTTCACGCTGCTGTTGGGTTTCCTGACGCTGTATCTCTGGGAGTATATGAAAGAAAACTGGATGCGGCAGACGCTTGCGCTCATAACGGTATTCCTCGCAGCGTATGTCCTGAAGGTGGATTATAATATAGGTGGCGTGGGCCTTATCTTGCTGCTCTACGTGCTGCGTGAACAGAAGGTGCTGAAGTTGTTCTTAGGTACTTGCATCATTGCAAGGCGATATATTCCTGGTGTGGCAGCGGGCTTCGCCCTGCTGGCGCTGTATAACGGCAAGCGCGGATTCATCACCGGTTCCTTCGGCAAGTACTTCTTCTACGCCTTCTACCCTCTCCACCTCCTGCTGCTCTACCTGCTCCGCACGTACTGGCTTACTACTTGATGCGTAAAAGAAGGCCAACTGTCGCATCAAAATACGGCCAACTGTCGCATCAAAATACGGCCAACTGTCGCATTTATTATTAAAATTGTGATTGAATTTCAAAATTATTTTGTATCTTTGCCGCGTGAATTCGGCGAAGTCAGGCCACACCTCCGCATTTGAAATTCATTTCGCTTCAGAAAGCGGGACGGTTCTGATGATCCATTCTTGACGAGTTCCAATAGGATGGGCTCCTTGTGAAAATGCCAAGGCTTGACGGAAGAAGCAATCGGGATTGTGGAATATGTCTGATGTATGAAGGCGGGTGTAAGATGGAAGATGGATTATCGGAGTTATGGATTTACGGAGGGATAGGAGTGAATAATGTAGGATTGTAATATTTTTATTCACATTTATTTTGATGTTAGAGAACAATTTATTATCTTTGCAGCAGACTACGAAAAAAGTCGTAACGAAAATAATCGTAATATGGAGAATCCTTTCAAATTCGGCACCATCGTGGAGGAAGAATACTTCACGGACAGGGTGGATGAGGTAGAATATATCTGCCAATTCGTAAACAGCGCCAACCACTTGATACTCATCAGCCCCCGTCGCTTCGGCAAGAGTAGTGTGGTGGAAAAAGCCGTGAAGAAGTCTGGACGTAAGCATATCACGGTCAATCTGCAACAAGTGACATCTGTGGCAGACCTTTCGGCCAAGTTGCTCAGGGAGTTTTTTAAAGTGCACCCCATGGAGCGTGTGCGTCACCTGATAACGCATTTCCGTATCATCCCCACCATTTCCACAAACCCAGTAACAGGGTCAATGGATGTGGCATTCCAGCCAACAGCAGAAGCAACGGTATTACTTGAAGACGTAATGACGTTGATAGAAAAAGCTCATACCAAAGAGGAAAGGATGATTGTCGTGCTTGATGAATTTCAGGAGATACGCGACATCGCACCGAGATTGGACAAGGAACTGAGAGCCATCATGCAAAAGCAGGAGCATATCAACTACATCCTCTTAGGGAGTCAAGAGAGTATGATGACTGAGATCTTTGAAGACAAGAAATCACCGTTCTATCATTTTGGTGAACTGATGCGTCTGAGCAAATTGCCACGCGATGACTTCTTCCGCTATCTTTCCGAACGGCTGGCAACTTGTTTTCCTGATAGTTGCAATGAACTGGCAAACCGCATCCTCGACTATACGGCATGCCATCCGTATTACTCACAACAATTGGCATCCAACATTTGGCAGGTGGGAATGCTGGAGCCAGAGCAGACAGACCCTTTCACTAAGGCGATCAACCGTATTGTCACATCACATTCACTGGACTATGAGCGTCTTTGGATGAACTTTAACCGCACAAATAAATGGATTATGCAACGTCTGGCAACAGACAGACCGCTTCAAACTGGAGAGCATCGAACGAGCACCATATATAGTGCATTGAAGAAACTGCAGAAGGATGGCTATGTGATTTACACAGATCGTTATGAAATTGAAGACCCATTTTACAAACAATGGATTGCAGACGCGATATGACTCAATGCCACTGGGCGCATGGCATTATGACGGATGACGGTGGGATATGTCTGATATGTGACAGGTACCTGGTACCTGTCACGTTCCGACGGGCTGTGGCGCCTTCCATCGATTCTCCTTGATGGGAGGCGCAGCATAGGGAATGCCACGATATACATAAACATCTGGATGGTCATCGGCCAAGACGCCCTGAACCTGACCTCCTTCGATTGTTAACACGGGGTTTTCTGCTGCCTGTGCAGTTGCTGCTACGAAGAGCAGAAGCGGTAAGAACAGTTTTTCATAAATGTATAATAAGTTAGTTAATGATTGTAGGGAATAGCTTTTTAGTTTTCAGAGAAAAGAACCTGCACCAGCGTCTGGCCGACGGCCTGCAGGGTGGCACGGTCCAGGTGGTTCATATCGTCGTTGACGGTGTGCCACGTGGGACCGAAGGAGCTCTGGCGGCAGTCGGGGTAGTAGGAGATGATGTCGATGCAGGGTACCTTGGCCACTTGGTTCACGGGCAGGTGGTCGTCGGTGACACCGCCTCCCTCATCGGTGGGGAACACGCTGCCGTAGCCTGCCACCTTGGCGGCTGCCCATACCTTATCGACAATGCCTGATGCGTATTGCTTCGACATGACTTCCTGATAGAAGCGGGCTCCTTGTCCGCCCACCATGTCGAGCAGGATGCCGTAGCGGTAGTGATTCAGACCCTTGGTTGCATACTGAGCTGCCCAGTACTGTGAACCCAGCGCCCAGGTGTTGCCTGGGTCGGACACGGTGGCCCATTGGGGGATGCCCCAGTCCTCGGCGTCGAAGCAGACAAAATCGACATCGACCTTGAGGCTGTCGCCATGCTGCTGGACGATACGTGCCAGTTCGAGCATTACTCCCACGCCGCTGGCACCGTCGTTGGCTGCCAGGACGGGCTTGTGGTGGTTGGCCTCGTCAGGGTCGTTGTCGGCCCAGGGGCGGCTGTCCCAGTGGGCGCAGATGAGGATGGCGTCGCGCTTGGCCGGTCCTACAGTTCCCTTGGTGCGTGCAATGATGTTGGTAGAGCGGAGCACCGTACCGTCATAGCCGGTAAGGTTGGCTTTCTGCAGCTCTACGTCGCAACCGAACTGCTCGAACGTCTGCTGAATCCACTGTGCACAACGCTCATGTGCCTCACTGTTCATGACACGCGGACCGAAGTCACACTGTGACTGACAATAGGCAAAGGCTGAGTCAGCCACAAACTGCACAGCGACAGGCTGCTGTGTTTCTTCTTCCTGAACAGGCTTGTTGGCACTCTTGCATCCCGTCAGGATGCTCAGCGCCCCTATTATAAATAATGTGTATCTCATTTTCCTTATGATGTATTTACAGTTGACCAGACTCCACCATCAGCACTACGCGCTCTGTGAGACGGTCGGTGCCGTCGGGGTCGTATTGTTTCTTGAGGCTGGCACCATAGACCCAGGCAAAGGCCTGATAGAAGCCGGAGCGCACAGGGCCGAGGAACGCCTTGACCAGGTCGTAGGCCGGTGAGTTGCACTCGCGATCTACGAGCTTGATGAGCAGCTTGCCCTGCGAGTAGGTCAGTTTCTTCATGCGTGGCTTGTATTGCTTCATGATGCCTTTCTCCACGAGCTTCATGTGGGCGTCCTTCTCCTCCTTGGTGGGTAGGCGGTCCAGATACTCCGCCGTCTCAATGAGAATCTTGTTCACCTCCTTGGCAATGGGCAGCACGGTCTTGACGTTCTTCACCAGTCGCAGGTATGACTGTTTCTGGCGCTCGTTCTTGAACTCCAGCTCAGGATAGACATAGACGTTGTACATCTCCATATACTGAATGGAGTCGCCGCCTTCCATCACCTTGCCCACCTTGACAAGGGGCACAAACGACGGACTGTCCATATTGGCCAGGTCCTGTTTGGTCCTGTCCGACTGTGCCATCGCCGATAGTGTGGCTGTCAGGCACATTGCCAATATGATTCCTCTGACGTTCATTTCGCGTGCAAAATTATAAAATAATTATCAATTAGCCATTGTTCATTATCAATTATTTACTACTTTTGTATTCATGAAACACATTCTGCTTTTACTGTTCCTTGTCGTTGGCCTCCATGTTGCCGCCCAGGAAGACTGGTCGTGGCAGCAGGCGTTCCGTCAGCTTTCTGATGTGGAGGACGTGGAGTCGGCCACGTGGGAAGAGACCTTTGAGATGCTTGAAGGACTGTCGGACCAGCCGCTGGACATTAACAATGCCAGCCGTGAACAGCTGGAGGCTCTGCCTTTCCTCACCGCCCAACAGGTGGAGGACATTATGGGCTACCGCTATCGGCACGGAGAACTGCAGACGCCGGGTGAGCTGCTAATGATTCCCTCACTCGACTATCAGCGCAGGCGCCTGCTCCAATGTTTTACCTATGTGGGTCATCAGCCTGCCCGCCAGTCCTTGCCGCGTATTGACAGTCTGTTGCGCTGGGGCAAGCACGAAGTAACATTCTCGGCTCACATCCCTTTCTATCAGCGCAAGGGCGACACGAACGGCTATCTGGGCTATCCCTACAAACACACCCTGCGTTATCAGTTCCACTATGGCAGTCGTGTCAAGTTCGGATTGCTGGGGGCACAGGATGCGGGAGAGCCTTTCTTTGCCGAAGGCAACAGCCTGGGCTACGACCACTATGCCTGGTACCTGCTGTTCAACCGGCTGGGACCTGTGGAGACGCTCGCCTTGGGCCAGTACCGCCTGTCGTTCGGCATGGGGCTTGTCATGAACGGTGGGTTCAGCTTTGGCAAACTTGCCACGCTCCAGAACCTGGGACGCAGCAGCAACCAGATACGTGCCAACTCCTCGCGCATAGTGGACGGCTACCTGCAGGGTGCTGCCATCACCATCGGGCTGTTCCCCTCGACGCTGAACCTTCACCTGACGGCCTACGGCTCCTACCGCCCCTTGGATGCCACAATCAACAAAGACGGCACCGCTGCCACCCTGCTGACGGACGGCTATCACCGTACACCTGCCGAAATGCAGAAGAAACATAACCTCACAGAGACCGATGCAGGCCTGCACTTGGAATGGAGGAGGGGAGCCCTGCGACTAGGGGCTACGGCAGCCTATACCCACTTGAGCCGTGAACTGCGCCCCAACACCACAGCCATCTACCGACGCTACTATCCTGCGGGCAGCGACTTCCTGAACGCCTCGCTGGACTATCGTTACACCAGCCACCGACTCTCATTCAGTGGAGAGACAGCCATCGACGGAAACGGGGCGCTGGCCACAGCCAATGCCTTGAGCTACCAGCCCTCGGGGGTGTTCAGCATCATGGCTCTGCAACGTTTCTACAGCTACCGTTATGCTGGCCTCCATGCCCGTAGCTTTGCAGAAGGCTCGCGTACCCAGAACGAGAGTGGGCTCTACCTCGGAGTCAGCTGGAAACCTGTGCGACAGCTGCAGCTGAATGCCTACACGGACTATGCGTGGTTTGCCTTTCCCAAGTATCAGGTGTCGCAGTCGTCCTACGCCTGGGACAATATGCTTTCTGCCACCTACAACGCTCCTCGCTGGAGTTTTCAGGCCCGATATCGCCTGCACATCCGTCAACGTGACACTGCTGACAAAAAGGTCCTGCTCAATCGTACGGAGCACAGGGCACGTCTCGCCTTCACCTGCAAGACCCTGTCGGACGTTACTCTTCAAACTCAGGCAGACTTTGCCTATACCGACTACAACGAGCGTGACCTTGGCTACATGCTGAGTGAGAGGTTGGGTTATACGCTGCATGGAGTGAAACTGGACGCTGGCGTCGGTTATTTCCATATAGACAGTTACGAGGCCCGACTCTATCTTTATGAGCGGGCCCCGCGTTATCAATTCACCTTCCCCATGTTCTACGGGGAGGGCATTCGTTATTGGTTTATGGCTCAAGGTACCATTGCTTCACGTCTTGTGCTTACAGCGAAATGGGGTGTCACCAACTATTTCGACCGTGCAACCATTGGTACCGACAAACAGCTCATAGACCATTCCTCCATGTCTGATCTCGACGTACAGCTAACCTACAAGTTCTAATAGGGCTGCTGCGACGTTCTACTTATCGCATAGCAAAGTAGTAACCACCGTTGGCAGCCATGCGAACCTCGCCGAGGCCTGCCTCATCAGGGGTGACATTGAGCTCCTGACCGTCCTGCATCATGACTGTCAGGGTACCGTCGTTGTTGAAACGGAAGATGTCCTGCAGCTCGCCGTTCTGCTCGAACGACCAGGTGTTGGTCTTCTTGTCGTAGTAGAAATGGCTGATTTCACCGTTGGGCGACTTGATTTCGTAGCCGTTCTTGAGGGTGGTGACAGCATAGATGGTACCGTCAGAACCTATCACGTTGCGTGTCTTGCCAATCTCTGCTGATACGGGGTTCTCGCCTGTCCAGAACTCGATGGTGTTGAGCACCAGAGAGTCAACTACGAGGGAGATGCTGCCGCAGATGGGCATCAGCACAAAGCCTACGATGGCATTGATGAACTTGTTGTTGGTCATGGTGCGCTGCCACTTGGCATAGCTGTTGAAGAGGCTGAACGAACCAATGCATGAACTGAACACTAAGCAGCCTGCAAGAAGGAGGACTACAACTTTTAAACTCTTTCTTTTCATTGTCTTTTTTTATTTAATGTGTTTATGATGATTTATTGTGCTTCAAGCAAAAGCACGCGGCTGGACCAGTTGTTCTTCTTGCCCCAATCCACGTTGTGTGTGTAAGGCATCTCCAGACCGTGGTTCATGAGGAAGGCACCTGTGAACGTCTTGCCCTCGAAGGAGAGGGGTGTCGTGTCGATGCGGTTCAGCTCATGAATGCGGTAGGTCTTCCGGGCATCCAAGCCAGCCATCTTGATACGCGGCAGGTGCTCGTTCTGGAACTGCTCGTACTTCCACCAGTAGAACACGGCTTTGTCCTTAGGCTCCGAGACATACATGAGCGAGGCCACACCCTTGCCGTCGTAGGGAGAGAGGAGACGGTAGATGTCCCCAAACTGCACCACAGGACGAATCTGCTTGTATTCGCCGATGGCCTTGCGGCAGAGTTCCTTCTCCTCGTCGGTCATGTTCTTGGGCTGAATCTCCATACCCAGGCGTCCAGACATTGCTACGTCGATGCGGAACTTCAGCGAGGTGGTGCGGAAGACGGTGTGGTTGGGCGTAGCAGAGATATGCGAGGCCATAGCGATGGCAGGGAAGAAGTAGGAGGTTCCCCACTGCATGAAGATGCGTTGCAGGGCGTCGGTATTGTCACTTACCCAGAACTCATCGAAGTAGGGCAGCAGTCCCCAGTTGGCACGTCCGCCGCCAGAGGCACAGGCCTGGATGGTGAGCGTGGGATACTTGGCACGGATACGCTGGCACACCTTCTCAAGACCGCGATGGTACTCAATGTAGAGGTGGCTCTGGTCGGCCATGGGCAGGTACTGCGAACCGTGGTTCTGCACAGGCATGTTGGCATCCCACTTGATGTAGTCAATCTCAGGATACTTCGTCATGAGGTTATCCACCACGCCGAACACAAAGTCCTGAACCTTGGGATTGCAGAGGTCGAGCACCACCTGCGTGCCACCACGTCCAAGGGCTGCATCACGCTTCGGAGCCTTGATGATCCAGTCAGGATGTGCCTCATAGAGCTCGCTGGTGGTGTTGGCCATCTCAGGCTCAATCCAGATGCCGAACTTCACACCGTTCTTACGGGCGTCGCGCAGCAGACCTTCGATGCCGTCAGGCAGCTTGCGCTTATCGACCACCCAGTCGCCCAAGGAGGAATTATCGACGTTGCGAGGATACTTGTCGCCAAACCATCCGTCGTCCATCACGAAGAGCTCACCGCCCATGGAGGCGATGTCAGCCATCATCTGGTCCATGCCCTGCTGGTTGATGTCGAAATAGACACCCTCCCACGAGTTGAGCAGGATCTTACGCTCCACGTTGCCGTTGGCAAGCATGTACTTGCGGCCCCAGCGGTGGAAGTTGCGTGAAACGCCTGAGAGTCCTTCCTTCGAGAAGGTCAGGGCAAGGCGCGGCGTGGTAAAGGTCTCACCTTTCTTCAGGTGATACTCGGAGTTCTCCTCGTCGATACCTGCAAAGAAATAGTGGTATTCCGTGTCGTCGGTGATGACCTGGAGCTTGTAGTTGCCCCAGTAACAGATGGCTGCTCCGATGACGTCGCCGCTGTTTTCCTGCGGGCGACCGTCGAGTGAGAACATCACCTCACCATGCGAGGTGTGTGAGTTGCGAGTGCCATCGCGGTTGACAATCATCTTCACACCCTGTTTCAGCGGCTCTTGTTCCAGACGGCCTTCGTTGGCCCATGAACCATAAAGGTGGCTGATCCAGACTTCTCCACGACGGATGGGCAGCACGCCAGAGGCAAACTGCGTGAGGGTAACAGTCTGTTTCTCGCCATTGGTAATCTCCGTCCAGGTCTCAATCATATCGACATCCTGACGTGCCTGGAAGCAGACGTCAACGGTGGTGGGATACTGAGGATCCTTCAGCGTGATGCGTGTTACGTCACCCTGCTGCTGCATGTTGGTGATGTAGAGCTGTGTGGTCAGATTGCCGTCAGCATGGCGTACAGCAACAGCTGCGGCCGACTGAGGATACATGCCGTAAGGAGGATAGACGTCCATGCGGCCATTAACAGGTGCAGGGAGTGCTGCCAACTCGGCGGCATTGAGTTTCTGTCCGAAATACACAAATTGTGGCTGATGGCCTTCGTTGGCCTCAATGACCAGTGAGAGACTGCGGGTTTCAATGACGATTTGCTTAGCCATTGCGCAAAGTGGCAAGGCCAGCAGTAAGGCGAAAAATAGTTTACGTTTCATATAGTTATTGGTATTTAAAAAGGGGATGACCTCGAAAAGGTCACCCCCTTATCGTTGTTGACTAGGGAATTATGTCTTACTTCAGTTTGGTGTAACCATACTTGGCCTGAGCACCGAGCTGCTCCTCAATGCGGATGAGCTGGTTGTACTTGGCCATGCGGTCTGTGCGGCTGAGTGAACCAGTCTTGATCTGACCGCTGTTGGTAGCAACGGCGATGTCAGCGATGGTGGTGTCCTCAGTCTCACCAGAGCGGTGGCTGGTAACGGTGGTGTAACCATGACGGTGAGCCATCTCGATAGCATCGAGGGTCTCAGAGAGTGAACCAATCTGGTTAACCTTGATGAGGATAGAGTTAGCAGCACCCATCTTGATACCCTTCTCCAGGAACTTCACGTTGGTAACGAACAGGTCGTCGCCTACGAGCTGGCAGCGGTCACCAATCTTAGCGGTGAGCTTAACCCAGTTGTCCCAGTCGTTCTCGTCGAGACCGTCCTCGATAGAGTCGATAGGATACTTCGTGATGAGCTCCTCGAGGTAAGCAATCTGCTCGTCAGCGCTGAGCTTCTTGCCGTTGGGATCCTTCTTCTTGCCGTTCTTCAGCTGACGGTAGTCGTAGAACCACTCGCCGTTCTCCTGTACTGCGAACTCAGAAGCAGCGCAGTCCATAGCAATCTTCACGTCCTTGCCCGGCTCGTAGCCAGCAGCCTTGATAGCCTCCATGATGGTGTCGAGGGCGTCCTCGATGCCGTTGAAGTTGGGAGCGAAACCACCCTCATCACCTACAGCGGTTGAGAGGCCACGGGCCTTCAGCAGCTTGGCGAGGTTGTGGAACACCTCAGCACCCATGCGGATGCCTTCCTTCTCAGAAGAAGCGCCAACCGGACGAATCATGAACTCCTGGAATGCGATGGGAGCGTCAGAGTGAGCACCGCCGTTGACGATGTTCATCATGGGAACGGGAAGTACGTATGTGTTGGTACCACCGAGGTAGCGATACAGAGGAATCTGCAGGTATGCAGCAGCAGCGTGTGCGACAGCCAGAGAAACACCGAGGATGGCGTTTGCACCAAGGTTCTTCTTGGTAGGTGTGCCGTCGAGCTCAAGCATCAGCGCGTCAATCTTGCGCTGCTCGAGTGTGCTCATTCCGATAATGGCGGGAGCAATCTTCTCGTTAACGTTCTTAACGGCCTGCTCAACACCCTTGCCCAGATAACGGTTCTTGTCTCCGTCACGGAGCTCCAGAGCCTCGTTCTCACCAGTTGATGCACCAGAAGGAACAGAAGCACGGCCAACGAAGCCGCTCTCCAGAGTTACCTCAACCTCTACTGTTGGATTACCACGTGAATCCAAAATCTCTCTTGCATGTACGTTTTCAATAATCATAACTTTGATGTATTTAAAAGTGAATAATTTTCTTTTGCGGTGCGAAATTACAAAAAATAATTGTATTAAAAGAAAACGGACACAAGAAATGTCCGCTTTTTTAAATATTTTAGAACTTCTTGGAGGTTTGTCCTATCAGTTTGACATGTGGGGGTTACAACTCCCTTAGAAAGGAGCCTCCACATGCAGGGTCATCCGCTCGCGGGTGACGGGGTGGCAGAAAGTGATTTCCTGCGCATGGAGGAAGAGGCGTTCCTGCCCGCCGTGTCCATAGAGGTCATCGCCCAGAATGGGTGTGGCCAGCCCCTCTTCGTGGGCACAGTGTACACGCAGCTGATGGGTGCGGCCGGTATGGGGTCGCAGCTCTATGCGGGTGATGCCGTCCTTGACGCTCAGTACCTCATAGTCTGTAACGGCAGGCTTGCCGTCCTCGTAATCGACGACCTGACGGGGACGGTCCAACGGGTTGGCCCTCAGGGGCAGCGAGATGGTTCCGCTGGGTTGCGTGATGACGCCGTCGAGCAGGGCGATATAGGTCTTCTTGACCTGACGCGACGCAAACTGCTCCTGCATCAGGGCATAGGCATCGCGCGTCTTGGTGATGATGAGCAGGCCGCTGGTGCCCATGTCGAGCCGATGGGCAAGCGCCCAGTCGTCGCAGTCGGCATAGTGCTGCCGCACAATGGACCACACGCTGAGGCGCGACTCACGGCCAGGCACACTGAGCAGGCCGCTGGGCTTGTTGATAATCATGAGCCACTGATCCTCAAAGAGAACATCCAGCTTGATGCGCGACATACCCAAGGGGTAGAGCAGCGGGTCGTTCTCCTGGGGATTGGGCTCTACGTCGAGTCCCTTGAGCATCCACGTCAGGATGGGCAGGCACTTGCCACGACAGGCAGGATAGAACTGTCCGTCGTGGCGGATCTCACCCTTGGGCGATGCGCCCATCCAGAACTCGGCCATGCAGAGCGGCTTCAGCCCCTGCTGATAGGCATACTGCAACAGCTTGGGGGCACAGCAGTCGCCTGCCCCGCCTGGCGGATAGGGATACTTCTGACGTACCTTCACGCTGTGATAGTCGTGCCAGAGCTCGATGAGGTCACGTTCCTCGCTACGGGCATTGAGCATGCGATACTGACGGAACAACCACTGCTGCAGGTCCTCGGACATGAACTTACGACGCTCCTTCAGCTCGATGGCCAGCAGGTCGTCAGGAGCCATCGTCTCCAGCACCACATTCATGGCCGTCAGTTGTCGTTCAATCTGTTTGAAATGTCCGTCAGGCTGCTGGGCATCAAAAACGGGCGGCACGAACCACTGCCAGTCGT
Source organism: uncultured Prevotella sp. (assembly GCA_947169685.1). Lineage (GTDB taxonomy): Bacteria > Bacteroidota > Bacteroidia > Bacteroidales > Bacteroidaceae > Prevotella. The sequence goes on along the minus strand of CAMVQS010000003.1, from coordinate 10,964 downwards.
TGCGGCCGGCCAGCAGACCGGAGTAAGCAGCCAGGAAGAAAAGAGTGCCGTCAGCGTTCTCGACTACCAGCACGCCGAACATCTTACCCCGTTCGGCATCCTGGAATAACTCTTCGTGCGTCGTCACGTAACGACGTACTTTTTTCGCAGCCTCCAAACACAGCGGATGGGGCTCGTAGCAGAAGGGATAGGTGAACTTGACCGGTCGTTCTGCCGTACTTTGTAACGGATGAAGTGTTCGCATTTGCCTGGTTAATATCTTATTGGTTGCGACAAAGATACGAAAAAAATCTGATAATCCAACAAAAAACGAAAGAAATATGACATATCTTCAATATATTTCATTATCTTTGTACCCAAATATTAACCTAGACGCATATGAAACGACTATTCCTGTTCCTGTCACTACTCGGCACCACATGGCTGGGAGCCGTTGCCCAAACCAATTTCTGGCTGGGAGCCGACATCAGTGGCACCACGGCGCTGGAGGCACGCGGCCAACAGCTGTATAACGCTGCCGGAGAGCCCCGCGAGAACACCCAGCTGATGAAGGAGCTGGGGCTGAACGCCATCCGCCTGCGTGTATGGGTGAATCCGAAGGAGGGCTTCTGCCGTCCTGACGACGTGCTGCTGATGGCGCAAAGGGCGAAGGCGCTGGGCATGGAGCTGATGATTGACTTCCACTATAGCGACTGGTGGGCCGACCCTGGACAGCAGAACATTCCTGCTGCATGGAAGGAGATGAGCTACGACGAGATGCGGCAGGCACTGGCGGAGCATACCCGCTCTACCCTACAGTTGCTGAAGACCAACGGCATCAACGTGCGCTGGGTGCAGGTGGGCAACGAGACCACCAACGGATTCCTGTGGCCCATGGGACGTGCCAGTGAGAATATGGCACAGTATGCAGGACTGACGCAGGCTGGCTACGAAGCGGTGAAGCAGGTCTATCCCGATGCGCAGGTCATCATCCATCTGGATCAGGCACGCGACCCCAAACGCTATGACTTCATCTTTGACGGCCTGAAGGCACACGGTGCTAAATGGGATGTGATAGGTGTTAGTATCTATCCCTACTGGGACCAGCGTGAGAAGAAGGAGAAGAACGACCGCGGCACACTGAAGCATGCCCTGAAGAACATGCGACGCGTGGTCAAGAAATACGACACGCCCGTCATGGTGGTGGAAACAGGCTACGAAGTGGCCCGACCTGCCGAGGGTAAGCAGTTCATCGGTCAGCTCATCGATGAATGCAAGAAGATGGACGGAAAGTGTCTCGGCGTGTTCTACTGGGCACCCGAACTGGAGCACCACTATCCGCTCGGCGCCTTCAAGAACGGACGCCCGACGGCCATTATGGAAGCCTTTACAGAGGCTGCCACACAGAAATAATGGTAAAAAGTGTGTGGATTAAAAAAAAATAATTACCTTTGCAACTAGAATAACTAAAAAATAAGATTAGCGTATGTTTGGACTTGGAGGTTGGGAGATTCTAATTATTGCCCTGCTCGTACTGCTGCTTTTCGGTGGCAAGAAGATACCTGAACTCATGCAAGGTCTCGGTAAGGGAGTCAAGAGTTTCAAGGACGGAGTGAACGGTGTAGAGAACAAACCCACAGAAGAAGTAAAGCAGGAAACAAAAAAGGAAGAGACAAATGCCTGAGGATGCAGGAAAAACGGCTACGTTTTGGGAGCATCTGGACGAATTGCGGTCATGCCTGATCCGTATCATTGTCGTTACGACGATGGCTATGATTGTTGCCTTCTGTCTGAAGGAATGGCTATTCGCCGTTATTCTGGCACCTGCACATGGGGACTTTCTCAGTTATCGGCTGATGCGTGCTGACCCTGTTGATATTCACCTGATTAATACAGGACTGACGGAGCAGTTTATGATGCATATGAAGGCGGCGTTCTACGTCGGTTTGCTGGCAGTCATGCCCTACGTGCTCTACGTGCTGTTCGGCTTTATTGCACCAGGACTCTACGACCGCGAGAGGCGCTACGCCGTACGGGTGGTGAGCAGCGGCTACGTGATGTTCATGCTGGGCACCGCCGTCAACTACTTGCTCGTCTTTCCGCTGACCGTCCGTTTCCTCGGAACATATCAGGTCAGTGCTGAGGTGCAGAACATGCTGACCTTGGAGTCGTACATGGACACGCTCATCATGATGAACCTCATGTTAGGTGTTGTGTTTGAGCTGCCCGTCGTGTGTTGGCTGCTGGCTGCCATGGGAGCACTGAAGGCCGAGTGGATGGCCCGTTATCGCCGTCATGCCGTCATTGCCACCGTTGTGGTAGCGGCGATTATTACACCGACCACCGATGCCTTTACGCTCATGGTAGTCTCGCTGCCCATCTGGCTGCTGTACGAGGTGAGTATCTGGATAGTCAAGAAAACAAATAAATAGGTACGATATGTTAAGGAAGGTTAGGATAGTTTTGGCAGCAGTAATGTTTATCGGCATTACATGGCTGTTTGTTGATTTTACGGGGACAGCCCATCATCTGACCAGCTGGATGCCCAAGGTGCAGTTCCTGGAGGCTGTGTTGGCGCTCAACATCATAGTGGTGGCAGTTCTTGTGGTGCTGACGCTCATCTTCGGACGCATGTACTGTTCGGTCATCTGTCCGCTGGGTGTCATGCAGGACATCTTCGGCTGGCTGGGCAAGAAGGCCAAGAAGAACCGCTACTCCTTCTCGAAGGAGCTGAAGTGGCTGCGCTATTCAGCGTTGGTGCTTTTTATCATAGCGCTGGTGGCAGGTGTGGGCATCGTCTTCCAGTTGTTGGCTCCTTATTCCACTTACGGCATTATTGCCACGAACCTGTTGCAGCCGGTGTATATTGCAGGTAACAACGTGCTGGCATCGATAGCCGAGAATGCCGACAGCTACCTGTTCTATCATGAAGACCTCTGGCTGCGCTCGCTGCCGTCGCTCATCATTGCTGCCGTCATGCTCATCATCCTGTTTGTCCTGGCGTGGCGCAACGGTCGTACGTATTGCAACACCTTCTGTCCGATAGGTACCATCCTCAGCTTTCTCGCACGTTTCTCGTTCTTGAAAGTCAGCTTCGACAAGGACAAGTGCCGCAGTTGTTCGCTTTGCAGCAAGAACTGTAAGTCTGCGTGCATAGACTTCAAGAACCATACCGTCGATTATACACGTTGTGTGGTATGTGGCAATTGCATTGACAGTTGCAAGTTCGGAGCTTTGAAATATGGTCACACAAAGGGGACGGTTCTTGCTGTGTCATCGCATGACACAGAAGAACCGTCCCCTAATAGCCGCCGCTCGTTCCTGATAGGCTCTGCCCTCGTCTCTACGGCCGTCCTGGCACAGGAAAAGAAGAAGGTAGACGGCGGACTGGCTGCCATTGCAGACCGCGTCATCCCAGAGCGTCAGACACCGCTGACACCGCCGGGATCTCTGTCGGCACAACACATGGCACAGCATTGCACGGGCTGTCAGCTCTGTATCACGGAGTGTCCCAACCAGGTGCTGCGTCCGTCAACGGACCTGCTGACGATGATGCAGCCCACGATGTCGTACGAGCGGGGCTACTGTCGTCCGGAGTGTACGCGCTGCTCGGAGGTGTGTCCGGCAGGAGCCATCAAACCCATCACACCGATTGAGAAGAGTAGCATCCAGATAGGTCATGCCGTATGGATTAAGCAGAACTGCGTAGCCGTCAATGACGACGTGCCCTGCGGCAACTGTGCACGCCACTGTCCGACGGGTGCTATAGAGATGATTCCGCTTGACCCGGATGACGGTGATTCACCGATGGTGCCTGCCGTCAACGAACACGTATGTATCGGCTGTGGTGCCTGCGAAAACCTCTGTCCTGGCAAGAACGGCCAGACGGCCATCATGGTGGAAGGACACGAAGTACATAAGGAGATTTAGTTGAGAGTTTAGAGTTGAGAGATTGAGATATGAGTAACAAGATAAATCGCCGTACCTTTTTGAAACTCTTCGGAGCAGGTGGTGCTGCTACGGCATTGGCCGTTGCCGGATGTAAGAATCCACAGACGAATGCAGCCATAGACGAATATAAGCAACAGGTGGAGCCACCCGTTGGCAAGATGACCTATCGCGTAAACCCCACCACCAAGGACAAAGTATCGTTGTTGGGCTATGGCATGATGCGTCTGCCGTCGAAGACGGAGAACAGTGACGACTATGATCAGGAGATGATTAACCATCAGGTGGATTATGCCATTGAGCACGGTCTGAACTATTTCGACACCAGCCCCGTCTATTGCCAGGGTAAGTCGGAGGCCTGCACGGGCATCGCCCTCAGCCGCCACAAGCGCAACGAATACTTCATTGCCACAAAGCTGTCGAACTTCCACCCTGACTCACAGTCGCGTGAGGGCAGCCTCGCCATGTACCATAACTCCATGAAAGAGCTGCAGGTGGATTACATTGACTACTACCTGCTGCACGCTATCGGCGGAGGCATGGATGAGTTTAACAAACGCTATGTGGATAACGGCATGCTGGACTTCCTGATGGAAGAGCGTAAGGCCGGCCGCATTCGTAACCTCGGCTTCTCGTTCCACGGCTATAAGGAGGTCTTTGACGAGGTGCTTGCCATGCACGACAAATACCATTGGGACTTCGTGCAGATTGAGCTGAACTACCTGGATTGGGATTACGCCAACGAAATCAATGATCGTAACGTGGATGCCAGCTATCTCTATGCCGAGTTGCAGAAACGGCATATCCCTGCTGTCATCATGGAACCGCTCCTTGGCGGACGACTGGCGAACCTGCCACAGTATCTGGTCAACGAACTGAAACAGCGTAACCCAGAGCGTAGCGTTGCCTCATGGGCTTTCCGCTATGCTGGTACCCCCGAGGGTGTGCTGACGGTGCTGTCGGGCATGACCTATATGGAACACCTGAAGGACAACCTGCTGAGCTATTGTCCGCTGAAACCTCTCACCACTGAGGAACAGGAATATCTGCAAGGCAACATTGCCCAGAAGATTGTGGGACTGGAGAATATTCCCTGTAACGATTGCAAGTACTGCATGCCCTGTCCCTACGGCATTGACATCCCCGCCATCTTTATACATTATAATAAATGTAAGAACGAAGGTACGCTACCCAACAACTCGGGCGATGAGAACTACCGCCGGATGCGTCGGCAGTACCTCATCGGACTCGATCGTGCTGTACCCCGTATGCGTCAGGCATCCCATTGCATCCAGTGTGGGCAGTGTGAACCCCACTGTCCGCAGAACATCCGCATACCTCGTGAACTGAAAATGATTGACGAGTTTGTGGAGCGTCTGAAACAGGGAGAAGAGTTGCAACAGGCGCTGAAAGAAGCAAGAGACAAGAAAAAAGAAAAATAAATATGGAATTAGAATTTATCCTGCGAATTTTCATTGCGTCCCTCCTTGGCGGTGCCATTGGACTGGAACGCGAGTATCGTGACAAAGCCGCCGGATTCAGGACACATTTCCTCGTGGCCCTCGGCTCTGCCCTGTTTATGATTATCTCCGTCTATGGATTTGAGGGGGTGCTGACGGGTGACTTCAATGCCCCCATCCGCCTTGACGTGTCGCGTATTGCCGCCCAGGTGGTCACTGGCATCGGTTTCATAGGTGCTGGTACCATTATCTTCCAGAAGAATGCCGTGCGCGGACTGACTACTGCCGCCGGTGTCTGGGTAACGGCAGCCATCGGTATGGCGTGCGGAGGCGGCATGTATCTCCTGGCCGTAGTATCAACAGCACTTGTCCTGATAGGCCTGGAGGCTTTCAACTATCTGCTTCACCGCTTCGACAAGCATCGTACCAAAGAACAGTAAATCTTTCCCCAAGATGCGAGTACTCATTGTCAACACGAGCGAACGGGCAGGTGGTGCGGCAGTAGCTGCCAGCCGTCTGTTGGAAGCACTGAACAATAACGGTGTGAAGGCGAAAATGCTGGTACGCGACAAGCAGACGGACAACCTCTGTGTGGTGCAGCATCCGCAGCAACGTCGGCTTCGCTGGGCATTCCTATGGGAGCGCATCGTTATTTGGATACGTTTGTATCTGCGCAGGAAACGCCTGTTCGAGATTGACATCGCCAACTGTGGCGCAGACATCACCCGACTGCCGGAGTTTCAGGAGGCCAACGTCATCCATCTGCATTGGGTGAATCAGGGCATGCTTTCACTGAAGCAGATCCGTAAGATCCTTGACACCGGCAAACCGGTTATCTGGACCATGCACGACATCTGGCCGGCTACTGCCATCTGTCATCTGACGTTGGATTGCAAGCGATTTGAAGAGCAATGCGACGCGTGTCGCCTCTCCAACAGTCTCGCAACAAAGGTGTGGCGCAGGAAACAGCAAATGCTGGAAGGGAAGCACATGACATTTGTGGCATGCAGCGAGTGGTTGGCAGGCGAAGCCCGTAAGAGTGCCCTGTTAAAAGGTCAGACCATTGTCAGCATTCCCAATCCTATTGACACACATGTCTTCCGTCCTGGCGACCGTCAAGCTGCCCGCAAGGCACTGGGACTGCCCGAAGACGGCAAAATGATTCTCTTTGTATCACAGCGGGCGACCAATCCCTACAAAGGCATGCAGTATCTGATAGAGGCTTGCGGAAAGAGTCATCTGGGCGATGCCTTCGTAGCCATCCTGGGCGGCCATGCTGAGGAACTGGAAAGTCGGTTGCCCTTGAAATCCTATGCCTTGGGCTATGTCAACGACGAACAGCGCATCGTACAGGTTTATCAGGCAGCTAACGTCTTCGTACTGCCGTCGCTCTCCGAGAACCTGCCCAATACCATCATGGAGGCAATGGCCTGCGGCGTTCCTTGTCTGGGCTTTAACATAGGGGGCATCCCTGAGGAGATAGAACATCTGAAGACCGGCTACGTAGCAGCCTACCGTGATGCCGAGGACTTAGCCCACGGGTTGCACTGGATACTCGAGGAGGCAGATTATGACACCTTGTCGAATGCCTGTCTGCATCATGTAGCAGCATGTTATTCGCAACAGAGCGTGGCCAAACGATATATTGAAGTATATGAAAATCAGTATTGTCACCATCACCTATAATGCGGCCGAGGTGCTGCAGCGTACGCTGGACAGTGTACGCAGTCAGACCTACAAGGATATGGAGCACCTGATTATCGACGGTGCTTCAAAGGACGAGACTGTAGCCATGGCAACATCCTATAAGCAGCAGGTTCCCTATGACGTCATCGTCAGGAGTGAACCTGATTATGGCATCTATGACGCCATGAACAAAGGATTGCGACTGGCCACAGGCGACTATATCGTATTTATGAATGCTGGTGACTCTTTCCATGAATCGACAACGTTGGAAAAGGTTGCAGATGTGGCAAAAGAAGACGTTGCTATTCTTTATGGCGACACTAACATCGTAGATGACGAAGGCCGTTTTCTTCATAAGCGCCACTTGAACGTGCCAGACCGTTTGACATGGCGTTCGTTCCGTCAGGGTATGCTGGTGTGTCATCAAGCGTTCTATGCCCGGACCGACGTGGCCCGTGACATTCCCTATGACCTACAGTATCGTCACTCGGCAGATGTCGATTGGTGCATCCGTGTGATGAAGGAGGCGGAACGGCTCGGGCTGCCTATGGTCAACGTGCATGCGGTGGTGGCCGACTTCCTTGACGGAGGCGACTCAACGCAGAACCACCGTGCCTCGCTCCGTGAACGCTTTGCCGTCATGCGACGGCATTACGGCCTGCCCGTCACCGTCGCCATGCATGTGTGGTTCCTGCTTCGGGCACCGTTTAAATAAAGAAAGGCTCTTGGCAACGTCAGTTGCAAGAGCCTTTTCTTTTGTCAAAGTAAAACCTATTTGATGAATTTCTTATTATTTATAATGTAAACGCCACGTGGCAGTCCTTCGAGTGCCTGGCCGGTGCCCTCCAGTGTGCGTACCAGTCGCCCGTCAAGGCTATACACACGTACGGGGCCGTTCGCCGCGTCAGTGCGGATGTCGCTGATGGCGGTTACCGTTACCACGCCCAGTAGTCCGTCTTTGTTATAGTAGCCACCGTTGGTGAAGGTCATGTCGCTTGTCTGCGGCGTGCCGTTGTTGCTGAAGATAATGCCGGTGGGCTTTGTCGTCAACGTACCACTGTAGGTCCATTTATATACGTCGTACGTGCTTCTTGTCCCAATCTTGGTGCATGTGGCCCCCGGCCATGCGCCACCAGTGAAGTTGCTGCTGTTGTTCCATGCCCAACACTTGATGGTGTTTGCCCAACTGTCGGGGGCCTCAAAGAATGCACAGGTCTCGCCTTCACTGACGGTGCAGAAACTGGGAATAGAGAACACTTCGGGTTCTGTAATCGTATAGTCGCGGGTAATGATACCGCTGACTGCACCATTGACAAGCACACCCACCTTCAGCGTACAGCTGGTACTAATCTTAATGCTTGTTCCGCTGGCCACTGCCGTGCTTGATGCGGTGGGATTACTGCCATTGGTGGTATATACCAGCTTGGCATTGCTGTCATTGCTGATAGCTGTCAGCAAAACAGACTGCTCACCTTCGTAGGTGCCAGAGCCGAGGCCGGCCCATGCGGTGCTGGTACTCAGCCCCTGCACGTAGTATGTAAAGTGATGCCCCTTCAATATCTTTGTCCAATCGCCATTAGGCGTGTAGCTATTAGCAGTGGTGCCAACGACGCACAACAGCTTTCCGTTTGTTCCTGTTGTATTCACTGCATAGTAGTCTTTACTGGTAGCTGTAGGAACATAGGTGCTCATGTTATGGATGCCAATAGCCTTACGAATGGCCACCATTGTACTGATTTCCTGCTTGTATGCCTGCCAGTGGGTTAGGAAGATACAGGGCGTTCCCGGCATGGCCATCAGATAGGCATTGGCGGCCAACGTGTCGCGTACGATGGGGTCTTTGTTGTAGCCTGTGACGTTTCCACGATCCTGCATGTCGTGATTCTCAACGAACGTTACGGCATACCGGCGGTAACTACCGCTGTTGAAGGTGCTGCTGACGAGCGGATAGTTACCCTCGTTCGCATATCCTAAATATCGCCAGTCATTGTTGTTGATAGCATTACGCACGGTGTAACGGAAGGCAAAATCGAAGGCAGCCGAGGTCTTATCAGTGGCATCAATCCAGTTCTTGATGGTATTGGAGCCATCCCAGCACTCACCAACGGAGAATTCAGGCATAGCATAGTTGTTGTATGTCTTGGTGTATTCGCCCTTATAGCCCTTCACCATGTCGTAACGGAAACCAGCATAGCCGAAGTAATCAAGGAGCATCTTGGTGTAGGCCTTACAGACGTTTTGCACGTTGGTTCCCTGATGGTCAAGGTCTGGCATGCCGTCCCATCCCTCGCCAGTGTCGGCACTGCCAGTACCACCGTCACCACTCACCACGTCAGCCTGTGTCATGGTATATGTCACGCCGTTGTAGGTCTCCGACGGGAAGTTAAAGCTGCCGCTAAGGGTCTTGCGGTGGTTGATGACCACGTCGGCGATTGTCTTCAAGCCTTTCGACTTGAAAGTCTGGATCATGGTCTTCAGTTGGTCCTCGGAACCGAAGGAACTTTCATAGTGACCAGGAAACCAGTACAGATCATCATATCCCATCGACGTACCGCCGCAGTTACCGCTCTGGGGAATCCAGATGAGGTCGAAGGTCGCAGACAACTCATCGGCCTGCTTAGTCAGATTCTTCCAACTCGTAGCGTCGTATGAGTCCCAGTAGAATGCTTGCAGCATCACGCCGCCGTAGTTGGCGGGCCATCCCTGTGCCTGTGCCATCATGAGCGTGGGCACGAGGAGTGAGAGCAGGGTGGTGTAAATTTTCTTCATTGTCGTAGTTTTTAGTATTAATAATCTGCTGCGAAGGTACAACAAACTTTTGGAGTGACAATTGATTTTCCTCCAAACTCTTGAATTTCAGTTGCGCAAACCTTTGCACAACGGGTAGGTTTAATACCATAAAACTTCTATTGATAAAAGCAAGCTTCTTTACATGCCGAGTAAAGGGCCTTTACATACCGAGTAAGCACCCTTTACATACCGAGTAAGGGGTCGTTACATGCCGAGTATTGTTTTACGCTTCAAACAACTCTTGAAGGACGGACAGTGATTTCAGTTCGGGGAATGAAGGAAGGTGCAAGCGGTAGTAGTCCAGCATGACATCAAGACAACGGTTGCGGTCGATACGGTTCATGCGGAAAAGGTGCATGTTCTGGTAGTCCATGCGCATCATGTCATGAATGCGTGAAGCTTCATCAGGCCGCAAAAAGTCACCGTGCAAGGGTGGAACATCACAAAAGCTACCTTCGCGGAGGTCAAAATACGGATGAACTTCCAAGTTGGGATAGAAGCCAAGGAAGCGTGATAGGTGCATAAGGAACGAGAGGTGGAAATTGGCGTAGCTGTCCGTTGCGGCATCTAACCATAAAAAGCTGTGCTTCATGTAGTCGAACAATTGCTGGTCAGGCTGCTGCTCGCCACGTAGGGCATGGTAAAGGAACTCTGCAAGGAAAAGTGTAATGGCCATTTTGTCTGGTGAATTTTCAATGGTTAATGGTGAGTGGAGCATTCGTGCGTCACGCATTTTTTGTAATTGTACGCGAGGGCGCACGTCACATTCCACATCGAGCAGACTTAATGGCTGGAAAAACTGTTTCTTAATTTTTCCGTGATGAGTCTTGGGAATGCTGATGATACATGACAGCCGTCCATGCTCGCGCGTGAACAAATCTACTATGAGTCTGCTCTCCCCATATTTCAATGAATGTAGCACAATGGCCTCCGTTTTTGTCAGCATAACGCCGCAAAGATACAATTTTTCGCTCAAAAAACATATTTTTCGTCCAGAAAATTTTGTGGAATGAAAAAATAACAGTACCTTTGCACCCGCAAAAATTTGCGATGGTCCCTTCGTCTATCGGTTAGGACGAGAGATTTTCATTCTCTAAAGAG